>DVIP01000029.1 GCA_018711225.1 Candidatus Cryptobacteroides intestinipullorum | reverse complement strand
GGTACGGGTATTATGACGGGAAGTCCTTACCAGACGCTGGAGAATATACTGGAGGACATACTTTTCATCAGGGACTTCCGTCCGGAGATGATTGGACTCGGCCCCTTTATTCCACATGCCGATACGGTCTTTTCAGGATTTTGGAATACCGGAACCGGAATTATTCCGGGGCTGGGCAGAAGGGAAGCGGCCATGGAACTGGCATTGAGGCTTGTTTCCATTTTCAGGCTCATGTTTCCGGAGGCAATGATTCCTGCCACGACTGCATTGGCTACTATTTCTCCGGAAGGCCGGGAAAAGGCTGTACTGGCCGGGGCAAACGTTGTCATGCCGAATATCACGCCACACCGGGAACGGGAAAACTATTCCTTGTATGACGGGAAAGCATGTTCGGGAGCCGAGTCTTTGGATGGAATAGGATTGCTGGAAAGCAGGCTTAAGGGAATAGGATATGAAATTTCTTGGAAAATAGGAGATTATGGAGACAACGACAGATAAGGTCCATTATGACCCGTCTTCGCCGTACGCGGAGATATTCATTTCGGACGGGGAAATCAGGGCATCAGTGGAATATGCTGCGCTGCACAGGAATGACAGGCAGATGATAGAGCGGATATTGGACAAGGCGGAAAAATGCCGGGGACTGACGCACCGGGAAGCGGCGGTACTTATGGAATGTGACGAACCGGACCTTACGGAGCGCATGTTTTCGATGGCCAGGGAAATAAAGCGCAGGTTTTACGGGAACCGCATAGTCATGTTCGCTCCGCTGTATCTTTCGGACTGGTGCGTAAACGGCTGCGTATATTGTCCCTATCACGTGCAGAACCGTCTTATTCCACGCAGGAAACTTACCCAGGAAGATATACGCAGGGAAGTAATCGCTCTTCAGGATATGGGACACAAGAGACTTGCCATAGAAACAGGGGAGGATCCGGTCAATAATCCTATAGAATATGTTCTTGAATCCATAAGGACAATATATTCCACGCATCACCGGAACGGGGCGATAAGGCGTGTAAATGTCAATATTGCCGCCACTACCGTGGAGAACTACCGGAAACTGAAGTCTGCCGGAATAGGGACTTATATCCTTTTCCAGGAGACCTATAACAAGTCTGCCTATGTAAAACTGCATCCGAGCGGACCCAAAAGCGATTACGCCTGGCACACGGAAGCCATGGACAGGGCCATGGAGGGTGGAATCGACGATGTGGGGATCGGGGTGCTTTTCGGATTGGACACATACAGATACGATCTGACCGGGCTTCTGATGCATGCGGAACATCTTGAAGCCAGATTCGGTGTCGGACCCCACACAATAAGTGTCCCGAGAATCTGCCCTGCGTCGGATATTGATGCAGGAAAATTCCCGAATGCCGTTCCGGACGACATTTTCTGCAGGATCATAGCTGTCATCCGTCTTGCTGTACCGTACACGGGCATGATTATTTCCACGAGGGAATCCGAGGCTGTCAGGGAAAAAGTTCTGGAACTGGGCATATCCCAGATCAGCGGCGGTTCAAGGACCAGTGTCGGAGGCTATGCGGATGCAGACGGAGGAAGCCGGGAAGATACGGCCCAGTTCGATATCCGGGACAGGCGCACCCTGGACGAGGTGGTCGGATGGCTGCTGGACAAGGGGCATATACCGAGTTTCTGCACGGCATGCTACAGGGAGGGCCGTACGGGAGACCGGTTCATGTCACTGGTGAAGACAGGAAAGATAGCCTCATGCTGTCAGCCGAATGCGATGATGACCCTTATGGAATATCTTGAAGACTATGCTTCGGCCAAGACCAGGGAGAAAGGACTTGCTGTCATCAGGAAGGAACTGGAGGCAATGCCTGACGGCAAGCTGCGCCTTTTGGTCGCCGGACATTTGGAAAAGATATTGTCCGGAGTCCGGGATTTCAGGTTGTGATACTGTATATTATTGGCTAATAGTATTTTATGAAAAATATCGTCTCTTCCGAGAAACTTAAGATAGCGATTTTCGGGAAGACCAACAGCGGAAAGTCTTCTCTCTTCAATGCCGTTTTGTCTCAGAAAATGTCAATAGTGTCTGATGAACCCGGCACTACGGCTGACCCTGTACGCAAGGCTCTTGAAATACCGGGAATCGGTCCCTGTGTCCTTGTCGATACAGCCGGGTTTGATGACCTCGACGGAGAGCTTGGACGGAAAAGGGTGGCCATGACCAGGAAAACCGTGGACGGGACCGATATTGCCATAGTTCTGCTCACCGATTGCGACGAATTGGAACTTGAATGGATTTCCTTTCTGAAAAACGGGAATATTCCGGTCATTCCCGTGATAGGGAAATGTGATATTCCCGGAAAGGAGAGGATGATAACCGGGACGGTGGAAAGAACGGCGGGACGGAGTCCGATATTTTTCAGTGCTGTTACCGGGGAGGGACTGTCCGGTGTCCTGGAGGCTTTAAAGGAGGTTTCTGTCGGGATCCGGAATTCAGGCACCCTGACCGGGGAGCTGGCCGGACCGGGCGATTCCGTCATGCTGGTGATGCCCCAGGACAATGAGGCTCCGGAGGGCCGCCTTATACTTCCTCAGGTCCGGACAATCAGGGAACTCCTGGACAAGGGATGTACAGTGGTGTGCTGCAATGAAAACACGATGGAAGCCTCTCTCGGCCGGCTGTCTTCGCCACCCGATCTGATTATTACCGATTCGCAGGTTTTCGCTAAAGTCTGGAAACTTAAGCCTGGCAGCAGCCGACTGACATCATTTTCAATATTGTTTGCCGCGTATAAGGGAGATATCGGGATTTTCATGGACGGGACACGCAGGATGTCCTCTCTGGGACCTGATTCGAGAGTGCTTATAGCGGAAGCCTGCTCTCATGTCCCGACGAATGAGGACATAGGGCGCGTGAAACTGCCGGCAATGCTGAAGAAATATTTCGGTTCCGGACTCAGGACGGACATCGTATCGGGGGACGATTTCCCCGAAGATATATCATCCTATGACCTGGTTATACATTGCGGTGCATGCATGTTCGGCAGGAAGCATGTCATGTCCAGAATTTCATCTGTCTGCAGACAGGGTGTCCCGGTCACCAATTACGGCCTGGCTATCGCGTGGCTGACGGGTATACTGGACAAGGTGGATATCCCCGGTTTCAGAAAAGTCTGAACCTGTCGGGTATGACTCACTCCAGACTGTCCAGGATGTGTTTCACATCTATGGGCTGCATCCTCCCGTAAACTTTGTCGCCTATCATCACTACGGGAGCCAGTCCGCAGGCCCCTACGCATCTGAGACAGTCGAGGGAGAATTTTCCGTCCGGCGTGGTCTCCCCGACATTTATCCCGAGGACGCGCTTGAATTCCTCCAGCAGTTTTTCAGAACCGCGGACATAGCAGGCTGTCCCCATGCAGACTGAAATAGGATATTTCCCTTTGGCAGTCATGGTGAAGAAGGCATAGAAGGTGACTACTCCGTAGACTTTCGATGCCGGTATGCCCAGTCTGCCGGCTATCATGCGCTGCATTTCTTCCGGCAGGTAGCCCAGGATATGCTGAGCTTCATGGAGTATGTTTATCAGTTCCCTTGGATTGTCTCCATGTTTCTGGCATATTTCGTTTATCTTGTCGGCGATATCGCATGGCAATCTGGTGTCTGACATGGTATTTCTCTTTTATGATTAGCAGGATCTGTTGAAATAGTGAGTATGGAGCAGGTGTTCGGCCTTTTCGCTGAGCGGTTTTCCCAGGAATTCCTCATACAGGGTCCTGATATATGGATTTTCATGGGACTTGCGTATGGTCTTTCCTGCATCTTCCCGGTACAGGGCATTGGCTCTGGCATATAGAATCTCCGAATGTCCGTGATGCAGTGGCTGTCCGCCTCCTCCTATGCATCCTCCCGGACAAGCCATGATTTCGATGGCGTGGTATTCGTTTCTTCCGTGTCTGATGTCTTCAAGCAGGCGGCGCGCATTGCCCAGACCGTGCGCGATGCCGACATTCAGTTCGAATCCGTCCAGATCTACTGTGGCCCGTCTGACTCCTGCCATACCTCTGACAGCCTGGAAATTGACGTTTCCCAAAGGTTTGCCTGTATACAGTTCGTATACAGTTCTCAATGCCGCTTCCATCACGCCTCCGGTAGTCCCGAAAATCACGCCTGCTCCCGTGGATGCTCCGAGAGGCATGTCAAATTCCATGTCTGGAAGCAGTGTGAAACTGATATTGGCCCTTTTGATGAGCCTCGCCAGTTCCCTTGTAGTGATGGAATAGTCCACGTCAGGATTGCCGTCAGTCTTGAATTCCTCCCTGTCGCATTCGTATTTTTTTGCGAGGCACGGCATAATGGACACCACTACAAGCTTCTCGCGCGGTATTCCCGTTTTTTCGGCCCACCATGTCTTGGCTATCGAGCCGAACATCTGCTGCGGAGACCTGGCTGTGGACGGTATGTCCAGCATGTCCGGGAACTGGTGTTCGAAGAAATTCACCCAGGCAGGGCAGCAGGATGTCAGTATCGGCAGCCTTACGCTTTTGTCCCCGTCCATGTATCTGGTGAGCCTGTCCAGCATCTCGGCGCCTTCTTCCATTATAGTGAGATCAGCCGCGAAATCCGTGTCGAAAACGTAGTCGAATCCGAGTTCCCTCAGCGCTGCTACCATCTTTCCGGTAGCAAGTGTTCCGGCCGGAAGCCCGAATTCTTCTCCGATTGCAGCCCTTACCGCAGGGGCTGTCTGCACTATTACGGTCTTTTCAGGATCCGCCAGATCCTCGACCAGTCTGTTGGTGTGGTCGCGCTCGGTCAATGCACCTACCGGGCAGACGGCTACGCACTGTCCGCAGTATGTGCACTCGCTTTCTGACATCATCTTGTCGAATGCAGGGGCTATTGTGGTGTTGAATCCGCGCCTTATCGCGCCCAGTGCACCTACGGTCTGAACTTCATTGCAGACGCTTTCACATCTGCGGCAGAAAATGCACTTGTCCATGTTCCGGACAATGGATGCGGTATATTCCCTTTTGCGAGGGGAGAGTTCTCCGCCGTTGAAAGGCATTTCCCTGATATTGAAGCGGAGAGCCAGGTTCTGGAGGTCGCACGAACCGGCCTTGGGACATGTCAGGCACTCGTTCGGATGGTCTGACAGGATAAGTTCCGCCACGATTTTCCTGGCATTCATCACCCTCAGGGTGCTGGTCCTGACTACCATGTTTTCCGTACACCTGGTGGCGCACGCCGGAGCAAGGTTCTTCCGTCCTTCCACTTCGACCACGCATATCCTGCATGAGGCAGGAGTGTTCCTGATGCATGTCCCCTTGAGATCAATATGGCACAGGGTCGGGATGTCTATTCCTATTTTTCTGGCCGCTTCCAGGATAGTGGTGCCTTCCGGCACAGTGACGAAATGGTGGTCTATCTGTAGTGTTATCTGTCTCTCTTCCATGACTTGGTCTTTAGGCGTTTGAATCTCTGTCAGCTGACTGATATTGCCTTGAATTTGCATCTTGCCAGGCACATGCCGCATCTTATGCATTTCTGCGGATTAATAATATGCGGCTTCCTTACATCTCCGATGATGGCTTCTGCAGGACAGTTCCTTGCGCACTGATGGCACCCGATGCACAGCTTGTTGTCTATGCTGTATGTGAGAAGGGCCTTGCACTGCCGGGCCCTGCATTTGTGATCCCTGACATGTTCCACATATTCATCGTGGAAATGCCTGAGTGTGGACAGTACCGGGTTCGGAGATGTCTGCCCCAGTCCGCAGAGCGCAGTGTCTTTTATCACGCGTCCCAGAACCGAGAGTGTCTTCAGGTCTTCTTCCGTGCCTTTCCCTCCGGTAATCTTGTCCAGTGTCTCGAGAAGCCTCTTGTTTCCGATTCTGCAAGGCGTGCATTTGCCGCAGGATTCCTCCACGGTAAATTCCAGATAGAATCTGGCTACAGACACCATGCAGTCGTCTTCGTCCATTACAATCATTCCGCCGGATCCCATCATGGAACCTTCTGCCAGCAGATTGTCGAAGTCGATGGGTATGTCCAGATGCTTTTCCGTGAGGCAGCCTCCCGACGGGCCCCCTGTCTGCACGGCCTTGAATTTCTTTCCGTCCTTTATGCCACCGCCTATTTCGTATATGACTTCGCGAAGGGTCGTCCCCATGGGAACTTCGATGAGCCCGACATTGTTAATTTTGCCGGCCAGGGCGAAAACCTTCGTTCCCTTTGACTTTTCCGTGCCGATTGACGAGAACCATTCCGCCCCGCGGGTGAGTATGGCCGGTATATTGGCCAGCGTCTCCACATTGTTCACATTGGTAGGCTTGCCCAGATAGCCGGATTCCGCAGGGAATGGCGGCTTCATGGTAGGCTCGCCCCTGCAGCCCTCCATGGAATGTATCAGGGCCGTCTCTTCTCCGCATACGAAAGCCCCGGCACCGTAGCGTATTTCTATATCGAAACTGAATCCGCTTCCCAGCATGTCGTCTCCGAGGAAACCGTATTCTCTTGCCTGGCCTATGGCTGTCTTGAGCCTGTGTATGGCCAGAGGGTATTCCGCACGGATATAGACCAGACCTTTGGATGCACCTATCGCATATCCGCAAATCGCCATGGCTTCCACTATGGAATTCGGGTCTCCTTCCATTATGGACCTGTCCATGAATGCCCCGGGATCCCCTTCATCGGCATTGCATACCACGTATTTCTCGTCTCCCGGACTTTTCCTCGCGAACTCCCATTTTCTGCCGGTAGGGAAGCCTCCGCCTCCGCGCCCCCTCAGTCCGGAGCGCTTTATTTCTTCGATGACTTCTTCAGGAGTCTTTCCCGACAGACAGCAGGCCAGAGCCGAATACCCGTCCCTGGCAATGTATTCCTCAATATTTTCAGGATCAATAAAGCCGCAGTTTCTCAAGGCTATGCGCATCTGCTTCCGGTAGAAGTCCATGTGCTTGGAATCGCTGACATGGAGTCCTGTCTTTGGGTCCGTGTACAGGAGCCTTTCGACTTTCCGGCCGTTTACGATATGTTCAGTGACGATTTCGCGCGCATCATCCGGGGAGACCTGGGTGTAGAAGGTGTTGTCCGGTATGATTTTCACTACCGGCCCCTTTTCGCAAAAGCCGAAACATCCGGTAGTGATGACATCCACGCGGTCTTCAAGATGCAGTTCTTCCAGGATTTCATGGAATTGGCTGCAGATAAGCTGGCTCGACGAGGCTCTGCATCCCGTACCTCCGCATATCAGAATCTGTATGTGTCCGGTTCCGGAAGCAAGTCCGGTGCATTGTCCGTCAGTCTGCCTGTCGCTTTCTTCGCGAAGTGCCAGGCTGCCGGCAGCTTTTTTCCTGAGGCTGTCCAGGTCCTCAGGACGCCTGATTGTTTTCATGGAATCGGTGTTATTGGTGGTTAGTTGTGTTTTACGACGGTGTGTCATAATTGCAAACTGCTGCGTTATTTTCGGAATTCGGGCTAAGTCATTTACAACAGTAAACTCCTGTCGCCCTCATCCTCAATGCCTTGCATTTTGCTAATTCTTACACACCTTAATGTGGCTGCATCAAAACATTCATTTTGACACAGCCCCTTCCGGGTGGGCCAGAAGTCAGTTTCCGGCCGTCATCCTGAAATTCTCAAGTCCGGACTCCAGGAAATCCACGAATCCGGGTATACTGAGATCGTAGCCCCTGACAGGTCCCAGAAGTTCGCCTTCCGGCGAGAGAAGCACATAATTCGGCTGGGCATTCACTCCGAACATGGTTCTGACGATATAGGAATTGGCCCTGCCCATTTCCTTCAGCACGTCGCCGCTTTCAGTGGTGACCCAGTCCTCTTCGTCCAGTTTCATCTTGTCATCGGTATACAGGGCGACGACGATGTAGTCATTCATGAGCATTTCCAGAACCTGTGGATCGCTCCATACCCTTGACTCCATCTCGCGGCAGTTTACACATCCGTGCCCGGTGATGTCTACAAATACCGGTTTCCCGGCTTCCTTTGCCGCAGCAAGTCCCTCTTCCAGACTGAAGTATCCGGAAAGTCCGAGAGGCAGGTGCAAATCATATTTGTTTGAACCTGTATCGGATGCCTGGGACTGTCCTGCTGCAGATACCGTATTGCTACCCAGTACGAAATCCTGGGTGGTGATAGGTGGCAGATAGCCTGACAGAGCCTTGAGAGGCGCACCGAACATTCCCGGAATCATGTATACGACGAATGAGAATACGGCGATGGCGGCTGCCAGCCTTTTCACGGACACATGGTCGGAAGGTGTGTCATGGGCGAATCTCAATTTGCCGAGCAGGTACATTCCGAGCAGCGAGAAAGTGACTATCCATATGGCCAGGTATACTTCGCGGTCCAGAAGTCCCCAGTGGTATGTCTGGTCGGCCACGCTCAGGAACTTGAATCCCAGGGCGACCTCTATGAATCCGAGGACAACCTTCACCGTGTTCATCCAGCTTCCGCTCTTGAGTTTGGTCAGAAGGGAAGGGAAGAGTGCAAGTAAGGTGAACGGCAGTGCGAATGCTACCGAGAATGCGAGCATCGTGACCATCGGAGTCCAGAACTCTCCTTCCGTGGACTTGATGAGCACTGTGCCGACAATAGGTCCGGTGCAGGAGAATGAAACCAGCACGAGCGTAAGGGCCATGAAGAAAATCCCGATCAGACCTCCCTTGTCGGAATGTTTGTCCGACTTGTTGACCAGAGAAGTCGGAAGGACTATTTCGAATGCACCGAAGAATGACGCCGCAAACACCATGAATACTACGAAGAATATGATGTTCGGAATCCAGTGCGTGGCAAGCCAGTTGAATATGTCGGCCGTAACGGCGTCACCTCCCACAATCCTGGTGATAAGTATTATCAGGGAAATAGGCACGGTGTACAGGAGCACGATGAACAGCCCGTACATGGCCGCCTTGAATCTTCCTGCGGCAGGTGTGGACGATCCTTTAAGGAAGAAGGACACTGTCATAGGCACCATAGGGAACACGCATGGAGTCAGAAGCGCGGCGAATCCCCATAATATCGCTTCGATTATGAGAGCCCATAAAGAGCCTGCGGCAGCGGCATCCTTTCCTTCGAGAGGCATTTCAAAAGCCAGGAACTCCGGTGCGGCGCATGTGATGTCCGTGCAGCACATCCATGTCAGTTCCCCCTTCGCCACTGCGTCAGGCGAGGTCACTTCCATGTCGATGGCGAACTTGACTTCATCGAAGAAAACGGCTTCTCCCTCATAGTCCGTGCTTTCGGTCAGGGCATAAAGCCCTCCGACAGGGGTGCAGCCTTCCAGTTCCGAAAATTCAACGGCGCACGGATACATTTCGCTGTCTGTATCATACGTGTGCCAGCCTTCAGCAATCTTTCCTGTAAATACGATGGATGTCTTTCCTTTGTGGTTTTCCTGCGATATTGTCCATTCAATGGTCTTTTCCGGAGCCGTCACGGCCTGGGCGGAAAGATCAGCGGATGCAAAGACCGCTGCGAGCAGGAATGCCAGTTTCAAAATCGTTTTCATCTGCGTAAACAATTGGGGTTTTTATCGGTCCGGCCCTCTCACGGGACCGGAAAAACTATTTGGCGAATGCTACGGACCTGGTCTCCCTTATGACAGTGATCTTGACCTGTCCCGGATATACCATTTCCTCCTGAATCTTTCTTGCTATTTCTCCTGACAGGGATTCAGCCTCCTGGTCGCTTACCTGTTCTGCACCCACAATCACCCTAAGCTCGCGTCCGGCCTGGATTGCGTAGCTCTTGGTGACTCCCTTGTATGACTGGGCGATGCCTTCCATGTCCTTCAGTCTCTTGATATATGATTCGATGACTTCCCTGCGTGCACCTGGACGCGCTCCCGATATGGCATCACCTACCATTACGAGAGGGGATATTATCGAGGTCATTTCCACTTCCTCATGATGCGAGCCGATGGCGTTGCATACTTCCGGCTTTTCCTTGTATTTTTCGGCGAGCTTCATTCCGAGGATTGCGTGCGGAAGCTCCGGATCCTCGTCCGATACCTTGCCTATGTCGTGGAGCAGTCCTGCTCTCTTGGCCAGTTTCGGATTGAGTCCGAGTTCGGATGCCATGGTGGCGCAGATATTGGCTACTTCACGAGAGTGCTGGAGAAGGTTCTGTCCGTATGAAGAACGGTATTTCATCCTTCCTATCAGCTTCACAAGCTCGATGTTCATTCCGTGTATGCCCAGATCTATGCATGTCCTCTTTCCTGTCTCCATTATTTCGTCCTCAAGCTGCTTCTGGACCTTGGCCACCACTTCCTCGATTCTTGCCGGGTGTATACGTCCGTCCACTACCAGCTGGTGGAGCGCAAGCCTGGCCACTTCCCGCCTTACCGGGTCAAAGGCCGAAAGCAGAATGGCCTCAGGTGTGTCGTCTACCACGATTTCCACTCCCGTAGCCGCTTCGAGCGCCCTGATATTCCTTCCTTCGCGGCCGATGATGCGTCCCTTTATCTCATCGCTTTCGATATTGAACACCGTTACGGCATTCTCGATGGCTGTCTCGGTGGCTGTTCTCTGTATAGTGTTGATTACTATTCGTTTGGCTTCTTTGGTGGCATTCATGCGGGCATCATCCATGACATCATTGATGTAGGATTGTGCCTGGCTCCTGGCCTCTGCCTTCATGTTTTCCATCAGCTGGTTCTTGGCCTCGGCAGCTGTCATCCCGGCGATGTTCTCTATCTGTCTGATGGCTTCCTGGCGCAGTTTTTCGTACTCATCCGCCTTTTTGGTGGCTATCTCCACCTGGTTCTTCAGGTTTTCCCTGATGGCGTCTGCCTCGCGGTTTTTCCTTCCGAGTTCCGAATTTTGCTGGTTAAGGCTGTTCTCCTTCTGTTTGAGCCTGGATTCGCTGTCCTGGAGCTGCTTTGTCTTCTCGTTTATGTACTGCTCGTGTTCGGTCTTCAGCTGCAGGAACTTCTCCTTGGCCTGGAAAATCTTTTCCTTCTTTATGTTTTCAGCCTCTATTTCTGCTTTTCTGATAATGTCTTCCTTCTGTCCGTTCAGCATATATCTCCGTACCGGAATATAGATTCCCAGCGCGACAGCCGCACCTGCCAACACCGCCAATATGTAAAATAATATTTCCATAATTTTATATAATAAATCAATGTTTCAATTTCTTCGGCCGCCGGCAGTCAAAAAAATGACAGGCCAGCACTGGAGCTGACCTGTCGTATTCAAAAAAGCCGTCAGTTAGAATTTTCAGAAAATCCTATAAAAATAAGATTTGAGTTCCGAAAAGTGGTTCTGATATCCTCCGTCCCGCCGAAGCGGAATCCCCTTTCGGGTCACCTAGGTCCGTCATCCCCATTCGAGTGTACTCGGTTACTTTGTACAATTGTAGATTTCAGCAAATAAGTAACTAACGGCTGTCTTTCTTTCCAATATCTTCAAGATAACTTCTCAGTCTGGCATGAAGACTTTCCATGTCCTTTTCGTGCATTTCCATCTCTTTCTCCAGTTCCGCTATTCTGACAAATCCGTTCAGCGCCACGAAAGAAAGAATCTCCACCGCACTTTTCCCGGGAAATCTGTGCAGATACTCACGGTATTTTCCGTCCACTTTCTCCGCCGCCTCCCTGATTTCCCTTTCCTGTTCAGGACTTTCGGCGACAAGGGGGAATTTCCTGTCCAGAATCTTTATCGTTATCTTCTGCCCCATATCAGCCCTCCAGCAACGAAATGCATCTGTCGATTTCCCTTATCATCCTGTCTATCTTTTCTTTTGCCTCTTCATCTCCCGACGTAGAAAGGAATGCGTTCTTGAGTTTCAAGTTATCTATCTGTTTTTCCAACTCTTTGATCTGCTCCCTGTATTCCGCTATGGCTTCGTCCTTCTGCTGAAGTTCACCTTTCATGGCATCGCGCTCGTCTCTGGTCTTCTCATATATAGAAATGAGTTCGAGGATGTCATTCCAGATAACTTCACGCATAATACAAACCCTTATGCAAAATACTGAGCAAATTTAACAATTTTCTATAAAAAATCAATATAATTATTTGCTTTCGGAAATGATTTTGACTCTTTCCATTCCTTTTTCTATGGCATCCCTGTTTTTTTGTATGAGGTCACTGTAGCGGGCCGGTATGGATTTGCCGAGCCCCTTTACCACATTTTCCATTTCAAGGAACGGTTTCATCTGCAGGTACGCGCCTAATATCGCCATGTTATATACCTTCGGATTCCCGAGTTCCGCAGCTACTTCTATGGCATCTATGGAGCATATTGTGATGTCCTTCCTTTCCGGATATCTTGTGATGCCGCTAGGGTCATATATCAGGAGTCCGCCCGGTTTCACCGTGCTTTCGAATTTGTCAAGCGACTGCTGGTTCAGTATGATTGCCGTATCATACCTGGTAATAATCGGAGAACTTATTTTCCTGTCGCTAACTATGACGCACACATTGGCCGTACCACCCCTCATTTCCGGTCCGTACGATGGCATCCAGGTGACTTCCAGATCCTGCATTATGGCTGAATATGCCAGAATCTTGCCCATTGACAATACTCCCTGGCCGCCGAAGCCTGCTATAATAATCTCTTCTTTCATATATTTTTGTTTCTTTTCCGCGATCCCGTCGTCAGACGGCGCGTTATGATCACTTCAATACATCCTTTATATCCCCGACAGGATATTTTTCAAACATGTGCTCCACCATCCATTTGTTGGCCTCTACCGGAGAAAGCTTCCATCCTGAATTGCATGTGGAGACTATTTCTATAAACGACAGCCCGATACCCTTTGCGCTGTACTCGAAGCCTTTCCTGATGGCATTCTTGGCCTTTCTGGCTGCTGCGGCGGTGTGCACCGACTGTCTGGTGATATATGCCGTACCGTCCAGGGCGGCAAGCATCTCGGTTATCTTGATAGGAAAGCCGTTCAGTCTGGCATCCCTGCCGTACGGGGTGGTCGAAGTCTTCATGCCCAGCAGGGTGGTAGGGGCCATCTGGCCTCCTGTCATACCGTATATGCCGTTGTTTATGAATATGACCACGATATTTTCCCCGCGGCTGCAGGCGTGGATGATTTCGGCGGTGCCTATGGAAGCGAGGTCACCGTCCCCCTGGTATGTGAACACATATTTGTCCGGACACAGCCTTTTGGTGGCAGTGGCCAGGGCCGGGGCTCTGCCGTGCGCAGCTTCCTGCCAGTCTATGTCGATATAGTTGTATGCGAATACGGAACAGCCTACAGGGCTTATTCCTATGGTCTTGTCCTGTATTCCCATATCCTCTATCACTTCGGCTACAAGCTTGTGCACGGTGCCGTGGGAACATCCCGGACAGTAATGCATTATATTGTCAGTGAGCAAGGCCGGTTTCTTGTAGACCAGGTTCTCCGGCTTTATTATATCCAATGTCTCCATTTCCGCTTTATTTCAAATTGTTGAACCTCTTGAACTCCTCCGCTATCTCTTCAGGGGTGAAGATGTTTCCTCCCTGCCTTCCGTAAAATCCTACCGGGCACCGGCCGTCGGCTGCAAGCCTTACATCTTCCACCATCTGGCCGAGACTGAGTTCTATACTCATAATGCTTTTCACCTGTCCGGAAAGCCTTGCTATTTCCTTTTCAGGGAAAGGGAAGAGCGTAACCGGTCTCAGAAGCCCCGCCTTTATACCTTCTTCGCGAAGAAGGTCGACAGTGGCCTCGCATATCCTGGAAGAACATCCGAATGCCACGAAAAGGTATTCGGCGTCATCCGTGCAGTACTCGGTGAACTTCACTTCGTTTTCCCGGATGGCATTGTACTTGGCCAGGAGTTTTCTGTTGAAGTTCTCCTGCGTATTGGCGTCCAGCGAGAGGGAAGTGATGACATTCCTTTCCCTGGATGCCGGTTTTCCGACAGTGGCCCACGGCGC
>DVIP01000028.1 GCA_018711225.1 Candidatus Cryptobacteroides intestinipullorum | reverse complement strand
GCACGTAATATCGAGGCGCTCCGTTCTGCAAAATTCGTCAGGATTACCCATGCCGGATTCGTGGAAGGTCATCCGCATGACGTGACGATTACAAGGGAGTCTCCGAACTATTCAAGATAGGAGCGGATGAGAAGCTGGATTTCATCTGTAATGATTATGATTGTCGCCTTGCCGATGCTTTCATCGTGTGAGGCGATTTCGTCGCTTTTCGGCAATGACAACAAGGTCATAGCTCGTGTCGGCCAGCACAAGCTCAGCCGGAGCGAGGTGGAATCCCTGGTTCCTTCCGGTACATCGCACGAGGACAGCCTGAAACTCGTGATGCAGTATATCAATTCCTGGGCATCGGACCTGGTGTATGCCGATATTGCCGAGGAACAGCTGTCCAAGCAGGAAAAGGATGTGTCCAAGGAGCTGGAAGAGTATAGGAAGGCCGTGTTGAAATACAGATATGAACAGCGCTATGTGAATGAACGGCTGGATACAAGCGTGACGGAGTCCGAGATTGAAGAGTATTATGAAAGCCACAAGCAGAAGTTCATAGCCGACATGCCCATGGTGAAGGCCAAGTTCTTGAGGATATCCACGGATTCCCCCAATGTCGAACCCATAAAGAAGAATCTCTCTTCCGACAATGTGGAGGACATGATTTACGTGGACAGCCTGGCTTACGTTTCGGCTGACAGATATACCGACTATGGCGGCAGATGGATAAGGATAAGCGAACTTGCCGCGGATTTCGGTACGGATTACAACAGCCTGCTGCCGAAAATCAGAAATTCGTTCATCCAGATAAAGGACAATGACTACGACAAGCTGAACATGGCCTACATTTATGATATGGTCGGAACCGGCGACCCTCTTCCGCTGGAATATTGCGAAGCGGAGATAAAAGGCATACTTGTCGGTATCCGCCGCCACCAGCTGGTGACCGGTCTGGAACAGGACTTGCTGGAAGATGCGCGCGAAAAAGGAAAATTTGTGATTTACTAAGGCTCATCCCCGGACGGGCCGGAAAATTATTGGCAATGGAAAAGATGAAAGTTCTAGCTGCCTTATTGGCCTTCATGGTCTTGCAGGCACCTGTATCAGCCCAGAAATATCCTGACGGGATTATTGACAAGACTGTGGCGGTAGTCGGGAACGAGATGATATCCGTCTCCCAGATAGAAGAGGAAGTCCAGGTCATGAGGGCGCAGGGAATGGCTTCGGACAGGAATATCAGGTGCGAACTTCTGGAGCAGATGATGACTGCAAAGTTGTTTCTGATACAGGCCAGGCTGGATTCCCTGACTGTGAACAATGATATGGTGGAATCCGAACTGAGGAACAGGGTGGACAATATCAGGACCCAGCTCGGAGGTGACGAGAATGTCGAGAAATATTTCGGAAAGCCGCTTTACCGCCTTCGCCAGGAATGGAGACAGACGCTGCAGGACCAGAGCCTGACACAGCAGATGCAGCAGAATGTGGCTTCTTCAGTATCGGAGATGACGCCGTACGACGTACAGAAATATGTGGAGGCGATGGACTCTCTTGACCTGCCTGTAGTCCCGATCAAATACCAGCTGAGCCAGATCTGCATATACCCTGACCGGGAAGCTGCGAATCTGGTAGTGAAGGAAAGACTTCTGGCGATCAGGGAAAGGATAATGAACGGGGAGAAGTTTTCCGTCCTGGCCATGATATATTCGCAGGACCCTGGAAGCGCACGCAGGGGCGGGGAACTCGGCATGGCATCCAAATCCGTGTTCTGGCCGGCGTTTTCCGATGCGGCTATGGCTCTGAAGCCGGGTATTGTGTCGCAGATAGTCGAGACTCCGGACGGATTCCATATTATAGAGGTGCTGGAGAAGAAGGGCGACATGTTCAATGCAAGGCATATCCTCCTGAAACCTGAATACACGGCTGAGGACAGGGAGAAGGCTTTCAAGACCTTGGACAGCCTCAAGACGGAACTTACAAACGGGGCGGTGTCTTTCGACCTGGCCGCAAGGTTCTATTCGCAGGACCCTGCCACCAGGACAAACGGAGGCCAGATGGCGGATCCCAGTACGGGCTCTTCCTATTTCGAGATAGACCAGCTCAAGCCTGAGGACTACAATGCCATCAAGGATCTCAAGGAAGGCGAGATTTCCGAACCTTTCGAGTCCAGGGACAATGAGGGACGGTCCGGCAATACCGTCTATAAGATAATAAAGGTGGACAAGATAATACCTGCCCATACTGCTTCATTCTCCGAGGACTACACCATGCTGTCGGAGCAGGCCCAGAACGAAAGGGCAATGAATGCCATCGACGAATTCATAAAAAAGAAAATCTCCGAGACATACATAGTCATTGATCCTATTTTCAAGGATTGCCCGTTCACCCATGAGGAATGGATGGACAAGATCAGAACCGAAGAATAGCCATGATGAGGGCCTGTTGTACTGTACTGCTTTCCCTTGCCGCTCTTCTGTTTTCTCCTGGCATACTTGCCCAGGGGCAGACCGAAGAGCCGGAAGACAGCCTCGTGCGGCTGTTAAGCGGAAAGAGTGCCCAGCTCCTGGAGATAGACGGGATGAATTACAGGAAGATAGTAGGCCCGGCGAGATTTCTTCACAACAACACTTACCTTCTATGCGATACTGCCCTGTGGAATGTCGACACAAGGGTCATAGATGCTGTCGGGAACGTCCGTATCATACAGGATCAGACAGAGCTGCAGAGCGAGAAGATGAAATATTACATAGACACGGATCTGGCGGAGTTCCGTGGAAATGTGGTCCAGCTCCAGGACAAGGACAACAACACTCTGAGGACGAGGTTTCTGGATTACAACACGAAAGACAGTGTGGCCGTCTTTTTCAGGGGAGGGGCCATGAGGGACAAGGACGGACAGATAATCGAGAGCCAGACAGGAACGTATGATTCGAAAATCAAGACTTTCGATTTCGAGACGGATGTCAATATGTTCACCGACTCCATTTTCATCAAGACCAATACCCTCAAATACGAGTCGGACTTGTCCATGGCTACATTCGGCACCGGCACCAATGCCTGGAAAGATGAAAACATGCTTTCTTCCGAGCACGGCTGGTATGACAGGAGCCGCGAGCAGTTCTTTTTCAGCAGGAATGTGCATCTGATGTCCGATACTCAGGAGGCATGGTGTGATTCGCTGTATTTCAACAGGAATACTTCCAATATAATAATGTACGGCAATGTGCAGCTTACCGATACCACCAGGAATGTGCACGGGCTTGCCGGGAAACTCGATTACGTGGACTCCCTGTCCGTCGTGACGCTTACCAGAGATCCTGCTGTCGTCACCGTTATAGAGGAAGAACAGAAGAAGGATACGGTATATTTCGGTGCGGACACCCTGATTCACTATACTCTCAGGATGTTCGAGATAGATTCCGTCACCATTGCGGATGCTGCCGTGAGGAAGGCGAATCTGAATATTGATCCGGTGACGGAGTTCCGCAGGAAAGCAGCAGAGGAAGCTGCCAAGAAGGCTGCCGAAGAGGCGATGAACGATCCGAACAAAAAGGCACAGATGGAGGCTCAGCAGCGGGCCAGAGCGAAGGCTCAGGCGGATTCTCTGGCTGCCGTAAAGGCGGCGACGCTTGCGGACTCGTTGGCATTGGCGGACAGCCTGGGAGTTGCGGACTCATTGTCATTGACGGACAGTCTGGGAGTTACGGATTCATTGTCATTGGCGGACAGTCTGGGAGTTACGGATTCGTTGTCATTGACGGATAGTCTGGGAGTTACGGACTCATTGTCATTGACGGATAGTCTGGGAGTTACGGACTCGTTGTCATTGGCGGATAGTCTGGGTGTCGCGGACTCTCTCGCGTCGGTGAAAGATACGACGAAAATAGGTTTTGTCGTCGCGTTGAGGAATGTGAAAATATACAGGAGTACGATGCAGGTAGTATGCGATTCCCTGCTGTATTCCGACCTGGATTCTCTGGCGAGGCTGTTCAAGGAGCCGATGATATGGAATGAAGTCACACAGCAGTACAATGCGGACAGCATATCTGTAGTGATAAAAAACAACGCTATGGAGAAGGCCAGCCTGATGTCCAACGCCTTTATCCATATAGAAGAGGATACTACGCACTATGACCAGATAAGAGGGGCGGAAATGATGGCCTATTTTTCTCCGGAAGGGGAACTTTCCCGTTTCGACGCGCTGGGCGGAGCTTCTGCCCTGTTCTATATTGAGGAAAATGACGCCCTGGCGACGGTGAACAAGAAAGACTCCAAAATGCTTTCCGCCATATTCAGGGACGGGACCATACACAGGATATACTATTTTGATACGGCGGTAAGCGATGCCTATCCGGTGGTGCAGATGAGCGAGGAAGACAGGATGCTGAAAGGTTTCAACTGGCAGCCGGACAGGAGACCGGCGGACAGGCATGCCGTGACCTCAATAGAGCTCCGACCGACGGAACGGACCCGGTACAATGCCCGTCCGAGAGCGCGCTATGCACAGACGAACCTCTATTTTCCGGGTTATATCGACGATATCTATCTGCAGATTTCCCTGAGGGATTCGCTGAATCATGTGCGCTCGATAGAGAGACAGAGGGCGGAGCAGCAGGAGGAAATCCGCCGGCAGCAAATTCAGGATTCTCTTGCCATAGCCAGACTCGATTCGCTTGAAACGGTGAAGGCGGATTCTCTGGCATTGCAGGACAGTCTGAAAGCAGTGTCTGACTCCCTTGCGCTTGCAGACAGCATTGCCAGAGCTGATTCGATAGCGGCCATGAACGATCCGTCCATAGTCCTGACGAAAGAACAGATCCGCGAGAAGAAGAAAGCGGAAAAGGAACGCAGGAAGCAGGAGAGGATTGCAGCCCGCGAGGCCAGATGGGCGGAAATGGACAAGGCCGATGCGGAGAAGGAGAAGGCCAAGGCAGACCGGAAGGCCGCCAGAATAAGGGAAAAGAAACGCAAGGCCCTGAGACAGGCGCAGGAACAGGCTGTCAGGGATTCCGAAATGCTGCAGAGGTACATCGAGCGTTACGAGAAGAAAATGTCCAAACGGAAAGTCAGGGAACCGGATGTTCCTGACAGTGAATAATGTCTTTTTCATTGTCCTGCAGGACAATATTTTCGGTTTTTGTTGATAAAATTGTTAATAATTAAATTTTTATCCGTATATTTGCAGCCCCCAAAGTATGGGGAAGGATACATAAATTTAAGATTAACAATCATTTATGCCTACAATTCAACAATTAGTTCGCAAGGGGCGCGAGGTTATCGAAGTCAAGAGCAAGTCTCGCGCGTTGGATGCATGCCCTCAGAGGAGGGGCGTATGCGTGCGTGTGTACACTACTACACCTAAGAAACCTAACTCAGCAATGCGTAAGGTTGCCCGTGTACGTCTTACTAACTCCAAAGAGGTGAATGCCTACATTCCGGGCGAGGGCCACAACCTCCAGGAGCACTCTATCGTGCTTGTAAGAGGCGGTCGTGTGAAGGACCTCCCGGGTGTACGTTACCACATCCTTAGAGGAGCTTTGGATACGGCAGGCGTCGAGGGAAGGACACAGTCCCGCTCCCTTTATGGTGCCAAGAGACCAAAGAAATCTAAGAAGTAATCATTTACCACCTATTTAATTTTTCAGAACAATGAGAAAAGCGAAGCCTAAGAAGAGGATTCTACTTCCAGATCCAAAGTTTCACGATGTGATGGTTACACGTTTCGTGAACAATCTTATGTTGCAGGGGAAGAAGAGTATCGCGTATTCTATTTTTTACGATGCCATTGACATGGTAGGCGAGAAGATGAAAGATTCTGACAAGGCTCCTCTGGATATTTGGAGGAAGGCTCTCGAGAATGTGACACCTCAGGTAGAGGTGAAAAGCCGCAGGATCGGAGGAGCTAACTTCCAGGTGCCTACCGAGGTTCGTCCGGAAAGGAAGATTTCACTTTCTATGAAGAATATGATCGTATTCGCCCGCAAGCGTTCCGGCCACTCGATGGCAGAAAAACTTTGTGCCGAAATCATCGCTGCCTATAACTGCGAGGGTGCGGCATACAAGAGAAAAGAAGATATGCACAGGATGGCAGAGGCCAACAAGGCATTTGCCCACTTCCGTTTCTAATCCCCAATTAAGTTAAGAACAAATGGCAAGAGATCTTAAATTCACCAGGAATATCGGTATTATGGCCCACATTGATGCCGGTAAGACTACAACTTCAGAGCGAATCCTTTATTATACTGGGAAGACCCACAAGATAGGGGAGGTTCACGAAGGTGCTGCCACTATGGACTGGATGGTCCAGGAGCAGGAGCGTGGTATTACCATCACTTCAGCCGCTACTACCGCTTTCTGGCATTATAAAGGGGATACTTATCAGATTAACTTGATTGATACTCCGGGCCACGTGGATTTCACTGTGGAGGTGGAGCGTTCTCTCCGTGTACTGGACGGAACAGTAGCCACTTTCTGCGCAGTAGGCCGCGTACAGCCTCAGTCCGAGACGGTATGGCGTCAGGCTGACAAGTACGGTGTCCCGAAGATTGCATACGTGAACAAGATGGACCGTGTAGGCGCGGATTTCCTGGCTGTGGTCGAAGAGATCAAGGAAAAGCTCGGAGCAAGGGCTGTACCTATCTGCCTGCCTATCGGTGCTGAGGACAAATTCCAGGGTATTGTGGACCTTATCGCCAACAAGGCCCTGATATATGACAGCAGTGAAGAGCTCGTGAACTACAAGGTGACCGATGTGCCGGAAGACATGAAGGCAGATGTCGCCGCATGGAGGGAAAAGCTTGTAGAGGCCGCTGCCGAATATGACGAGTCCCTGATGGAGAAATTCTTCGAGGATCCTGATTCCATTTCCGAGGACGAAATCATCACGGCTTTGAGGAAGGCTACCATCGACATGTCCATAGTGCCTGCATGCTGCGGTTCTTCATTCAAGAACAAGGGCGTTCAGTTCCTTCTCGATGCTGTCATGCGTTATCTCCCTTCTCCGCTCGACAAGGGTGCAGTCAAGGGCGTGAATCCAAAGACAGGAGATGAGGAAGAGCGTAAGCCGGATGCCAAGGAGCCGTTCTGCGCTCTGGTCTTCAAGATTGCTACCGACCCGTTCGTAGGCCGTCTGGCTTTCCTGAGGGCATATTCAGGCCGTCTGGATGCAGGTTCATACGTGCTCAATACCCGTTCTGACAAGAAAGAGCGTGTCGCACGTCTGTACCAGATGCACTCGAACAAGCAGAATCCTATCGAGTTTGTAGAGGCCGGAGACATCTGCGCGGCTGTAGGTTTCAAGGATCTCCGTACCGGTGATACCATCTGCGTGGAGGATCATCCTATCACTCTCGAATCAATGGAATTCCCGGATCCGGTTATCGGACTTGCAGTAGAGCCTAAGACCCAGAAGGATCTTGACAAGCTCGGAATCGCACTTGCGAAACTTGCGGAGGAAGACCCTACATTCACTGTCAAGACAGATCACGAGACAGGCCAGACCGTCATCAGCGGTATGGGTGAGCTTCACCTGGACATCATCGTTGACCGTCTCCGCCGTGAATTCGGTGTGGAAATCAACCAGGGTGCACCTCAGGTGAACTACAAGGAAGCCATTACAGCTACCGTACAGCACCGTGAAGTCTTCAAGAAGCAGACCGGTGGCCGCGGTAAGTTCGCAGATATCATAGTAGAAATCGGACCTGCAGACGAGGGCGTTACCGGACTCCAGTTCATTGACGAGGTGAAGGGAGGTAATGTTCCTAAGGAGTTCATTCCTTCTGTCGAGAAAGGTTTCAAGTCTGCAATGGCAAACGGTGTTCTCGCAGGATATGAGGTTCCTTCACTCAAGGTGACATTGAAGGACGGTTCGTTCCACCCTGTGGACTCAGACCAGCTTTCATTCGAGATTTGTGCCCGCCAGGCATTCCGTCATGCGTGCCCTAAGGCAAAACCGGTACTTCTCGAACCTATCATGTCACTCGAGGTTGTGACTCCGGAAGACTATATGGGTGATATTGTCGGTGACCTTAACCGCCGTCGTGGTCAGGTGACTGCAATGGATTCCACTACCGGTGCCAGGATTGTGAAGGCATTCGTCCCTCTCGCTGAGCAGTTCGGTTATGTGACTGTCCTGAGGACCATATCATCCGGTCGTGCTACCAGCACAATGACATTCGACCACTATGCTGAAGTTCCTGCAAACCTCGCCAAGGAGATTGTCGAGAAGAGCGGCTACAAGAACGTAGATGAGGACGAATAATATTGAAAGTTTAATTTTCAGATAATAATTGCTATGAGCCAAAAGATAAGAATTAAACTAAAATCATTCGATCACATGCTGGTAGACAAGTCTGCCAAGAAGATCGTTGATACAGTGGCTTCTACAGGAGCTCGTGTGAATGGTCCCATTCCGCTTCCTACTGACAAGAAGATTTTCACTGTGAACCGCTCGACTTTTGTAAACAAGAAGTCCCGCGAACAGTTTGAGCTCAACTCATTCAGCCGTCTGCTTGACATCTATGATTCGACACAGAAGACAGTGGATGCCCTGATGAAGCTGGAGCTTCCGAGTGGCGTTGAGGTTGAAATCAAGGTCTGACCGGTAGTCTGCCATAGGCTGGTTCTTCCCTTTTGCCGCATTTAATGCGTGCGGGTGCGGATTTCTTATGGTAGATTAAAAAATAATTACTATATTTGCGGAGTTGTCCGGGAACTCCGGACGACCCGCAAATTAAAAGTTCTTTTACGAAGTTTATTTTGTGTCTTGGTCCCATAGCTCAGTTGGTTAGTAGCACCTGACTCATAATCAGGGGGTCCTTGGTTCAAGCCCAAGTGGGACCACATTAAAAATCAAGAGGTTGTAGAATTATCTGCAACCTCTTTTCGTTTTGGTACCGTCCCGGCAGAACCATATCGTTCCGGCAGATTTGCAATCTGCCGGGAAACACTCGCAGCCGGATTGCAAATCCGGCTGAACGCTTAACGTCTCATTGACCGGCAGGGTGGCGGATTTTTGCCGATATTGTTTAATTGTCAGAAGAATATGATCGGGCAGATGGGAAGTCTTGGAGTCTGAGCGGAATATTTTTTAAATTTGTACCCGTCATGGGGGTTCTGTGCCTCCTGACTTGCGAAACCGGTAACAAACAAAATTATTGACATACATGAAATTCACATCCTCAACCAAATTGACGGCTTGTCTGACAGCCGGACTGCTTTGCCTTCCGTCTGTTCCGGAAGCTGACGCATGTACAAATATCCTCGTCTCCAAAGGGGCAAGCGCGGATGGATCGTGCATGATTTCCTACGCTGCGGACTCGCATACACTGTTCGGAGAACTGTATTTCCGTCCTGCCGCTGACTGGCCGGAAGGTGCCATGCTTGATGTCCGCGAATGGGACACCGGGAAATACCTCGGTCAGATACCACAGGTGCGCCATACATACCAGACCGTAGGCAACATGAACGAACACCAGCTCATAATAGGGGAATCCACGTTCGGAGGCCGTCCCGAACTTTATGACTCTACCGGTATAATGGATTACGGCTCATTGATATATGTTGCCCTGCAGAGGGCCAGGACAGCCAGGGAGGCTATAGATATCATAGTGGATCTGGCCAATACGTACGGTTATTGTTCTTCAGGAGAATCATTCTCGATAGCGGACAAGGATGAGGTCTGGGTCATGGAACTTATCGGAAAGGGATTCAGAGCATCTGAAGACGGCAATGCACGCAAGGGTATTGTTTGGGTGGCCCGGAGACTGCCTGACGGCTATATCTGCGCACATGCGAACCAGTCCAGGATAAGTACGTTTCCTCTGGATGATCCGGAAAACTGCCTCTATTCTCCGGATGTGATTTCATTTGCCAGGGAAATGGGCTATTTCGACGGCAGGGACGAAGATTTCAGTTTTTGTGACGCATATAATCCGCTGAATTTCGGTTCGATGAGAGGCTGCGAGGCCCGGGCGTGGGCAGCGTTCAACATATTGTGTGACGGACAGTTCACATTCGAAGACGAAAACGGGAACCTTGTCACCAGGAATTCATACGACTATATTGATTATGCTATGGGGTACGATGTCTCCAAACGTTTCCCGCTGTTTGTCAGACCGGAACGCAAGCTTACCGTAAAGGATGTGGCAGATGTGATGAGGGATCATTTCGAAGGCACTCCGATGGATATGACGACAGATATAGGAGCCGGGGGCAACGCGCTTCCGTACCGTTGGAGGCCGATGGACTTCGAATATGAAGGACAATTGTATGTCAATGAAAGGGCTATCGCCACGCAGCAGACCGGTTTCTGGTTTGTCGGACAATCACGTGGCTGGCTTCCGGATGTCATAGGAGGACTTCTGTGGTTCGGTACTGATGACGCCGCTACATCATATCTCACACCGATATATACCAATATCACGAAAGTCCCGGAATGTTTTGCCGAGGGCAATGGCAGTATGCTCGAATATTCACCTACTTCGGCATTCTGGATTTGCAACAGGGTGGCCAATTCATGTTACAGGATGTATAATATCATGGCTCCTGTGGTGCGTGAAAAGGCTGACAGTTTCGAAAAAGGCCAGATGGCAGTGATTCCTGATATTGACAGCCATGCACTGGATCTTTACCAGAAGGCTCTGGATATCCCGAAACGGCAGATAAGGAGGAATGATGAAGCTGCAAAGGTCGTTGATCCGTTCGTGGAGGTCAAGGATTTTCTTACCGATTATTCGGTGGAGACCGCACAGGGGATTTTCGAGGAATGGACGGCATTGGAGACTTTCTTGCTGTTGAAATTCATGGACGGAAACGTGAAGGCGCAGAATCCTGACGGTTCGTTCGTTACCAACGGCTATTCAGACAGGATTCCGGACGGCATTACGAACCCGGGCTATACGGAAAAGTGGAAAGAAGCCGTGGTGCGGGACCATGGAGATGTCCTTGAGTGTCGGTAAATCTTATAAAATCTGACTGACAGGCGGCTTTTATCCGTACATTAAATAAAAAGAAAACGGGACTCGTGAGAATCCCGTTTTCCGTTATATTATGAGATGTCGTTATTCGGCATCCTTGATGCAGCGGAGCTGCTGACCCATTTCGCAATGGGCAAAAGACAGCGTCAGTCTTCCTTCAGGATATGTCGAAGTGAATGTCGTCATCAGAGACATGAACTGAATGTGGTTCAAAACGGTAGGATCCGAAGAACTGTAGTTGGCCGCATTGCAGGTTGATGAAGCTACGTATGTCATCCTTGCTTTCCCAAGAAATTCCTCTACAGAGCAGTTGCCTGTCACCTTCCCGTCTTCATCCGTGCCGAGAGCTTCAGTGAGCTGGGTATTATAGGATCCTGTTCCGGAATAGTTGGCTTTCATCCGGATTCCGGACTGAATGAAGTTCCATCCCGCGTCATTGAATGAAGCTATCTTTGCCCCGTCGTATTCGGCATCATAGAACAGTGCTTCAGTATTTGATGACGCACCGTTGCCGTTTTCCATTTTATTGGATTTACCGCATAAAAGGAAATATTCTTCCCAAGTCGGGATATGCCATCCGTCAGGGCAAATACCTTGAGCCCCTTCGAAATTCATGCAGTTTTCCGGGGTGATTTCCACTCCTCCAAGCATGGCGTACATGTCATACAGATAGCCTTTTTCTGCAATGGCGTCCTCGTCGGTCTGTGCTGTAGCCGTCCCGTCAACAACTTCATAAGGATACCAAATATGCGCATTATCATCGGCAGGATCGCTGGAAGCAGTCATCCCGTCCGGAATATACCTCAAAGGTTCCGCCATCCATGTCTGCCCGTTGGAAAGCGTGACAGTCTTGTAAGTAACTCCGCCATACGTAAGCGTATTAGGATCTTCAGGCTCGCCACCCGGCTCTTCGGTATCATCTCCAGGTTCATCGGTTCCTTCTCCCCCCCCTCCCTGCTCGGTTCCGTCTGTACCGTTGTCAGGAGTAGTTTCTTCGCAGCTTGTAAATGCAAAAGCAACGGCAGCTGCAATCATGATTGAATAAATCTTTTTCATAACCAATTTGTTTAGTTGTTTATATATTTAACATAACGATATAAAGATACATAAAAAAACAGAATCGTTGCATCGCATATCGCGGCTTTTTTCCGTCCATAAATTTTTGCGCTTACTGTTTTTCCTGTTCCGGCACTTTCCCGTATGAAAATGTAACCTGCCGGAGCGTTTCATTTCATAAGTTTCATATATAGCGGATATGCGCAAATAATTACATGGCACCGGTGATACTCTATCATATTTTTTATGTATATTCGTCAACTGAACGATACAAACTCCCCCGTTATGAAAAGGTTCTTTTTGGGTTTTATCCTTTTCTCCGTGTTCATGGTTTCAAATGCCCAGGACCGGACCACATACAGTATCAGCGGTGTTGTCCTGAACAAGGACACGGGCAAGCCGGTGGATTATGCTACCGTAGTCCTTACTGCGACAGAACAGTGGGCTGTGGCAGATGCCAACGGAAACTTCACGATTCAGAACATACAGCCGGGCAAGAATACTATAAGCATATCATGCCTCGGCTTCGTTACAGATACGAAAGAGATTGTGATAACCAAGGATATCCCGAAATATCTGATTTATCTTGCCGAGGATAACCTGACACTCGAAAGCGTGGTCGTAACCGCTCAGGACAACAGCAACAGTGCTACGACAAGCCGCACCATAGACAAGACCGCTCTTGACCATATCCAGATGCTCAATGTCGCGGATGCCACCAGTCTGCTTCCGGGCGGAGCGACCAGGAATCCGGATCTTCTGAGCGACCAGATATTCAATATCCGTTCAGGAGACAGCGGAGAAACAGGAAACGTGTCTTTCGGTACAGCCGTGGAGGTCGACGGAGTCCGTCTTTCCAACAACGGAAGTTTCGCATCATTCAGTACGGCTGGAGTTTCAGGCGCTGCCGTGAACAATGTCGCATCTACGAATGTGGAATCTATTGAAGTTATAACAGGAGTCCCTTCAGTAGAATACGGGGACATGACTTCCGGAGTCGTAAAGATAAACACACGCAAGGGCCGGACACCTTATATAATAACCATGTCCACCAACCCTAACATGAAGCAGGTTTCCGCCAGCAAGGGCTTCGGACTCGGCGAGACCAAAAGAGGGGCTTCAAAAGGGATTCTGAACGCGAGTCTGGAATACACGAGGGCTACAAGTGACCAGCGGTCTCCGTACGAATCATACGACAGGAAGCAGGTACAGCTTACGTACAGCAACCTTTTCGACCGCGGGATTCTCAGCGAAACGCCCCTGCGGTTTTCCATAAGCGCTTCCGGGAATCTGGGAGGTATGGATACCAAGGCTGACCCCGATGCCTTTTCGGAAAACAGGACTACGGTAAGGGACAATTCCTTCAGGGGGAATTTCGATTTCGACTGGCTGCTGAGCAAGAAATGGATTACTAATGTGGAACTGAGCGGTTCTGTCGTTTATAGCGACAAACATAGCCGGGAACATCAGAATGTGGACTGGGCGCAGGACTCTCCTGCAATTCATGGTACGGAAGAAGGGTACTATGTGGCCCAGTATTATGATGAGAATCCGGATGCGGCGGTAATCCTCAGGCCGAGAGGGTATTGGTACAGCACAATGTGCGTGGATGACCGCCCTGTCAGCTACAGTCTGAAACTGAAGGCCAACTGGGCACGGCAGTTCGGAGATATAAACAATAAGCTCAAAGTCGGTTTGGACTGGTCAGGAGACGGCAATTTCGGTATCGGCCAGTATACGGAAAACATGTCGACGGCTCCCGATTTCTGGGAATACCGTTATTGTGATGTGCCGTTCATGAACAATGTGGCTGCTTATATTGAAGAAAACATAACGATTCCCATAGGAGAGACCAGGCTCAATATCATTGCAGGTCTCAGGAATGACAATACAATCATAAGGAACTCGGCATACGGTACTACATCGGGACTTTCTCCACGGTTCAATCTGAAATATACTATCCTGTCTCCGAAAAACAGGTGGAACAAGACTGTCCGAGAACTGTCGTTCCGGGCAAGCTGGGGTGTGGCGGCCAAGCTGCCGTCGTATTCCATCCTGTATCCTGTCCCTACATATACCTATCTCAATACTTTTACCTCGACATCTTCCGCGGACGGGTCAGCCTATTCCGCCTACTATATAATACCGCAGACCATAGCGTACAATCCTGAACTGCGCTGGCAGAAGAACCAGCAGGCTGAAATCGGCTTTGACATAGATCTTGCCGGAAACAAGATATCGCTGGCTGCGTATTACAACAGGACATTGGATGCATACAGGCTCAGCAATGATTATGAAAGGTTCACATACAACTATACCTCTATAGAGTCTTTGAATGCATGTCCTATTCCTGCTGAAAACAGACGTTTCACAGTGGACAGGAATACGGGTATTGTAACCGTGTCGGACGTGACCGGTGCAAGCGAGGATGTCACGCTGGCATATAGTGAAAGGAAGCGCTTCAATGAGTTGACTTATGCAAACAACAATGTCAATCCCATCACGCGTTACGGTCTGGAATGGGTCGTGGATTTCAAAAGAATCCAGCCGATAAACACTACTATCCGTCTGGACGGATCCTTTTACGGGTATCATTCCCTTGATGAAAATATCGAGGCCTACAGCTACAATGGTACCGGGGCTGACGGTGAACCTTACAAGTATATAGGTTATTATGTCGGAGGCAGGTCGCTTTCCAACGGAAGGGAGAACAGCCAGTTGAATACGAATCTGACTATTACCACCAATATCCCCAAAGTCAGGATGATTGTTTCTCTGAGGCTGGAAGCCACGTTGTATAAATATTCCCGTTTTCTCAGCGGAAAGAGCGATGGCGACCGTTCTCTAGTACTGTCTGACGGGGCGGATATACTTTCCGTTACGGACGGATCCATATATGACGGAAACGGCTATTCGGTCGTATATCCGGAATATTATACGACTTACGATGATCCTACGACGTTGAGGAATTTTTATGAGGACCTGCAGCAGGCCAGACGCACCGGCAATACACAGCGGTATTCCGACCTGGCGCGCCTGGCATATAGCACGAGCCTGGACTATTATTACAACAAGGACCTGCTCACACCGTATTTTTCTATGAACTTCAGTGTGACAAAGGAAATCGGGGACATTGCATCGGTTTCATTTTATGCGAACAATTTCTTCAACAATTTCAGCCGGATCCGTTCCACCAGGACGGGGGACTACGTTTCGGCGACAGACTATATAACGAATTTCTATTACGGGCTGACATTGAGGCTCAAATTTTAGACGAAATGACATATAGACAAATGAAAAAGTTTCTCATATATTCATGCCTTGCCGCAGTTTCACTTGTTTTCCCCGCATGTGAGATTACTCCAGGCATTACATCCGTCGATGTCAGTCTTGTGTTAACAAGCGGCGGCGAAGTATATGCGGTGGATGGTGTTACGCTGACTGTCTCCACTCAGAACAATTCGGTGTCTTACCAGGCAGATACCGAGGCCGGGATCGCTGAGTTTTCCCTTATGCCGGGACTGTACAATGCGACGGTTTCGTTCAAGGACAGTGATTATATTTACGGGCTGAATACCCAGTTCGTTGTTTCTGACGGAGGGGACAACCGTATGGAAATGGAATTGACCAGGACTTTTGCCAGTAATCTTGTAATAAAGGAACTTTATATTGGCGGCTGCCAGAATAACGACGGAAGCGGTACATACAATTATGACAAATATGTGATATTGTACAATAATTCCGCGGAGGATATGGATATCAGCGACGTGGCCTTTGCGTTCTGCACTCCGGCAAACAGCAATGCCGGAAACAGATGGTTGCGGGATGGCAGCCTGCTCTATGATGCCGAAGGCTGGATTCCGGCCGGATGGAATATATGGTGGTTCAATACAGAGGTTTCACTGCCTGCGTATTCGCAGATAGTGGTGGCTATCAACGGGGCTATCAATCATTCGGAGACTTATACAAATTCCGTAGATCTCAGTGATGCGTCATATTATGCGATGTATGATCCGGAGGCTTACGGAGAAAAATACAACACTACATTTTATCCGAATCCGTCTGACAGGATAGATCCGTCGCATTATCTGCAGACATATCTGTACGGACAGGGCAATGCCTGGCCGCTTTCAAATACGAGTCCGGCTTTCTATATCCTTGAATACGACGGGATAGAGGAATATTCGATGGATGACACGAACTATGACAGGACGGAAAGTACTAACCTCCCTGTCGTAAAAGTGAGCAGGGAATGGGTTCTGGACGGTATAGACGTTTTCCGGGGAGGATATGAATCCAGCAACAACAAGAGGCTCACTTCGGATATTGATGCAGGGTATATTTACCATACGGCAGATCGCGGCTATACTTTGTACCGCAATGTGGACAAGAATGCTACCGAAGCCCTGCCGGAAAACGAGGGCAAACTGGTCTACGATTATGACGGAGGAACGGACGGCTATGACCAGACTTACGGGACGACTGATCCGTCAGGCATAGATGCCGAGGCTTCCATAGCCAACGGGGCACATATAGTTTATATGAAAACCAACAATTCCTCTGCGGATTTCCATCAGAGAAGAATATCTTCATTGAAGTAACCTAAAAAGTCCGTGATTATGTGCAGATACAGGATATATACAATAGTTTCTTCTCTGGCTTTTGGCTGTCTGAGTGTTTTCGGACAGGAAAATCCGGGAAGTGCGTATGAATTCGAGTTCATAAGGAATACAAATCCGTGGCTGATTTCTGACAATGCCGCAGGTCTTGGAACTTTGCAGGTGCCGCGGACATCTTTTGTAGAGGCTTATTTCGACAAGGATGACGGAGGTCTGATTCCTGTGGAAGGGTCGGACAACAGCCTTGAGGCAGGCGCCCTGACAGAATCCTATGTCCGGATTTCTGACAGGATTGCGTTCCATGGAAAACTTTCTTATTCTTATTTCCAGGGAAAGAATATGAACGGGCATTATCTTATGGATCCTTCCTATAATCCTATAAATTTCCTTGAAAGTACAAGTGACAATCCGGGCATCAAGGTGAAGGAATTGTATTCTCTTTTGGGGGCCATGTCGTATGCGTTGGATAGCAAATGGTCTCTGGGGGTGCAGTTTGCCTATGAAACAGGGGACTATGCTAAGCGCAAGGACCCAAGACCCAGAAGCCGCTGGATGTCTCTGGACATGACGGCAGGTGTCAGATATGCTCCTGCCGACAATTTTTCCTTCGGTCTGGGGCTGCAGTACATAAGGACGAGCGAGAATCTGGACTGCAGTATTTTCGGCACGACTGACCAGCAGTATTATACTTTCGTGGATTACGGCGGATACCTGGGAATGGTAGAGGGCCTTGACGGTGATTATGGCTATGTAAAGACGACTTCTCCGGGTCGGCCGATGATAAATACGTTCTATGGAGGTTCCCTGCAGCTGGTGTTCGGCAGAGAAAACAATGTCCGTTTTTTCAATGAATTGTCTTACAAGTACCGGGACGGGCACTATGGTGAAAGATCTTCAAATGAGGCCGTGTATTGTGAGTTTGGAGGCAGCAGTGTAGGGTACAGCGGTATTTTGGATATCCGCAGTCAGGATAATATTCACAGGATATCGCTTGATGCGGGATATTCGGGGCTGGTCAATAATGAGAACATATACAGGAGGACCACCAATCCCGGGGGCAATACAGTAGTGGAATATTTCGGGCAGAATGAAATATACCGTTCCGTCGGATTTGACGGCGGCCTGGCTTATGACGGGTATCTTGGTGTCAGCGGTTATCGTCCTTCGTGGGAATATGGCGTGTCGGCGGATGGTTCCTATCGGATATTCAGAGCTACCTACTATCCTTATTACCGCGAGCAGGAAATAACGGACATTGAAGTGAATCTTCATGGCAGGAAAAACATTACAGTCGCTAGGAACATATTTACGGTAAGTCTGGCAGCGGATTTCTTCACGGGTTTCGGGACCAGGAACAGAGACGGAGTTTATGCTTCAACTTCGTCAGACAACCACAGGACAAACGACACTTACCTGAACAGGGATTTCGAATATGATACGGCTTCGAGAGTCGGAGGGACACTGGGATTCAGATATACCCGTCTTTTCAAGAAGATTTCGGCATATATAGATGTCCGCGACACATACAGGCATACATTGGAAAAACCTGAATTTCTGGCGGACGGTTACAGGAATGTGTTTACGGTATCTGTCGGATGCGCATTCTGACAGTTCTGCCGGATTGCAAATCCGGCAGAACGTAGAGCAGAACGTGAAACAGAACATTCCGGCACGGTCCGGAAAAGGTATTAAGGAGTACAGTGACAATGAAAAGGATTTTGACATTTATTTTCTCGGCGGTCTCTACGGTATTGATGACCGTTCCTGCCGGGGCACAGGAGATTATCCCGGATGACCCGCAGCTGATCAGGGGACGGCTGGACAACGGGATGACCTATTATATCCGCCATAACGGGAATCCGGAAGGATGCGCCGATTTCTATATCATACACAATGTCGGCTCCCTGCAGGAAGAAGACAACCAGAACGGCCTTGCCCATTTCCTTGAACACATGGCTTTCAACGGCACCCGCCATTATCCCGACAAGGGAATCCTTGAATTTCTGGCGAAGGACGGGGTGAGGTTCGGCTATAATGTCAACGCCTATACCAACAGGACAGAGACTGTCTACAACATATCTTCAGTGCCTCTTGTCCGTGACTCCTTCGTGGATTCGGTTCTGATGGTCCTGCACGACTGGTCATGCGACATCTCTTGCGAGCCGGAAGCCCTCGATGCGGAACGCGGCGTCATAAGCGAGGAATGGCGCAGAAAGGACGAACCGCGTATGAGGATGATGGAGAAGCAGAACAGTCTGGTCTATAAGGGAGCGAAACACACGCAGAGGAATGTGCTCGGGACACTCGAAGTCATAAACGGTTTCAAACCGCAGGAGATACTTGACTTTTATCATAAATGGTACAGGCCGGACCTTCAGGCAATCGTCGTTGTGGGCGATTTCGATGCTGACATGATGGAGCAGAAGGTCCGCAAGATGTTTTCAGACATTCCTGCGAGCGAGAATCCCGCCCCTAAGGAAACATATCCGATACCTGCCCTGGATGAACCTCTGTTCGAGAACATGCTGGATCCGCAGGTCAAATACCATGTCCTGAAAGTCATTCACAAGCAGCCGTTCCCTGCACGTGACATCAGAAATACGGACGCATTCTACAAGGATCTTTATGCAAGACAAATCATAACGTCCGTCCTGGCAGACAGAATGTCGGAAGATGCCAGGAAGAAAGGCAGTCCTGTGTCGTCGGCTGTCCTGGTGACCAACCCTTACAGCGATGACTTCTATATATCGCTTTTTACTCTGTCAATGAAGGGCCCGGACAATGCGGAGGCGGCGCTGGCCTTCTATACGAGAGAGGTGCAGAGAATGCTCCGCTACGGCATCAGTGAGGACGAGTTCGAGGCTGCCAAGTTCAAGATAATGAAAAAATACCGTCTGAACATGGAGGATTTCGCCTCGGATGTCACGAACCGGCAGATTGTTGACGCATGCAAGGAAAATTTCCTGAGAGGTTTTACCGCAGCATTCCCGTATGACCTGAAGGAAGAACAGAAAATCATACTCGGGAACCTTTCATACGACGATGTCAGGGGTTATGAACAGAAGATGTTCCGGGACAGCGGGAAAATCTATTCCTGGTGCATGAACGAAAAGGAAGAGGCAGGGCTGCCGGATGCGGCGGAGATGAAAGAGATAATCGCCGCAGCAGAGGCGGAAGACATACAGCCGGAATATCTCAGTTATGAAAAGATACAATTCGGGGCTGATCCACGGCCGGGAACTGTCGTCAAGGTCAGACCGGTAAAAGGGACAGATTGCGAGGAATGGACTCTCAGTAACGGGGCCAGAGTCTGCTGGATCCCGTCCGGACCGGTGAAATCCAATACACACCTGTCGATGACCGTATATTTCGATACGGGACTCCGGGCTGTCCCTTCAGACAAGGTGCGGGCTGCCAGACTGGCTTCTGCCTATATGCAGCGTTATGCCGGTTTCGGAAAATATGATTTCACGACCCTGCGCAACAGTCCGGATCTTTCCGGCGCCGATATTTCTCTGGATTTCGGACAGAAAAATTCAAGTCTTTCGGTTACTGCGGACGGCAAGAGCCTGGAAAAAGGTTTCAGGCTTGTCCATGCGATGCTTTCCGACCCGTATTTCTCCGAGGCGGCCGACCTGGAAAAGCTGAAACAGGGCGAGCTCCGCTCCCTCGGCAAGAAAAAGAGCCATTCGGACATGTTCAAGAAGGAAGCCAGGGCTCTGAGATACGGCAATCATCCGTGGATGGCGGATATTGACAGTTCCGATGTGGAGATGACGGACATGGATTTCGTGAAGGATGTCTATCACAGGAATTTCGGCGATTTCAGGCACATGACGGCCTTTATTGCCAGTGATTTCCCGAAAGAGGAAGTGGAGGCGCTCGTCTGCAAATACATGGCTTCGCTTGACGGGGAATATGACGTGGAATTTTCAAGGACGGCGGCTCCGGAACCGGCATACAGGGGGAAAGTGGTGCTTGACCGCACGTATGATGTGGAGACAGTTCCCAAGGCAGAGGTTTCGTACTGCTTCAAGGGAAAAACAAGGCTCGATCCGAAGAATCTCGCCATCATCGAGATATTGGACTACATAATGTCCGGCAGATATCTCCAGCAGATCCGGGAGGTCCGCGGCGGTACTTATCATGTAAGTTTCAGTACGGAAGTGGACTATTCCGACAACGGCATGTTCGAATCCTTCGTGGATTTCCAGACCAGGCCGGAAATGGTGGACGTGCTCGTGAAGGATGTTGAGGACGGAATGTCAAGGATGGCGGAGGAAGGTCCGGATGAATCCGAACTTGACGAGGCGAAGAAATATCTTGTCAAGCACAGGGCGGAGAAAGATGCGGCGGCCGCGAATTCTCTCGCCGCACGCAAGAGAGAATGCAGCGATTTCGTACGCTATGGCGTCTCCCATGATTACGATTATGAGGAAGTCATCGTGGGGATTACCGCCGATGACATACGCAAGTTCGTGTCCGGGCTGGATAAGGGGGACAAGTTCGTGACTATATATCGGGAAGAATAGAAAAACAGCCCGGATGCAAGTCCGCGGACAATTCGGGAAAAGAACGATAACAATTTTAATATCTGAACTATGGCAAAAAGATCAATCATCATCAAGAACTGGCCGAAATATCTCCTTCAGTGGGGAGTGCTCGTCGCCCTTGTGGTATTCCTGACAGGAATAATCCCGAGCAAGGAACCTGCCGACCCGGAGGCTTACTGCCCGATGGGCGGACTCGAGGCTCTGACAACATTTTTCGTTAACGGCTCCCTGCCGTGCAGCATGAGTTCTCTCCAGATAATGATGGGAATCATGCTTGCGGCTGCTGTCGTGCTGTTCAGCAAACTTTTCTGCGGCTATATCTGTCCTCTCGGGACAGTGCAGGATCTCCTGATAAAACTTCGCAATAGTATCGGCTTTAAAGGGATAACGGTAAGAAACGGTTCCGCAGCCGATGCGGTCCTCAGGATATTCAAATATGCCCTTGTGTTCTGGATATTCTATATGACGGCTACCGCCAGCGAACTTTTCTGCAAGAATCTCGACCCTTATTATGCTGCCGCTACCGGATTCCAGGGTGAAATAACCCTCTGGATGTCCATTGTGACCATAGCTCTTCTGGTCCTTGGCGGTTTCTTCATAAACATGTTCTGGTGCAAGTACCTCTGTCCGCTCGGAGCCATATCCAATTCCCTGAAATTCTGGATATGGGTCATTGTCCTCTTCGGCATCTGGTGGATTCTGGATATCCTCGGGGCAGATATTCCGTGGTGGGTGCTTCTCGGACTGTTCTGCCTGATGGGTTATCTGCTTGAAATTCTGAACAGGAGGCCGAAGTACCAGATTCTGAATGTCATCAAGACCGCCGGTTCATGTACGCATTGCGGTATCTGTAACAAGAACTGCCCGTACGGCATAGACGTGGACGACCTTGCAGGCGGACGGCTTGACGCAGTGGACTGCACCCTGTGCGGAGAATGCGTGGCCTCATGCCCTACGAATGCCCTCCATATAGGGGCCTGCCAGAAAAAGAAATCCGGCTTCGGCAAATATCTCCCGGCACTGCTGACGGTTATCCTTATCATCCTCGGCATCTGGATAGGGAACAGGTTCGAACTTCCTACCATTGACGAACAGTGGGGAATAGAACAGGTGTCGGAGGACGGCACGGTGACGCAGCTTGTTGACCCTGAGTCTCTGGCAGAAATCAGGATAGACGGACTCCGTTCGGTGAAATGTTATGGCAGCTCCATGGCTTTCAAGGCAAAGCTCGAAAAAATCCGCGGCGTATACGGTGTGAAGACATTCGTGAACCATCATTATGTGATTATCACATACAATCCTGATGAAATCACTCCTGAGCAGATCCAGGAAAACATATACGTGCCTTCGAAATTCCGTGTCAATACCCCTGACCCTGCCGTAACGGACAGTGTGAAGGTCCTTACTATCAGGACGGAAAAGATGTATGACAAACTGGACCTGAACTATCTCGGTCTCCAGATGAGACTTACAGGCAAGAAGATTTACGGCCTGACTTCCGAATTTGCCTGCCCGCTCATTGTCCACGTGTATGTGGACCCTTCAGAAAACCTGGACAAGGACTGGTTCAGGAATGTGGTGGAAATGAAGGTCCTTTCAATGCCTGTGCACGGCGGCGGCACGAAGGACACAGAGGTGGACTTCGAGTTTGTGGACATGGAGGACAGTGTAAGCTATATCCCGACGGAAGACCTTATAAGGATGCTTTTCACACCTTTCAAGGCTGAGTTCAAGAGCAGGGTGGAGAAGTATGCGGACCAGCCTCAGTATATTTACGAGATTGCCGACCAGGATTATGAGAAACCGATAATTCTCAGGAATATGCCGTATCTCAGCAACCATCTTTCCCGCAACGAGAGTATCATCGGCATATATCTCGATCTTAACGAGGATCTCGTGCCGGCTATCAGGATACGCTATGCCGCTCCTATGACCGAAGATGAGCTCTGGAAGCAGATGACTATGGAAAACTGGACCATCACATACGCCAAGGATGATGTGAGAGAAGTTCCTGCCAAACTCGGATTCGAGAAGAAAGGAGTAGTGAAGCCTTTTGACAAATAAATAGTATATTGCACCGGATCCGGTTTTTTCCATACCGGGTCCGGTGTATTTTATTTTATATAGTATGAAAAAAATATTTCTGATACTGGCTTTAGGCTGCTTTCTGGCTCCGTTGTCTTGGGCGGACGAAGGCATGTGGATGATAAACGGCATCGACAAGGCTCTGGAGAAGCAGATGAAGAAGCGCGGCCTTAAGCTTTCTGCAAACGAGATTTACAATGCCGATGCGGAAGGCGCCACGATTTCGGATGCCGTGGTCTCACTGGATTTCGGCTGTACGGGAAGTGTCATTTCCGGCGAAGGGCTGGTGATTACGAACCATCACTGCGCTTACGGGGATGTCCACGCTCTGAGTACGGATGAAAAGAATTATCTGGAAGAAGGATTCTGGGCCATGTCACGTGCCGAGGAAGTTCCGATACCCGGGAAGAAGATGTATTTTCTGAAAAGGGTTTTTGACGTTACTGACGAAGTGGCTCAGATGCAGGAGGAACTGTCCAGACAGGGAAAACCGTTCGGAATGCGAAAGGTCAGCTTCCTTATGGAGAAGAAGTACAATGACAATCCTGACGGTCTGGAAGCGTCCCTGGCTTCGATGTGGGGCGGAGAGAAATATTACATGATGCTCTACAAGGTATATTCTGACATCAGGCTTGTGGCTGCCCCTCCGGTTTCCATTTCCGCGTACGGAGGCGATATTGATAACTGGGAATGGCCGCAGCACAAGTGTGATTTCGCCATGTACAGGATATATACCGCTCCGGACGGTACACCTGCGGACTATTCCGATGCCAATGTTCCTCTGAAACCGGAGGCCAGGCTGCGCGTTTCCACAGAGGGCTACAAGCCGGGGGACTTCACCATGGTGATAGGGTATCCGGGCAGGACGAACAGATACAGTTCTTCCGCTGAGGTGGACTTCGATGAAAAAGTGACGCTTCCGGTTTCCAACAGAATCCGCGGCGAGCAGATGGAAATCATAAACCGGTGGATGAACACCGACCCGTCCATAAGGCTCAAATATTCGGACTATTATTTCGGACTGAGCAATGTCCAGGAGCTGAACTGCGGCAAGGAGAAGAATATCCGGAGGTTCGATGTCGTAGGGAAAAAGGCTGCGGAGGAAAAGGAACTCCAGGCCTGGATAGATGCCGACCCTGCCCGCAAGGCAGAGTGGGGCAGTATCATCCCGCTTCTGAATGAAAAATATGCGGCAGTGGAGGATGCCGAAAGAGACATAACCTATTACAGGGAAACTCTGGTCCGCGGAACGACCATATCCAGGATGATGTCCCGGCTGAACATGCTGAAAAGGGAAGTCCTGAACAAAAATCATATCAGGATGCACACCTTTATCGACAAGGGCGGGCCTGATTCCACGGAGATAGAATGCTGCCGCCGTTTCAGGTTCTGCGGCCGCGACTACAACGCCATAAGGACCAGCCTGCTGAATGATTATGACAAGATAGTTCCGGAAGTGGAAAGGGATCTTTTCAAATACTCCGTCCGCGAGTATTATGCCAATATCGACAGTTCTGTCCTCGGACCGTACCAGAAAGAACTGCTGGCGCAATATACCGGTGACGACGGAAAATGCGACTTCGACGCCATGACGGACTGGCTGTGGGAGAACAGTTTCATGACGGACAGGGCTAAACTGGAGGCTTTCGTGACGCAGGAACATACCCTGGACGAGTATTTCGCCGATCCGATGTTCCGTTTCTTCCAGGATGTCAGAATAATCACGCTGAACAGGCGTGTGTCCGCCATAGAAGGGACTCCGACCATATTGGCGCTTGACAGGGAGTACACCCATGCCAGATACCGCAAGTCTCTGGCAGACGGACTCGCACAGTATCCTGATGCCAATTCGACTATGAGGATCACATACGGTACGGTAGGCGATATTGATCCGTACGACGGAGTGAAATGGTCGTGGCATTCCACTTCTGCAGGCATTCTGGAGAAGTACGACCCTTCGTCATACGAATTCAGTCTCGACTCCAGGCAGAAGGCCCTCCTGGAGAAAGGCGACTGGGGCCGCTGGGCTGCAAAAGACGGCAGAATGTATGTGAACTTCCTGACAGACAATGATATTACGGGCGGAAATTCCGGTTCTCCCGTGATGAATGCCAGGGGAGAACTTATAGGTCTCGCGTTTGACGGGAACAAGGAATCCCTGGCTTCGGACGTCTATTATGTGGACGGCTACACGAAATGTGTCTGTGTGGATATCAGGTATGTCCTCTGGGTTCTGGAGAATTATGCAGGCATGGGATATATCCTTGATGAAATAGGACTGGATTGACTGTAAAGGAGAAAATATCGCTGTTTCCTCATAGCCCCGGCGTCTACAGATACTATGATGCCGGGGGCAATGTCATATATGTGGGCAAGGCCAAGGACCTGCACAAGCGTGTGGCGCAGTATTTCGTGTCTCCGGACAGGCTTACCCGCAAGACGGCCATAATGGTGTCCAAGATAGCCGATGCCCAGTATTCCGTCGTGGATTCGGAAGCCGATGCCCTCCTTCTGGAAAACAATCTGATAAAGCAATACAAGCCCAGATACAATATCCTGCTCAAGGACTCCAAGACTTATCCCTGGATATGTGTCAGTGCGGACGAATTTCCCAAAGTCTTCCTTACCAGGCGCATGGTCAGGGACGGGTCAAGATATTTCGGGCCGTACAGTTCGGTGATGCATGCCAGGAATCTTCTGGAACTTTTCTCCGAGCTTTATCCGCTGCGCAGCTGCAATCTGAAGATTACCGGTGAAGCCGTGTTGAGGAAGAAATTCCGTCCGTGCCTGAATTTCCATATAGGAAGGTGCCGCGGCTGCTGCGTGGGAGGCATTTCAGTTAAGGAATACAATGACAATATAGAAGAGGTGGTCCGGCTTCTGAAAGGAGGGGGCCGCGACATGATCCGGCATCTGAAGGAGCAGATGAACGAAGCTGCCGGACGGCTGGATTTCGAAGCTGCCGAAGAATACAGGAAGAAGATGGCCTCGCTGGAAAAACATTATGCGAAATCATTGATTGTAAGTCCGGTCATAGGCAGTCTGGATGTGTTCTCCCTGGTTTTCGATGCCAACGAAGCTTTCGGAAATTTCATGCGTCTCAGGGACGGGGCGGTCATCCAGTCCCTTAATCTGGGCTTCAAGATGAACATAGAAGAAGACCAGTCTTCAGTGCTGGGGATGTTCATAGGCGAGATACAGTCCAAATTCGGCAATCTTTCGGAAGAAGTTCTGGTGCCTTTCAGACCCGATGTGGAAATAGACGGGGTGGAGTTCAGGATTCCTGTCAAGGGAGACAAACTGGCACTGATGGACCTCAGCTTGAAAAATGCGAAGGAAATGAGATTCAATGCCCTGAAACAGCAGGAGCACACTGACCCGGACGAATTCCGGCGCAAGGTCCTGGAGGAACTGAAGACGGCTTTGGGGATGAAGGAACTTCCTGTCCATATAGAGTGTTTCGACAACTCCAATATCCAGGGGACAAATCCCGTGGCTTCATGCGTGGTCTTCCGTGACGGAGTGCCGTCCAAGAAAGATTACCGTCACTTCAATATCAAGACTGTCGTCGGTCCGGACGACTTCGCCTCCATGAAGGAAATCGTAAACAGAAGGTATTCCAGGATGCTCCGGGAGGACCCGGACGATCTTCCGCAGCTGATAGTGATAGACGGGGGCAAGGGCCAGCTGGGCAGTGCATACGAAGCCCTTAGCGAGCTCGGCATTGCGGAAAGCCTTACTGTGGTGGGCCTGGCCAAGAGGTTTGAGGAAATCATACGGATAGGGGACCCTCATCCCCTGTTCCTGGACAGAAATTCGCAGGCCCTCAAAGTGATGCAGCATATCAGGGACGAGGCGCACAGATTCGGTATCACACATCACAGGAATCTCAGAAGCAAGGCCCAGATACAGTCGGCCCTGCGAGAGATAAAAGGGGTGGGAGAGAAGACAGAACAGAGACTTATACTCCATTACGGAAGTGTCCCGCGCATCGCTTCCGCATCGGTCGATGACCTTGCCGGACTTGTGGGCATGGAACTCGCGCAGAGGATACATGATGCGTTAAATTCCTGATTTATTCGTTTTTTCGTGAAATTTTTCCTATCTTTGCGCGCAGATTTGAATTTTAGTGTATTTAAACATAAACTTTTTAATTAATTAAATTCTTAACATTATGTCAGAAGTTGCATCTAAAGTAAAAGCAATTATCGTTGACAAATTGGGCGTTGACGAATCAGAAGTTACAGAGACTGCAAGCTTTACCAATGATCTTGGTGCAGATTCTCTTGATACGGTTGAGCTGATCATGGAATTTGAAAAAGCTTTCAATATCACAATCCCTGACGAGGATGCAGGAGAGAAGATATCTACTGTAAAGGACGCTATTGATTATATCGAAAGCAAACTTAACGCTTAACAAGTCTGCAGATAGACAGTTGCAAGTACGGCCGGATTTCAAATCCGGCCGTACTTTTTTATTCAGCTCCCATGCCGTTCCGGCATTTATGTTTGTGTTGCCGTTCCGGCAATCCCTTCGTTCCGGCAGATTTGCAATCTGCCGGAATCGGAAATAGTATTATTCCTCCCCGGCCGTCTTTGATACCGAATAGGTCACGGTCAGCCTCGGATATTTGTCGGTCCCGTCTGCAGACGGCGCCGCTTCAGGCCCGCAGAGTACTCCGCGGTAGTACCTGTCCTTGTCCAGCTGCATTGATACCGTAGTCTGAGAAGATGACGAGCTGGCGTACTGTGCGGCAAGCATATAGTTGTAGTAATTGCTCATGCCGTAGTAGCTGTCGTAGTAACCTCCATAATATCCTCCGTAATACCCGCCGTAGCCGTAAGGATTATACAGACTGTTATAGTAGTCGTAGTATGCCAGGTTCTGGTAATACTGGCTGAGGGCGCTGTTGTCCTGTGACTGGCTTTCCACCGTTTCATTGGCCATGGTCAGCATCCAGATGTCGAAATCCCGGTAGTTGGATTCATCCGCCCTTCTGAGTATTTCCTGGACATGGTGGCTGACATCGGGTGCATAGCATTCCAGCGACTTGTTTATGTCTCCCTGGTTTTCGCTCTCCACGCCATAGTCGGTGAGCCCTGCGAATGTGACATAATCTTCACCTGTTTCATCATTGGTGAGGGAAAGCCTGCATGAAGGACTGAGCCTGTCCGGATAAAGATACATCTTGTCGTATTCGCTCTGGTCGAATTCGTACGGGAGTATTACTGATGCCTTGTGAATAATCACGTTTTCCGGATTTATGCCTTTTTCTTCAAAAATGGCTTCCAGTTTTTCCTTTATCTCCTGCGACGAAATCACGGGCTTGACCCCGCTGCCTCCTTCTATGTAGATTTTGTCCGCGGCCTTGTCCATACCTGCCGTCAGTTCGCCTGCTTCAGCCAGATTCAGGGCAGACTGCGATGTCTGGCTCGGTGTCACGTATTCGTTCTCGGTATCTTCGTACACCTGCATGTCCGCAGCCCCGAAGAAGAACAGGAAAGAACTGTCGACGTCATGTCTGTTCCCGTAGTCGGAGCGGAACTTGAGTTCGGCATAGTTCCCCGTTATATAATAGGTCTCGTCCGAAACCTGGAGAGGAAGCTCGAAGATGTTTATCCTTCCCCCTTCGGAAATAGGGTCGTCCACCGTAATGTATATGCCGGGAAGATCCTCCGTGTATGTGTTGACACTTGTCGTGTCCAGTTTCATCTCCCGTATCGCGGCTATGTATTCGTCCCCGAAGGAAGTATTGAAATCGAAGGACAATGTGTCCTGCCCGAAATAGCTGAATACGGGAGCGACGCGTTCTCCAGTCTTCAGTTTCCCGGCGCTGACCAGATAATTGGCGTCATCGCCGAGCTTCTCCGTAAGCTTGAAGACGTTTATGTTCTGGATGATGTGCTCCTGGCTTTCGTCCGGCCATGAGAGGGTGTCGCGAACGATACTGAAATGGAATTGCGTGCAGCGCGGATTGTCCCCGAAATCCATTTCCCGGCTCATCGGTATGATGGTGAATGCGCTGCTTCTCTTCGTGAGTCCGAAGACATTGTCCCTGACTGCACCTATGGTTATCCTGGAGGAACTGTAGCCGGACAGACTGTCTGTCTTTCCCAGACGGATGTCCTGCAGATAGAGCGTGTCCATATAGACATCATACTGGTGCCTGTATGGTATATATTCTTTGCCAAGCTCTTCGTTGATTTCAACGCAGGAATGCAGGCAGCATATCCCTGCCAGAATTCCGGCTGCAAGGTAAATGAATTTCAACTGCATCTTTAAAACTTGTCGTAAAAGTCGTTGTAATTATCGATGTAGGCTCCGCTTTCGAGCGCTTCCCCGTCGTATGGAAGCACAGGCAGCCCGGACTTGCCGCAATATTCCACCAGATGGCTGTCGAGGTCCGGGGAGCCCAGAATGATGCCGTCAGCATAGCTGACCGCCAGCTTCGCAAGATTTATGCCGTCCGGTTTTTCCATGGCCGCCACATCGTCTGCCGTGACATCTCCGTACAGCAGCTTTTCCTTGAAGTCTTCCGAGAAGGTTTCCTCGCCTATGTCGTCATACAGGGACAGTATAACCTTGCTTTCGGAAAATATGGGGTCTTCGGAATATACTTTCTTGAGATACAGAGGCAGCACGTGCGAAATCCATCCCTGGCAATGTACGATGTCAGGAGCCCATCTGAGCTTTTTCACGGTTTCCAGCACGCCGCGTGCGAAAAAGATGGCCCTTTCCCCGTTGTCATCGAAGAATCTGCCGTTTTCGTCGCGATATACCTGCTTGCGGTGGAAGTAGTCTTCGTTGTCTATGAAATAAACCTGCATGCGGGCTGCGGAAATGGAAGCCACCTTTATGACAAGCGGCCTGTCGACATCGTTTATGATGATATTCATTCCTGACAGGCGGATCACTTCATGGAGCTGGTTCTTCCTTTCGTTGATGCAGCCGTACCGGGGCATGAATGAACGTATCTCTTTTTTCCTTTCCTGGATCCCCTGTGGAAGAAATCGCCCTATCTTCGAAATGTCATCCTCCGGCAGATACGGAAATATCTCCGAGTTGACAAATAGAATTCTTTTAGCAGTATCTCCCATATTCAAGGCATTATAGACAAAAACTCAACAAATATAATAATTATTTTTGATATTTCATTATCTTTGACCTTTTAAATGGTCGCAGTGTCATTATGGGAAAAGAAGAGAAGGGCATAATCAACAGGCGTCTCAGAAGTTCGTACCTGTCTACGGTGATTAGTATCAGTCTGGTGCTGCTGCTGGTCGGCATTGCCGCGCTTCTTCTGGTGAATGCCAGGTCGGTGTCCGATTACTTCAAGGAGAACATGCAGGTCTCGGTGATGCTGAAACAGGACGTCACGGAGAAGACGGCCAGGGCTTTTCTTCTGGAACTGGGCGGGGAGAGGTATATAAAGTCCACGGAATTCATTTCTGTGGAGCAGGGTGAGAAGGAGATGGCGGAGATGCTCGGGGAAGACTTCCTGGATGTCTTCGAATCCAGTCCGATCCCCATATCCATCGACGTCACCCTCAAGGCGGACTATGTTTCGGCGGACAGTCTGGACATGGTGAAGACCGAGATTTCGGCATCTCCGCTGGTGGATGAGGTCGTGTACCAGAGATCCCTCGTGGAAGCGCTCAATGCGAATCTGAGCAAGATTTCATTTGTGCTCGGCATTTTCATCGTACTTCTCCTGTTTGTATCTTTCGTTCTGATAAACAATACGATACGTCTGAATGTATATGCCAGGCGGTTTACGATACATACAATGAAGCTTGTCGGGGCTACCCGCAGCTTTATCAGGTCGCCTTTTATGGTGCAGGCGGTTTTCCAGGGTATTTTCTCGACCATGATAGCGGTTCTCGGACTGATCGGGCTTCTGTTTTTCATCAGGAACGAGATTGCGGGCCTGTTCGAGATTTTCAGCCTGGACCTGCTGCTTGCGGTCATAGGGATTGTGATGGTTTCGGGCATTGTCATATGCCTGGTGAGCACTTGCCTTGTCGTAAACAAGCTCATATCCCTGGATAAGGATGATTTGTATTATTAGGAAGTCGGTTAATATTATGGAAAATATGCCTATAACCCGTAAGGGGCTCAGATTTGTGCTTGCCGGACTGATTGTCATGGTGGCGGGATATATCTTGCTTGCAGGTGGCGGAGTGAAGGATCCGGAAGTGTTCAATTATGCGATGTTCGATTTCAGACGCCTGGTTGCGGCCCCTGTTGTCATACTGTGCGGAGTGGTCGTGATTATCGCAGGCATAATGAACAGGAACGACGAAAGTGGAAATGTGAAATCAGAATAGTTTATTGTCATGGAGTGGTTTGAAGCTATTATTCTCGGACTTGTGCAGGGACTGACGGAATTCCTTCCGGTCAGCAGCAGCGGACATCTTGTGATAGGCCGGGAGATTCTCGGAGTGGAGGAATCAGGCGACCTGGTTTTCGAGGTCGCTGTTCATGCGGCTACTGTATTGAGTACCATAGTGGTGTTCAGACACCAGATCTGGAGTCTTCTCAAGGGGCTTTTCAGGTTCAGGTACAATGACGAGACCGACTATATCCTGAAAATCTGCGTGTCCATGATACCTGTCTTTATTATAGGGGTGTTCTTCAAATCTTTTGTGGAGGGACTTTTCGCCTCACTTTTCGTGGTGGGTGTCGCCCTTCTGATGACAGCATTGCTGCTTTTCCTGTCAGACAGGGCATCTAATCCGCGCAGGGAGCAGCTGCCGGCGAACAATTACCGAAACGGCATTTCCTACTGGCAGGCTCTGGCCGTGGGAATCGGACAGGCTTTTGCCGTCATTCCCGGACTTTCGCGTTCAGGCACCACCATTTCCGTGGGGCTTATCTGCGGTGTAAGGCGTGACGTCATGGCTCAGTTCTCTTTCCTTATGGTACTTGTGCCGATTCTCGGGGAAGCGTTCCTCCAGCTTGTAGGCGGCGAATTTACAGGTTCCACACTGGGTGTACTGCCTGTGCTCCTGGGATTTGTCTCTGCCTTCCTTTCCGGGCTGTTTGCCTGCAAGGTGATGATTGCCATAGTGAAGAAGGCCAAATTGACATGGTTCGCACTCTATTGTGCAATCGTTTCCCTGCTTATTTTCATTTTCGGATAATACGGCAAGCGCGCGGCGATGGCGGGAAAGCGTACGTTGACATATTTCGTTTCGGATGTCCATCTGGGTCTCGATTATATGGACCCGGAGGGGAGGGAGGCGCGTTTCGTAGCCTTTCTCCGTTCTCTGCCTGCAGACAGGACAGAAGCATTGTATATGCTGGGTGACATCTGGGATTTCTGGTATGAATACAGGGACGTGGTCCCGAAAGGCTATGTCCGGGTCTTTGCTGCCCTGATGGACCTTATGGATGCCGGGGTCCGGGTGTATTTCTTCCCCGGAAACCATGATGTCTGGGCATACAGCTATTTCGAGGAAATGGGTATGGTGAAGCTGGAGCAGCCAGAATATGTGCGTATCGCGGATTCGTGGTTCTGTCTCGGTCACGGCGACGGTCTGGGTCCGGTGTCGGGGACTTACCGTTTTCTGAGATGGATTTATCATAACAGATTCCTGCAGTGTCTGTTCAGTATGCTGCATCCGTGGATTGCTTTCCGATTCGGGAAGAACTGGTCCCGCAACAACAGGGTTTCGAGGGGGGACGAGTATTTTTTCAGGGGGAAAGACGAGCCGCTGTACAAGTTCGCTTCGGAGTATGAGAAGACGCGTCCGGTAGATTATTTCATTTTCGGGCATTATCATACCGACGCGAAAATCCGGACTCCCGAAGGTGCCGACCTGTATGTCCTGAAAGACTGGATGAAGGATTCTCCTTATCTGTATTTCGACGGGATTTCTATTTCCGGAGGATCTTTCCAGAACAGCGAGAAGTAGAGGCTTTCGAACTGGCCTGTCTCCCAAAGTGTCACGAGTTCTTCGATGGGCCTGTCCTCTCCTTCCGGGTCATACGGTTTCTTGAGATCCGTCCCGAACATCCGGGCTATCCCCTGCCAGAATCCTGCGGCCATGCCGTTCTTGTAGTCCTTTATGATGAGATAGGACGATTTTCCTACTTCCCTGTCTATCAGTTTCATCAGCAGGGCTCCCTGCGAAACGGTGAGATTGCGCATGGGATTTTCGAAGTCATCGAACAGCTCTTTCTGCTTGCTGCTTATGAACCTGTCTCTTTTCGCACGTTTCAGATGGTCTGCCTCTATGGTGCTGTCCACCTCGTGTACCAGATGCCGTGCTGCCAGGGCGTAAGGGTATGTCTTGCTGAAATTGTGGACGAGTCTGTAGTATTTCCTCCATTCGCGTCCCTTCTGGCGCGGCATCCTCGAATATACGCGGGCGGGCGGCAGTTCGTCGGTGAATACCGTATCGCTGCCTTCCACCATGAAGCGCATGAACATGTCTTCCGGTCTGTCCGGCGTCTGGGCATGCAGCATACATGCCGCGGACTGGACGGCGGCAACGGCGATGGCGAGCATTATTTGTCCGGCGTGTTTCACTCGGTACTGGTTCAGAAACAGAATTGCAAATTTATGAAAAATCCTGACAAATCGGAGTGGAGTCCGGGGTCTGCAGGCCGGGAATCTGTCTGCGGACATGCGTATTTGTACTTTCGCGCCGTCGGTCGAAATTGTAGCGGAAAAAATTTCAACATTGTCGGTAACTGTGTGATTTTCCCTTTTTTAACCATTCGATTTTCCGGTCGAAAAATTGCGGATTTTATTGAAAAAATATTTGCAATTCAGAAAAATTGACTATCTTTGCAGTCCCTTAATTGAGGATAAGTCCGCCCAACCAGCTGATACTCAATTATTTAAGGAAGTTGAAGTAAATTTTAAAAGTAATAGACAATGTTACAACCGAAGAAAACAAAATTCAGAAGGCAGCAGAAAGGCCGTATGAAAGGCCTTGCCCAGAGAGGCAATCAGCTTGTGTTCGGTTCTTTCGGCATCAAGACCCTGGAGAATTGCTGGCTTACCGGTCGTCAGATCGAGGCTGCGCGTCAGGCTGTCGTGCGTTACATGAAGCGTGAGGGAAAGATATGGATCAGGATATTCCCTGACAAGCCATATACCAGGAAGCCTGCCGAAGTGCGTATGGGTAAAGGTAAGGGTAATCCTGAGGGATTTGTATGCCCTGTAACTCCCGGGCGCGTGCTTATCGAGGCTGAAGGTGTTCCTATGGCTATTGCCAAAGAGGCTCTCCGTCTTGGCGCACAGAAACTTCCTGTCACCACGAAATTTGTTGTACGTAGAGACTATGTCGAATAATTAAAAGGAGAAAAAATGAAAGCATCTGAAATTCGCGAAATGTCAATCACAGATCTGCGTGACCGCATAGATGCGGAGAAGGCGGCTCTTGACACCATGAAGATAAACCACTCGATTTCTCCTATTGAGGATACGTCTAAAATCGCCAAGACCAGGAAGGATATCGCCAGAATGATGACGATCCTGGCAGAAAAGGAAAAACAGAACTAAAATTTCAGTCTGATGGAAAGAAATCTTCGCAAGGAAAGGATAGGAGTCGTGGTCAGCAACAAGATGGACAAGTCCATAGTCGTTGCGGTAGCAACTAAAGAAAAGCATCCTATTTACGGCAAGTTCGTAAAAAAGACCACCAAGTTCGTTGCTCATGACGAAAAGAACGAGTGCAGTGAGGGCGATACAGTACGCATCATGGAGACCCGTCCGTTGAGCAAGTCTAAGAACTGGAGATTAGTAGAAATTGTAGAAAAAGTCAAATAACAATGATACAGCAGGAAACACGTTTACAGGTGGCAGACAACAGTGGAGCAAAGGAAGTGCTTTGTATCCGTGTACTGGGAGGTACGCGCCGCCGTTATGCAAAGGTCGGTGACAAGATCGTGGTCGCCGTGAAAAGTGCAATCCCTGGCGGGGATGCCAAGAAAGGTTCAGTATCCAAGGCTGTAGTAGTCCGTACCAAGAAGGAAATCCGCAGGCCGGACGGTTCCTATATCCGTTTCGACGACAATGCCTGTGTCCTCCTCAACAATCAGGGAGAGGTCCGCGGTACACGTATTTTCGGCCCTGTGGCAAGGGAACTCCGTGAAAACTATATGAAGATCGTTTCACTGGCACCTGAGGTCCTTTAATTGAAGTCGTTATGAAGAAGATATATATCAAAAAAGGCGATACAGTCTATGTCAATGCCGGCAATGACAAGGGAAAGACCGGCAAGGTGCTTGAGGTTGTCCGTTCAAAGGACCGCGCTATCGTGGAAGGTATCAACATGGTAAGCAAGCATACCAAACCCAATGCGAAAAATCCTCAGGGCGGTATTGTTAAACAAGAGGCAGGAATCCATATTTCCAATCTTCAGCTGGTAGACCCTGCGAAGGGCGGTCCTACAAGAATCGGCTACAAGATGGTGGATGGAAAGAAAGTCCGTTACTCTAAAAAATCTGGAGAGGAGATCAAATAATGGCAAAGACTAAGAAGACAACAGAGGCCGTGAACACTGCAGTTCCTGCAGGATATGTTCCGACGCTGAAAAAGTTATATAAGGAGACTATCGTCCCTAAGCTCATGAAGGAGTTCTCGTACACTACTGTCATGCAGGTTCCGAAGCTCGTGAAAATCACCATCAACCAGGGTGTGGGCGACGCTACTAATGACAAGAAGCTCGTGGAGAATGCACAGCAGGAACTCACTGCCATAGCCGGACAGAAGGCGATAACCACCCTTTCCAGAAAGGATATCTCCAACTTCAAGCTCCGTAAGGGAAATGCTATCGGTGTGAAGGTGACTCTCCGTTCTACCAGGATGTACGAATTTCTCGAGAGGCTTATCCGTATCTCCCTCCCTCGTATCAGGGACTTCAACGGTATCTCTGAGAAGATGGACGGCAGGGGCAACTATACCCTCGGAATCAAGGAGCAGATCATCTTCCCGGAGATTGATATCGACAAGATATCCAAGATTCTCGGCATGGAGATCACATTTGTAACTACGGCGAAGACGGATGAAGAAGCACACGCCCTTTTGCGTGAGTTCGGTCTGCCTTTCAAGAAACATAACAACTAAAGGAGGACGGTATGGCAAAAGAATCAATGAAGGCACGTGAAGTGAAGCGTGCAAAACTGGTTGCCAAATACGCTGAAAAGAGGAAGGCTCTCAAAGAGGCCGGAGACTGGGTAGCCCTTGACAAGCTCCCTAAAAACTCCAGCCCGTGCAGGCTTCACAACCGTTGCTCACTCACAGGAAGACCGAAAGGATATATGCGCAAGTTCGGCATAAGCCGTATCCAGTTCCGTGAGATGGCAAGCAACGGCCTCATCCCAGGCGTAAAGAAAGCCAGCTGGTAATGACTGAATACAAGTACTTTGATTATTTATAATGGATATCGGGCACGACAGTGCCGGTTTTAAAAACAACAAAAAAATGACTGATCCAATAGCAGATTATCTTACAAGAATCCGCAACGCCTACATGGCCGGGAAGAAAATCGTGGAAGTTCCTTCTTCCAAGATGAAGATGGCCATCACAAGGATTCTTTTCGAAAAGGGCTATATCCTCAGCTACAAGGTAGTGGAAGGACAGCCTGTAAACACTATCAAGATCGCTCTCAAGTATCATCCGCAGACCAAGACCGCTGCCATCAAGAAGATCGAGCGCGTATCAAAGCCGGGTCTCAGGAAATACGCCGGTGTGGAAACCATGCCGAGAGTCCTCAACGGTCTCGGTATAGCCATCATCTCCACTTCCAAGGGTGTCATCACTGACAAGGAAGCCAAGGAAATGAATGTCGGAGGCGAGATTTTGTGTTATGTTTATTAATCTATAAAGTATAAAATAATGTCAAGAATTGGTAAATTGCCTGTACACCTTCCTGCCAAGGTCACTGTAGAAGTGCTCCCCGGCAATGTTGTCAAGGTTAAAGGACCTCTCGGCGAACTCAGTCAGAAAGTGGATTCCGACATTACTGTGACCGTAGAGGGAAATGAAGTTAAATTGACTCGTCCTACCGACAATCCGAGACACCGCTCTCTTCACGGACTTTACCGTGCGCTTGTGCACAATATGGTAGTCGGTGTTTCAGAAGGATATACTATCAGACAGGAGCTTATCGGTGTCGGTTACCGTGTCGAAGTCAAAGGCCAGATCCTTGAATTTTCCCTCGGTTTCTCACATGACGTGCATTTCATGCTTCCGTCAGAAGTGAAGGCAGAGGCAGAGCCTGTGAAGAAAGGTGCGAACCCTATCCTGGTTCTCAAGAGCGCTGACAAGCAGCTTGTCGGCCAGGTAGCCGCCAAGATTCGTTCTATGCGTAAGCCGGAACCTTACAAGGGTAAGGGTATCAGGTTTGTCGGTGAACAGATCCGCCGCAAGGCCGGCAAGTCAGCAGGTGCTAAATAATAGGAGATTGAGTTATGGCATTGAATAAGATAGAAAGAAGAAAAAGAATCCATTACCGCATCCGCAAGGTTGTCAACGGTACTGCTGAAAGGCCAAGGATGGTAGTCTTCAGAAGCAACAAGCAGATTTACGTGCAGGTCGTGGATGACACAAAGGGTATTACACTCGCGGCTGCCGCATCGAATGACAAGGCTCTTGCAGCAGAGTGCAAGGGAAAGAGCGGCAAGGAAGCTGCAGCCCTGGTAGGAAAGGCTATTGCAGAGCGCAGTATCGCTAAGGGTATCACCACCATATCTTTCGACCGTGGAGGTTACCTTTATCATGGTAGAGTTAAAAGTTTGGCTGAAGCTGCCCGTGAAGGTGGCCTAATATTCTAGAAAGACTATGGCAAATACAAATGTTAAAAGAGTAAAGACGACTGATCTTGAGCTTAAAGACAGGCTCGTAGCCGTAAAAAGGGTGACCAAGGTCACCAAGGGCGGCCGTCACTTCAGTTTCGCAGCCATCGTGGTGGTAGGCGACGAGAACGGTGTCGTAGGTTATGGTCTTGGAAAGGCTAACGAGGTCACTACGGCTATATCAAAAGGTATAGAGGATGCCAAGAAGAATCTTGTGAAGATCCCTGTACTCAACAAGACTATTCCTCATGAGCAGGAAGCCAAGTTCGGCGGTGCAAGGGTATTCATGAAGCCTGCAGCTCCGGGTACCGGTGTGAAGGCCGGTGGTGCGATGCGTGCCGTATTCGAGTCAGTGGGTATCCAGAATGTCCTGGCCAAGTCCAAGGGTTCTTCAAACCCTCACAACCTCGTAAAGGCTACAGTAGCGGCTTTGTCCGAGATGAGGGATGCCTATACGATTGCCGGACTTCGCGGTATTCCTATGAGCAGAGTGTTTAAAGGTTAAGGAGGACTGACGAATGGCAAAAATCAAGATAACCCAGATCAAGAGCAAGAACGGTGCTTCAAAGAGGCAGATAGCCAACCTGCAGGGTCTCGGACTCCGCAAGATGCACCAGACTGTCGAGGTAGAGCTTACACCTGTGACCAACGGCATGTTGCAGAAAGTTCTCCACCTTGTGAAAGTAGAGGAAATTTAATTAGGGAGGAATCTAGAAATGAAATTGCACGAATTGAAACCTGCAAAGGGTTCCAAAGGAAGAGAGAAGAGGATCGGCCGTGGTGAAGGTTCCGGACATGGCGGGACTTCTACCCGTGGTCACAAAGGTGCCCAGGCCCGTTCAGGCTATTCCCGCAAGATAGGTTTTGAAGGCGGCCAGATGCCTATCCAGAGGCGTCTTCCGAAGTTCGGTTTCACGAACATTAACAGGGTGGAATACATTCCTCTCAATGTTTCCGATCTTCAGACCATATCTGAGAAACTTGGAGTGACCGCTATCAATGTAGAGCTTCTCAAGCAGAACGGAATCGTATCCAAGACTGCTTTGGTCAAGATTCTCGGCAACGGTGAACTGACAGCCAAACTGGAAGTGTCAGCCAACGCATTCTCCAAGAGTGCCATCGCCAAGATCGAGGCCCAGGGTGGAACAGCAACTACAATTGAGAAATAATGAAGAAGTTTATACAGACTATCAGAAACATCTTCAAGATTGAAGAACTGCGCAAGAGAATCGTGTATACGATTCTTTTGCTGCTGGTTTATCGTCTGGGCTCGTTCATCGTGCTCCCGGGCATAGACTCGGCCCAGCTGGCCAATCTTCAGGACAACACGCAGGAAGGTCTTGTCGGCCTTCTCAACATGTTTTCTGGAGGAGCCTTCGGCAACGCTTCAATTTTTGCGCTGGGTGTGATGCCTTATATCTCGGCATCCATTGTCATCCAGCTTCTCGGTGTGTTTGTGCCTTACTTCAGGAAACTCCAGATGGAAGGTGAAAGCGGAAGACGGAAGATGAACCAGATGACCAGATATCTGACCATCGCCATCCTCTGCATCCAGGGACCTGCCTACATGGCTGCCCTCCATAACCAGATACCGGAGAGCGCTTTCCTGGCGGTTCATAATCTGGGATGGAGCAACTTCATGTTCAACTTCGTCTCCACGATTATCCTGATAGGCGGCACCATGTTCGTCATGTGGCTCGGTGAAAGGATTACCGACAGGGGTATCGGAAACGGTATTTCCCTCATAATCATGGTCGGTATCATCGCCCGTCTCCCGTATGCCCTTACGGCTGAAATCGGAGAAAAGGTGAACAACACCGCCGGCGGCGTGCTTCTGCTTATTGTGGAACTCGTAATCCTGTTCTTCGTGTTCGTGGCAGCCATCGCCCTCGTACAGGGTGTAAGGAAGGTGCCTGTACAGTATGCGAAGAGGATTGTCGGGAACAAGCAGTACGGCGGAGTCCGCCAGTACATCCCTATGAAAATCAATGCGGCAGGTGTGATGCCTATCATCTTTGCGCAGGCACTCATGCTCTTCCCTCTGATTTTCTCTCAGTTCGATGCCACCAGAGGTCTTGCAGCCACTTTGAGCAATTATACAGGATTCTGGTATAACCTTATCTTCGGACTGCTTGTTGTGATTTTCACATATTTCTATACTGCTGTCACTGTGAATCCGACCATGATGGCCGAGCAGTTGAAGCAGAACGGAGGGTTCATCCCTGGCGTCAAGCCTGGAAAGAAGACCGTCGAGTATCTCGACACCATCATGTCGAGGGTTACTCTCCCAGGTTCGGTTTTCCTCGCACTGATCGCCATCCTGCCGGCATTCGCAATGCTGTTGGGTGTGAACAACCAGTTCGCAAGTTTCTACGGCGGTACTTCACTGCTGATTCTTGTGGGTGTTGTCCTGGATACTCTCCAGCAGATAGAAAGTCATCTGCTTATGCGTCACTATGACGGACTGATGAAGACAGGCCGTCTGAAAGGACGTTCAGGAATGTAATTTCAGTAATCTTTGATGTTATGGTAAAGCCTAAGACAGAAGAAGAAATAGCGCTGATGCGCGAGAATGCCATTCTCGTATCCAAGACATTGGCTGAGGTCGGTAAGGCTGTCGCCCCAGGTGTGACAACTCTCGAGTTGAATAGGGTGGCAGAGACCTATATCCGGGACAACGGAGCTATACCAAGCTTCTTAGGTTATGAAGGCTTTCCTGCCGCTCTCTGCATTTCTGTAAATGATGTCGTGGTGCACGGCTTTCCTTCAGACTATGTGCTGAAGGAAGGGGACATAGTATCGGTGGACTGCGGCACTCTGTACAAGGGGTACAACGGTGACTCCGCATACACTTTTCCGGTCGGGGAAGTGGATGAGGAAGCCAGAAAACTTCTGGAAGTGACCAAGGAATCCCTGTACCGGGGAATAGCGAAGGCGGTGGACGGGAACAGGATCGGCGATATAGGACACGCGGTGCAATCGTATGCCGAATCGTTCGGTTTCTCTGTAGTACGTGAACTTGAAGGACACGGGATCGGAAGGGAGATGCACGAGAATCCGGGAGTCCCAAACTACGGCAGGCCGGGCAGAGGCCCGAAGCTGATAGACGGGATGACCATCTGCATCGAACCGATGATCAATGCAGGGACACGCGGTGTGTATCTGGCAAGAAATGGTTGGGAGGTACATACGGCGGATCACAGGAAATCGGCGCATTTCGAACTTACGGTTGTTGTCAGAAAAGGCGTTCCTGAGGTTCTGTCGACATTTGATTATATTGAAAAGTCTGGTGTTGGATTTTAAAGTGATATTTTAATGCCGAAACAGTCAGCAATAGAACAGGAAGGTGTCATAATAGAGACACTGCCGAATGCAATGTTTAAGGTCGAGCTGGAAAACGGCCATGTGATTCTGGCTCATATTTCAGGTAAGATGAGAATGCACTACATCAAGATTCTGCCTGGAGACAGGGTCAGGGTCGAAATGTCACCTTACGATTTGACCAAAGGAAGGATTTCATTCAGGTACAAATAAAAGTTTACGAAAATGAAAGTCAAAGCATCCATAAAGAAACGCAGCGAGGACTGCAAGATCGTAAAGCGCAAAGGCCGTCTTTACGTAATCTGCAAAAAGAATCCTAAATTCAAGATGCGTCAGGGATAATCTGTTAAATTGTATAATAATAAAGCAAGATAATTATGGCAAGAATAGCCGGAGTTGATTTACCAAACAACAAAAGGGGAGAGATAGGTCTGACCTATATCTTCGGGATTGGCCGCAGCTCAGCGAGAAAAATCCTGTCTGGTCTCGGCATCGATTTCGACACGAAAGTCGGTGACTGGAATGACGAGCAGATCGCGGGCATCCGTAATGTTATTGCGACCGAATACAAGATAGAAGGAGAGCTTCGTTCTTCTATCCAGATGAACATCAAGCGTCTGATGGATATCGGATGTTACAGGGGAATCCGTCACCGTATCGGTCTTCCGGTACGCGGACAGAGCACCAAGAACAACGCCCGTACAAGGAAGGGTAAGAAGAAAACAGTTGCCAACAAGAAGAAGGCAACCAAATAACGGGAGATGAATTATGGCAAAGAAAACAACGACATCAAACAAGAAGAGGGTTGTAAAGGTTGACGCATACGGAGAGGCTCATATTTCATCGACCTTCAACAACGTCATCGTGACCCTTACCAACAGTATAGGACAGGTTATCAGCTGGTCTTCAGCAGGCAAGAGCGGTTTCAGGGGTTCCAAGAAGAACACTCCGTACGCTGCGCAGGTAGCTGCAGCCGATGCTGCCAAGACAGCTTACGACCTCGGTCTCCGCAAGGTAAAGGCATACGTGAAAGGCCCTGGCGCCGGACGTGAGTCTGCCATCAGGACTATCCACGGAGCCGGAATCGAGATCACTGAAATCATTGACGTGACTCCTATGCCTCACAATGGCTGCAGACCAAAAGGCCGTCGTAAAGTTTAATTTTTATTGATAAAGGAAAATTACTATGGCAAGATATACTGGACCAACTACTAAAATCGCGCGTAAGTTCGGAGAGCCTATTTTCGGGACAGACAAGGATTTCGAAAAAAGGAATTATCCTCCGGGACAGCATGGCCTGGCCAGAAAGCGCAAGAAATCTTCAGAGTATGGTACGCAGCTTAGAGAGAAGCAGAAGGTGAAATACACTTACGGACTTCTTGAAAGGCAGTTCCGCAACACATACGAGAAGGCTTCCCGTATGAAGGGTCAGAAGGGTGAGAACCTTCTTACACTCCTTGAGTCACGTCTTGACAATCTCGTTTACCGCCTCGGTATCGCTCCTACAAGGGCTGCTGCAAGACAGCTTGTCTCACACTGCCATATCACCAGGAACGGTGCTGTCTGCAACATTCCTTCAGCTCAGGTAAAGCCTGGCGACGTGATTGCGGTAAGGGAGAGATCCAAGAGCCTTGAGGTTATCCAGAACAGCGTGGCTTCGGCTCCGAAGTATTCATGGCTTGAATTTGACGCGAAGACACTCACCGGAAAATACCTCAATGTTCCGGTAAGGGAGGAGATTCCTGAGAATATCAACGAGCAGCTTATCGTCGAGTTGTACTCCAAATAACAGTTAACACCAATAAAGAAATTATAATATGGCAATCTTAGCATTTCAGAAACCGGATAAGGTGATAATGCTCGAAGGGACGGACACCGTCGGCCGGTTCGAGTTCAGGCCTCTTGAGCCAGGATACGGACAGACCATCGGGAATGCCCTCCGCCGCATATTATTGTCTTCTCTGGAAGGGTTTGCTATCAATTCAGTCAAGATCACGGGTGTGGACCAGGAGTTCGCTACTATCCCGGGTGTGATTGAGGGGATGCAGGATATTATTCTTAACCTCAAGCAGGTGAGGTTCAAGAGAATGGTCGATACTGTAGATTCCGAGGTGGCAAACATCGTGATCAGCGGCAAACAGGAGTTTACCGCAGAGGATATTTCCAAGGGATTGTCTTCTTTCAAGGTGTTGAATCCTGAGCTGCATATCTGTTCGCTCGAACCGTCTGTGAAACTGGAGATATCTCTCAATATCAGCAAGGGGCGCGGTTTCGTGCCTGCGGATGAGAATATCGACTCCGATACTCCTATCGGAACCATTCCGGTGGATGCCATCTACACTCCTATCAAGAATGTGAACTGGATTGTGGACAACTGGCGTGTCGAGCAGAAGACCGATTACGAAAAGCTGACTCTTGAAATCATAACCGACGGCTCCATTACTCCTAAGCTTGCTCTTCAGGAGGCCGCCAACATCCTTATCTATCACTTCAAGCTGTTCACTGACGAGAAGAAGCTTTCTCTCGAAAGTGCGGTAGAGTCCGATTCCAAGGAGCTGGATGAAGAATCACTCAGAATGAGACATCTTCTTCTCACCAAGCTTTCCGACATGGGACTTTCAGTGAGGGCATACAATTGCCTGAAGGCAGCGGATATCGATACATTCGCGGATCTGGTTTCCTATTCGAGGTCAGAGCTGATGAAGTTCAGGAACTTCGGAAGGAAATCCCTCAACGAGATCGATCTTCTGGTAGAGAAGATGAAACTTTCGTTCGGTATGGATGTATCCAAGTATAATATTGAACCAAAGAAAAAGACCCTATAGAACATGAGGCATAATAAATCAATCAATCATCTTAGCCGCAAGAGCGGGCACCGCAAGGCGCTTCTCGCCAATATGGCTGTTTCTCTTATCGAGCATAAGAGGATTACGACTACGCTTGCCAAGGCTAAGGCTCTCAAGATGTATGTTGAACCTCTGGTAACCAAGTCCAAGGAGGATACCACACATTCACGTCGTACCGTATTCAGCTATCTGAAGAACAAGGAGGCCGTGAAGGAGCTCTTCGGCACTATATCTCCAAAGATAATGTCACGTCCGGGCGGATATACCCGTATCCTGAAAGTCGGATTCCGTCAGGGTGACGCTGCCGAAATGGCTCTTATCGAGTTCGTGGACTTCAACGAGGCAGCTCTGGCTTCATCTCCGAAGAAAGAGGCCAAGAAGACCTCTACGCGCCGCAGCCGCTCCAAGAAAGCTGCTGCTCCGGCCGCCGAGGCAGCTGCAGAGGCTCCAAAGGCAGAAGAGGCAACACCTGCCGCTGAAGTTGCCGCAGAGGCACCTGCTGCAGAAGTTCCTGCAGAGGAAAAGAAGGCAGAGTAATTCTGTCAGCACATACAAGAACAAGACGGACGACCGGAAAACCGGCCGTCCGTCTTGATTTTAATTCGTATCCGTTTGACGTGGTTTGATCATTTCTGCGGCATCATTTCAGTCATGGACCGTATCAGGGCGGCGTTGGCTGCCGAGATTTTCGGAATGTCCACTTTGATGACTTTTCTGTCATATGTCATCAGTCCGTTTACCTCTCCCTCCACATCGGTAGTTTGGGTATAGACTGCTGCCGCACAGCCTGTCCTGATGATGGCTTTCAGGTCATCGAGGTATTTTATGTATTGGTCCAGAAGTTCTTCCGGAGACTCTTTCACTCCCTCATATCCCCATTTTTCCGCGATATTCCAGGTATGTCCAGGCACGACATAGCCTATGCCGCCGTACTCTCCCAGTACATTCACGAATTTCCTTTCGAAGAACTTCACCACAGGTGCCGGGTAGTTGTGCACATCGATGACATCGCCGCACAGGCTGTAGTTCCCTCCTGAGGCTTCGTTTACGAGTCTCGTGGAATCTTTCGCTCTGGTGAATGCCACTGCTTCAGGGGTGTCGAACTGTCCCCAGGCCTCGTTGAACGGCACCCACATCACGATACAAGGGAATACCTTGAGCGCGTCCATGATGGCTCCCCACTCATGGTAGAAGTTCTCTTTCCATATCTGGGGAATCCGGCAGTCCGTACCTCCGAGAAGACTGCCGGAAGACCATGTGTTCCTGTTCGCAGCCACCACTTCCTCACTGCGGGCAGGGGCCTGGGCTTCCATGTAGTCTCCGATGCAAGGCATGTCCTGCCATACCATCATACCCATGACATCGCACCACCAGTACCAGCGCGCAGGTTCCACCTTGATATGTTTGCGGATCATGTTGAATCCCATTTCCCTGGTCTTTTCTATGTCGAATTTCAGTGCCTCGTCAGTAGGTGCGGTGTACAGCCCGTCAGGCCACCATCCCTGGTCAAGCGGGCCGAAATGGAACAGAGGTTCGCCGTTCAGGGCCATCCTGCGGTATTCATAAAGCCCGTTTTCGCGTATTACGGATATCTCCCTCATCGCGGTGTAGCCGTCCACGCTGTCGACTGTACGGCCGTCACGGGATATTTCTATACGCAGTCCGTAGAGATACGGGGATGCAGGAGACCATGTCTTCATGTCCTTGACCCGAAGGACGGCCTTTCCGTCCACGGCGAGGGCTTCGCAGAGTACGGTATTGCCCGGTTTTTCTGCAGAATAGCCTTCTCCGCCTTCTATAAGCGAGACTTTCACTTCATCCCTGTCTGACGTGCGTGCATCCACATATACTGTCAGGGTGCTGTTTTCAATGTCACTTTCCGTATAGTAGCTTCCGATGCTGCAGAGGGGTACCGGCTCCATCCATACGGTCTGCCAGATGCCGGACACCGGAGTGTACCAGATGCCCCCGTTTATATGGCACTGTTTCCCGCGCGGCTGGAAGCTGTCATCCGTGGCATCCAGAACCTTGACACGGAGTGTCTGTGTTCCGGACGCTTTCAGATACGGGGTGATGTCGAATGAGAACGGGTCATATCCGCCCCTGTGGGTGCCGGCCTCGAAACCGTTCACATATACGGTGGTTTCCCAGTCCACAGCCCCGAAATGCAGGAGAATCCTCTCTTCTGCCCAGTCTTTCGGGACAGTGAATGTCCTCTCGTACCACAGAGCATCTTCCCTGTCCATACGTTTGCCTACACCGGACAATGCGGATTCCACTGCGAACGGGACCAGAATCTTTCCTTCGCTGCGGAACCTTTCCGCACCGGCATCCGTGATGCCGTAATCCCACAGACCGTTCAGATTCATCCATTGCCCGCGGACCATCTGGGGACGCGGGTACTCAGGCAGCGGACATTCGGGATTTACGTCTTCTGCCCATGGGGACATGATATTGTCTCCGACAGGAGACCAGTTTCCTGCGATGGCAGGTGCGGCTATCATTACAGACAGCATTGTTGTCAACAGATTATTCATTATTCCAGGATTTCGGTTATTTCCAGTTGTCGGATCTGAACGGACTGACAGGGATGCCGTAGCAGTTGAACATTGTGGCTTCGGACCAGTTCCTCATGCCGTAGCGGACAGCCGCAGGAGCCGTGACTTCCGGACATGAAACCTCTATCATGCTCTTGTCGTGGCATATTCTGGCTGTGGCAGGGTAGAATACCTGGTCTTCTCCGGCCAGTTCGAAGCCCGGCAGGTCGAGATTTATAGGACTCAGTCCCATGCCGTCCACCTTGAATTTCACATAAGCCTTTCCGTCCTTGAATTCGGCGCTCTGGTAGATCGGAGGGTTCGGATCGAATCCCCTGATGCCATAGTCGTTGCACAGGGCGAGGAATGCGAGCCTGTCTCCCACGGCTTTCTTGTTTGCCGGATGTATGCATTCCTGTTCTCCGGCATCATGTGTGGCCGCCATTCCCGAGTGTGGTATCAGAGCCAGAGTCTGCGCCTGGGCCCACATCATGTAGCCTGCTGCCCTGTCCTGCGGTCTGCCGTAAGAATACGGTGCTATCTGTGTGAAGTAGAACGGCATATCTTCATTTCCCCACTGTTCGCGGAGCATCTTCACGAAGGCAGGCTGGAGTCTCTTGTACTGTTCGAAACGGTCTTTGTTGTCGCATCCCTGATACCAGATGAAGCCTTTCGCAGTGAACGGGATGACAGTGTGGAGCATTCCGTTGTACAGGCAGGCTGCTGTCCTGTAGGGCCGGTCTTTGCGGAATTCGCCTGTTTCGTAGCTGCTCAGGTCGAATTCCCCGGCAAATTCCTTCTCAAGGAGTTCCCTGTCCATCCATGCTTCGATAGGCGTGCCGCCCCATGATACGTTTATGATACCGACTGGTATTTCCAGAGTTTCATACAGTCTGAGCGCGAAAAAGTATGCTGTCGCACTGGCTTCGGATACTCCTTCCGAATCATGGACATACCATGTGGCAGGGCAGTCCTCTTCCACTTTCAGGGACTTTATTCTCCGAAGGTTGCATGACCGGATCGGTATCTCCGGACGTGCTCCGCTGATATAGTACGCCGCATCCTTTACCGGCTGGCCCTGGAATCCTTTCATCTGCATCTCCATATTCGACTGTCCGGCGCAGATCCAGACTTCTCCGAGGAGTATGTTTTTCAGGACGGTTTTCCCGTCTTTGCCGGACACGGTGACTTCATACGGGCCTCCGGCAGATATTGTAGGGACAGTCACGGACCATTTCCCGTCTTTCCCGGCAGTGGTGACCGCCTTTTCCGAAGACCAGGTCTGGGATACGGTGACTTTTTCCCCAGGGTCGGCAGTGCCCCAGAATGCTACGTCCGTGTTCTGCTGGAGCACCATGTTGTCCGCGAATACCGACGGCATGGTGACTTTCGCATTGGCTGTCATCAGACAGCCGGCAAGTAAAATCAGTGACAGAATCTTTTTCATGTGATTTTGTGTTAGTAAATTATGTATTTGTTTCCTTCTTTCCTGTATTCGAGTCCGGCGGAGAAGCATATCGACTGCAGCACCGATTCCAGCGATTTGTTGTCGTGCGTTCCCGAGAGCTTCACTTTCGAGGTCGTGTCGCGCAGTTCGATGTTGCAGGAGTAGTATCTGCGCAGCGTCTTCAGTATTTCCGGCAGGGTCTGCTGTCTTAATGTCAGTGTCCCGCGCATCCATGAAAGCACCTCCCCGGTCTTTGCATTCCCTCTGAATATGCTCTGGTTCTCCGTGTCGATGACGAGCTGTTCATCCGGATGAAGGTTCATCCTGACATCGTCATCTCCGTAGGATACCGCGACTTTCCCTGACTTTACCGTCACCGAGGCCTGCCTGTCTTCCGGGTAGGCGTTTACGTTGAATGACGTGCCGGTGACGCGGACATCCAGATCTCCGGCATGTATGAGAAACGGACATTCGGGATCGCTCTCCACATCGAAGAACGCTTCTCCCGAAAGCCAGACATCACGCGTGTCCTTTCCGTAGCGTGCGTTGTACCTGATGGAACTGGCCACGTTCAGTGTCACCCGGGTCCCGTCAGGCAGTTCCACCATCCTTCTTTGCCCGGGCTGGGTCTCCATGGTGCTGTACGATGCCAACTGCATGGCCGTCCGCCTTTCCGTCACATCCGATATGATGAAATACCCTGCACCTGCGACCATCGCTATGGAAGCCGCTACTGCCGCTATCCGCCGCGAAACCTTCCATCTTCCTTTCAGCCTTCTTCCGAAAGAATGTTTCCGGATGAGTCTGAGCGCGTCCTGCCGATACCGGCCGTAGATTTCGTCGGTCAGTGCTTCCTCCGGTTCCTTTTCCCAGTATTCTCTGGCGGCGGCGTCCAGTTCCGGTACGGATGCCGTGCTGTCTTTCATCATCTCGAGGAATTCCTTCAGCTCCTCTTCAGTGCAGGAATGATTCAGATATTTCACTATCAGTTCCCGTGTCGATTCTGCATCAGTCATGGTTAAAAAATATTCATTATAATAAACAGCATCGGGAATACTACGTCGGAATGCTTCGAAAGATAGTCCTTTATGGATTTCAGCGAATCCGACATATATTCCTGTACGGTATAGACGGACAGTCCCAGTTTTTCCGCTATTTCGTTGTGGGAAAGGTTCCTGTCCCTGCTCATCATGAACACCTGGCGTTGCCGCGGAGACAGCCTGAGCAGCGCATTCTGCAGGAGGCCGAGATAGTCTTTCTCCTGCAGTTTCACACTGCACTCGGGTTCGTAGCCCTGTTTCCCGAAATAGCCCTGCATGAATTCCCTCTGCAAGGATTCCGACCGGCTTACATGCCTGAGATAGTTCAGCGCCTTGTTCCTCGCGATGGTGTATAGGAATGACGAGAACGACTTGTCGGGATCCAGAAGTTCCCGGCTTTCCCATATTTTCAGAAAGATGTCCTGAGCGTAGTTTTCGGCCAGGTCATATGACCCGATGAAACGGCAGCAGAAATTGCAGAGTTTTTTCCAGTACCGTGCATACAGGGCGCAGAAAGCCTCTTCGTCTCCCGTAGAGAGACGCTGCACCAAAATGGAATCCGGGATCCTGTCTGCCATCTGTCCAGTAGATTAATGTCTTTCCTGATTATTTCCAGAATGCCGTCTGTGCGGCTGTTTTCTGTCTGAATGTTTCCGGAAGTCTTTCCTGGCTGTCGAACCATCCGGTCATGGCAGGAATGTCGATGCTCTCCAGAAGCCGGACTGCATTCTCCGGAGCCTCAGTGATGTAGCTCCCGCACTGTGCTATGTTCAGGAATTCTGCCGGGAGCTGCATTCCTGACATCACATGGTGTTCGACCATCAGCTTGGCCTCCGGAGTCAGTGCCATCATCCTTCTGATCAGCCCCTTCCTTCCAGAACGGAACAGCCGCCCGTCATCGCCGAATACACATTCCACGACCAGACCGGAGCCTGCCGGACCCTCTTCGGTATAGACCTGGACGGTCAATGAGTTTCCGTCGTATCCCCATACTGCCTGTCCGTCTTCCGCTTCGGATTCCGCAAACCTTGAATATGGAATCTCCTTCCCATTCACCTTCACTTTCTCAGGTACTGCAAACCCGTCCAGCATCAGGGTCACTTTCCGCATCGGCAGCATTCCTTTGTAAGAGCCTTCCCTCGGGAGGACCTCCACCGTCAGGGAATCGGCATCACCGCGACGGACTATCTCCGTGAAAGCATATTCAGTGTCGTAGGCCTGTGTCGTACCGTCATCCTCATATACCCTCGTGCGGCTCTCTCCTTCGCCCGGCACCACCAGAAGACGCAGCTCCGGATCCGGCTCCTGCAGATTCCTGATTTCAGGTCCGGCCATCGGGATGACAGCCCCGGCTTTCACATAATAAGGGTTCTCGTTTATGGTGTAGAGCAGTTCGTGCTCCGTACCGCCTTCGTACATGGTTCCCGTGGACACGTCATACCAGTCGTTGCCCTCAGGGAACCACATCCTGCGGGATGCAAGCCCCGTGACGCTGTCCGCAGGCTCGCAGACCACAGTGGCCAGTATGTCGTCGCCGAACATGAACTCCTCCGTCCATGCATAGGCTTCTTCGCTCTCCGGATGGCTGTAGTACAGAGGCCTGCAGATGGATATGCCCGTGTCGTATGCCTGCCTGGCCGCCGTGTAGATGTACGGGGACAGGTCATACCTCAGCCTTATGGCCTCGCGCATCGCGTCGAAGTGATCCGGGAACACCCAGAAACGCTTCTCCATCGTACTGTCTTTCGTAGAGTGCGTTTTATAAATAGGGGTGAAGACTCCGGACTGCAGCCAGCGGGTATAGAGTTCCGGATCGGTGCTGCGTATTCCTGACGGCTGCTGATGTCCGCCTATGTCATGCCCCCAGTAGCCGTAGCACACGTTCGAGGCCGTGGCGGTGAAATAAGGCAGGTAGCCCAGCACTTTCCATGTGGCGAAGGTGTCCCCGGAGAACCCCACCTGATAGCGGTGGCTCCCGATTCCGCCCCATCTGTGATAGATCATCGGCCGCGGTGCATATATGCCCATGGACGCGGTCTGTCTCACCTTGTCCTGGAAGAACACATAGTTCAGCCAGAAGGTGTTGCTCAGTCCCTTCGTGTAGTGGCTGTCCTTCCACTGCTGCCAGTCCTGCCACCAGAAGTCCACCCCGTCGCTCTCCAGAGGATGGATGATCGAATTGAAATAGGCGTCCGTCCACTCTATCTGGTCCACCCTGAACGGTACCGGCGCCTTCGTGCCGTCTTCGCGGACATACCCCTTCGGCCCGTCGTAGTCGTCCGTCCTGGACAGATAGTCCTTCACGAACCTGTCATAAGGCTCCTCGTATGGCTGTATCCCGTTGCAGAAATGCAGGTTCAGGGAATTCTTTATCCCCATCCTGTGCAGTTCCTCCAGAAAGTTGGCCGGATTCGGGAACAGCTCCTTCTTCCATGTATAGCCCGTCCAGCCGATACCCTCGCCGAATTCGTCCAGGCCCGGTTTCCCTCCAGGTTCGCGAGGAGGTGTGGCCGCCTTGAGTTCGGACCAGGTCTCGTGCCAGTCCATGTCGATAATCATCACATCTATCGGAATGCTGAAGTCCTTGAAATGTCTGGCCAGGTCGATGAGTTCGAAATCGGAATACTGCCAATATCTGCACCACCAGTAGCCGAAGGCGTATTT
>DVIP01000027.1 GCA_018711225.1 Candidatus Cryptobacteroides intestinipullorum | reverse complement strand
AGGCCGGCGTGGAAGTGGTGAAGTTCACCAGACCGCGCTTCAATCTTCTGAGACTCAGCGCCAGGCTGAACTACCGTGACCACAGGAAAATAGTGGTGATAGACGGCAGGATAGGCTATACCGGCGGAATGAATATAGGGGATGACTATTTCCTGAAATGGAGGGATACGCATATGAGGATTACGGGAAATGCCGTGTATGCCCTGCAGTACAGTTTCCTTTATTCGTTTTTCACGTCCGGAGGCACTATTCCAGGTTCTTTCGCGGGAATGTTTCCCGAGCCGGAGCACGGGCAGAAAAGGAACGAACTGGTCCAGATAGTCCCTGACCAGCCTGTGGACAGGTGGCCCGTGCTGCACATGGGTACGGTCTGGACTGTGCAGCATGCCAGGAACTATATCTACATCCAGACCCCTTATTTCGTGCCTCCGGAGCCCTTGCTGCAGGCTCTCAAGTCGGCGGCTCTAAAAGGGGCGGATGTGAGGATCATGCTTCCGAAGGAAGCGGACCTGGGGTTCATGGACTATGCGAACAAGTCATATTACGGTGAATGCCTTGAGGCAGGTGTCCGTATTTTCGAGAAGAGGGGGAATTTCATACATTCCAAGACTATAGTGTCGGATGACTATCTTTCGGTAATAGGCTCCGCCAATATGGATTACCGCAGTCTCGAACTGAATTACGAGATCAATGCCTACATTTTCAACCAGGAGACGGCAGAGAGAAACAAGGGGATTTTCCTGGCGGATCTCGGCGAATGTGACGAGATAAGCCTGGAAAGATGGAACGGAAGACCGTGGTATATGAAACTGGCCCAGTCGGTCGTAAGACTGTTCGCCCCGCTCCTGTAGCGGCGGGCGGAATTGCCGGGCTCTGCATTATTCCTGTAAAATCTGTTGCAGGTAACTTGCATTGCTCTCGGCTTCTGCGTATATTTGCGTGTGATTGGAAAGTAACGGAAAATGGGAAAAACAGGTTGGATTTTCATTCTTGCAGCCTTCTGCATCATGTTGTCAGGCTGCAGCAGCTATAAGGATATCCGGGTGGAATCATGCCGTCTGGAAAGCCTTTCCCCGTCCGGACTGAAGTCGGTCGGGGCAGGATTTTCCGTCAGTGTGCATAATCCGGTGAAAGAGATTGTCCTGACGGACATTCAGGGGACTGTCTATTATGACGGGGAAGAATTGGGGTTTTTCGAAGCCCCTGATGTGGTCGTGCCGGGAAAAAGCGATTCGGAAGTAGCCGTGGACGTGACGGCAACGCTGGGCAGCCGGATGAGTCTTATGCAGCTGATGGCCGCCGCTTCGGGATTCCGTGCCGAAAACTTTACGCTGGATCTGACATGCAAGGTAAAGGTCAGGGGCGGTATCAGGAAAACGGTAAGGCTTGAGAATGTGCCTGTGGCAGACTTGTTTAGAAAGGTAAGTTATGAGAGTATTTGAACGCATATTTCTTTTCCAGGTATTTCTGGCGGCAGCGGCGGTTTCTGCCGGAGCTCAGGACTGTACGGATTCGACGGCGGTCCGGGATACTGTTCCGGAAGGGTACGAACTGGCGGATACAGTGATTTTCGTCCCGTCTGAAAGGATTGATACCGCGCTGGCCGGAAAGAACATATTCAGTATTCTTCCATCCAGATCTGCCGGTGATGCCGCCGATGTGAACGTATATCAGTCTGCATCCATCACGAATGCCATGAACCGGAGTTTCGGAAGCAATTCCATGCGGCGTTATACGGGCTACAGGGTGAGGATTTTCTTCGACAACAGGCAAAGCGCCAGAAATGATTCCGAGGAAATGATGCGCGCTTTCGAACTCATGTACCCTGGCATTCCTGCATATCGCAGCTATGTGAATCCTTATTTCAAGATAACAGTGGGGGATTTCCGCACCAAGTCCGAGGCCATGAGTTTTCTCAAGCGCATACTCGGGGATTTTCCGAAGGCATTTATTGTCAAGGAAAATATAGAATATCCGGTCGTGGACAGGGATTCGCTGGGCCGGCTGGATACTGTGCGGATTTTGAGAAAACTGCAGGAAGACGAACCGGTTTCATTATAAAACAGAAAGGACGCAGGTATGCTCAAGCAAGGACTGGAACTGAAACAGACTCAGAAGCTTTCACCGCTTCAGATACAGACTATCAAACTGATAGAGCTGCCTACGCAGGAACTTGAACAGCGTATCCGCAAGGAGCTGGAAGAGAACCCTGTGCTGGAGGAAAATGCTCCCAAGGAAGAAGACGAAGAGGACAATGCACCCAGGGAGGTGTCGTTGTCGGATTACAAGGATGACGACCCGATTCCGGGATATAAACTGAAAGTGAACAATTACGGAAAGGACGAACGCCCCGTATACAATACATTTTCAGTCAAGGAAAGTTTTACCCAGAGCCTGATGGACCAGCTCGGTTTCAGGAATCTCACGGAGCACCAGCATGCTGTGGCTGCTTTCATCATAGGCAGTCTTGACGATGACGGATATCTGAGACGCGATCTTGACAGCCTTGTGGACGATATGGCTTTCCGCGCCGGTATCGAATCGGATGAAAAGGAAGTGGAGGAAATGCTTCATGTCATACAGGAATTTGATCCTCCGGGAGTCGGGGCCAGGGATCTCAGGGAGTGCCTTCTGCTTCAGATCAAGTGTCTGAAACAGACTCCTGATGTGCAGAATGCCTCCAGGATACTCAAGAACTATTTCAACGAGTTTACCAGCAAGCATTTCAATAAGATAATGGCCCGTATGGGCATTTCCGAGGCTGAGCTGAAGGCGGCCATGTCCAAGATTCTGAAGCTGAATCCGGCTCCGGGAGGGCAGATCGATGACTCCTACAGCGACCAGGCGCAGCAGATAGTGCCGGATTTCGTCCTTACGCTGGAAAACGGGGAACTGAAACTGTCCATGCCGCGCTTTTCCATTCCGGAACTGAAGGTGAACCGCAAGTATGCGGACATTCTGATGGAGGCCGCGAATTCTTCCGAAAGGGAAAAGAAAGAGGCTGCGGCTTTTGTGAAGAAGAAACTGGATTCCGCCAAATGGTTCGTGGAGGCCATAAAGCAGAGGCACAATACCCTTTACAGCACGATGCAGGCCATCATAGATTATCAGCACGACTATTTTATGGACGGGGATGAGTCGCATCTGAAGCCGATGGTGCTGAAGGACATAGCCGAGCGGACCGGGTTCGACATATCCACAATTTCACGTGTGGTGAACAGCAAATACATTGAAACACATTTCGGTATATATTCCCTGAAATATTTCTTTTCCGAAGGGATGGAGAATACGGAAGGGGAGGAAGTGTCTACGCGTGAACTCAAGAAAGCCCTGCAGGAATGCGTGGATTCGGAAGACAAGCGCAATCCGCTGACCGATGACCAGCTGGTAACGGAAATGAACAAACGCGGCTATAAGGTGGCGCGGCGTACTATTGCAAAATACCGTGACCAGCTCAACATACCGAAGGCGCGCATGCGCAAGGAACTTTGATAAGGGAGGGGTTTTCCCCCGGTCAGATTTTGTCTCCGAAAGCCAGGTCACCGGCATCGCCGAGTCCCGGCACAATATAGGAGTGGCTTGTGAGTTCTTCGTCGATGGCTGCGGCCCAGAGGGTGATATTGTCTTTCCTGAGATTTCTCTGGAGATATTCTACCGCATATACGCTTGAGATAGGGCATACCAGATGTGTCACGGCAGGTTCCCCGTCCTCGCACAGCCGGTTGTAGGCTATTTCCAGGGAGGCACCGGTGGCAAGCATGGTGTCTGCCAGTATCAGGGTCTTTCCGTTCAGGTCAGGTGAGCTTGCGTATTCTATGTTGATATGGAAATCATCCCCCTTGTCGTATTTCCTGTATGCTGCCACGAAAGCATTCTGTGCGTCATCGAAGACATTCAGTATGCCTTTATGGAGAGGCAGTCCGGCCCTGAGTATAGTAGCTGCCACGATGGTATCGTCAGGAGTGCTTATGCTTGCAATGCCGAGAGGGGTGTAGACCTTTTTTTCGGAATAGTTCAGGGTCTTGCTGATTTCGTATGCGAAAATTTCCCCTATACGTTCCAGGTTGGTACGGAAACGCATGCGGTCTTTCTGTATGTTTATGTCACGTATCTGTGCGACGAATCTGTTGAGGGCAGTATTGCTCTCACCGAGGTTTATGACTTTCATGGCAGGGTGTCTTTTGTCAGGATTCCGCACAAATATACCCTATTTTTTCCCTATCTCAAAATATTTGCCCCGGGCGCGGTGTTCATCGGTCCGGGTGCGGGGTGCGGACTTCCTCGTCCGCAAAGCTGTAATATCTGTCACCGGCTATGATTATATGGTCCAGAAGCGAGATTTCGAAGGTTTCTGCAGCCTTTTTCAGGTTTCTCGTCTGAGTGATGTCATTCGTGCCGGGAACCGGATTTCCGGACGGATGGTTGTGTACCAGTATTATGCCCTGGGCCTTCTTTTCCAGAGCTTTCCGTATTATGATCTTTATGTCCAGGACCGTCGCCGTCATGCCTCCGGCGCTCAGCATTTCCTTGCAGATGATATAATTGGCCCTGTTGAGGAAAATTACCCAGCATTCTTCGTGTGAAAGGCCCTTGAATACCGGGAACATGATATCGTATATCTGTACGGCATTCACGATGGATTCCCGCCTGGCCGTATTCCTCTCATAGACGAATCTTTTTCCCAGTTCCATGGCAGCCGCCACAGTCACGGCCTTGTCAGGACCTATGCCCTTGATTTTCCGCATCATTTCCATGGAAAAGCCGGACAATGCGGAGAGACTGTTCCCGGCAGATGCGAGCAGATCCCTGGCGAGGTCGATGGCATTCCTCTGCTCTGACCCTGTCCTCAGTACAATGGCCAGAAGTTCGCAGTCGTCCAGCGACTTGACTCCTTTTCCGAGAAGTTTCTCCCTGGGACGTTCGTCAGGTTTCATTTCCGAGATTTTCATACCGTCTTCTTTCTTATATTCATGGTTGTGCCGGAGGTTCATCTTTTTCATGGCCTGCCGGTCTCAGTCCGGGCAGGAGTACGTGTCCCTGCACCTGAGCAAAAATAGACGGTATGCTGAAACAGAAATCCCGGAAAGGGAAAAACTTTCCGGGATTTTCTTTTTTTATAAGAATATTTTCCGATTCTGTCATTGCCGCCTTGTCCGGGCGCATGACATGACGGGATTTTCCTACTGGATGAAGGCGAGAATTTCACCTTTGGCTACAAAGTCACCCTGCTTGCAGCATACGGCTACGATTTTTCCGTCGCATGCCGGCTTCACTTCTTCCATTCCGTAATATGTCTGGATATAGCTCATGGCCGTGTCTGCCTTGACCTCGGTTCCGACCACAGGGGCGGTGGAAGCATCATCGACATCTATCTGCCACAAAAGCTGTCCCTTTACAGGTGCCTGTACAGGTTTTGCGTCAGGGAATTTCTCCACTATCTTCTCCACATCGTATTTAGGCACTTCCACTACAGGTCTGGTAATGACTATAGGAGCTCCTGCCTTTTCCTTCATGGCTTCGAGGTCTTTTCTGAAACGTTCCTTGGCTACGCCGCTCTTGTAGTCCCTGTACTGCCTTTCATGCATGGCGAATTCGAAGAGTTCTTCATCATCTTCTCCCGTGTCCCAGCCTTCTTCCTTCATCATCTCGCGGAACTTGTCGAGTTCGTTCGGGAATGCGTCCTGCGGATTTCCTGTGTAAAATTCAAGTCCCTTTTCCTTGGCCAGCTGTACGATTTCAGGAGCCAGTTCGCCAGGAAGTTTTCCCATCCTGCCGAGAATCATGTTCCATGTATCCTTGTCTATGGTAGTCCATCTCGGCTGTCCTTTCAGGATGTTCATGAGGTTCATCAGCGCAGTGTTCTTCACATACTGGCTGAACGGTGTCACAAGTGGCGGATATCCGAGTCTCGGCCATACGTAAGCCACTTCCTGGAACAGCATGACCATCAGATTGTCCAGAGAAAGTTCGTCCTTGCCCTGGTTTCTGAGGGATGCGTTTATGGCGCCGTGGAAACCTTTCAGGTCAGCCATCATGGAGCCCATCATTCCTCCCGGAAGGCCGCAGCCTACAAGAAGGGACGACATGTGGGAGTTGTTCGGGTCAATCCAGTAGCCGAGGAACTCGTCTATGAATTTCTGGGTGAGACGGCGCACTTCCATGTATGCGTCCATGTTCAGGTCTTTTACGAGGAAACCGTCTGCCTTCATCATCTCCCTTATGGTAATCACGTCAGGATGCACCTTGCCCCATGAAAGAGGCTCTACCGCAACATCCAGGTAGTCAGCACCTGCACGTGCCACTTCAAGCATGGAGGCAGGGGAGAACCCGGGACCGCAGTGCCCGTGATACTGTACCTTTATATGAGGATATTTGGTCTTGATGGATTTTGTAAGCTGTCCCAGCATGGTAGGGCGTCCTATGCCGGCCATATCCTTGAGGCAGATTTCATCGCATCCGTATCCTACCACCTTGTCTACGATATCCATGTAGTATTCCACGGTATGGATAGGGGAATTGGTGATGGAGAGCGCTACCTGCGATATCATCCCGCCCTTTTTCGCATATTCGACTGACAGTCTCAGATTCCTGTGGTCGTTCAGTCCGCAGAAAGACCTTGAGATGTTGGTGCCCTGCTTGCATTTCACCTTGTACATCAGTTCACGCACGTCTGCAGGTACCGGATTCATCCTCAGTGCATTAAGGCCTCTCTCAAGCATGTGTGTCTGTATTCCTGCCTTATTGAACGGGGCTGTCCATTCGCGTACTGCCTTGTTCGGGTTTTCTCCGAAAAGGAGGTTTACCTGCTCGAAAGCACCGCCGTTGGTTTCAACCCTGTCAAAGCAGCCCATGTCAATGATGGCCGGAGCCACTTCCTTCAGCTGGCTGACGGTCGGGACATATTTCCCGGACGACTGCCACATGTCTCTATAGACTAAAGAAAATTTGATTTCTCTCTTCATATTGAAACGTTTTCGTAAATCATGCAAAGATATATATTTTTAATTTGATAAAAAAACTTACATTTGCGCCCGTTTTCGGAGATTTTTGAAATCTCCCCGGACATTGCTTCTCGCGGATCTGTTTCTGCAGGGGCTTCTGAGTCTTTTCAAGAGTATGGCGGTCGCTTCGGTGGGGATTATTGCCCTTATGTTCTTTTTCAATTACGGAAAGCCGTATGACTGGTTCCATTCTCCGGTAATCGCCGCCTGCAGCGTCATTGCACCGTTGCTGCTGGGAGCTTTCCTGTGGAGGATGATTCTTAGAGGTTTCGGGATGATGGTGCTGTTCATTGCATTCGGTCTGTATGTGATTGAGGATCTGGAGCCGAAACTGATGCTTTCCAACACGTTCTTTCTGATAAACAGCCGGTCGGTCCTGGCTCCTATTATTGCCATTTCGTTTTTCAACAATATGCAGTACAGGCTTCAGCTGGAATATGTGCAGTCGCTGTCCGCATCTGTCACTTCATCAGACCTGCTTGCAGCTGAAAGATATGCCCGGTCGCTGCAGAACGCCATTTCCCAGGGGCATGGTTTTGAACAGGCGCAGCAGGTGGCAGTGTCTTCACTCGACAGCACGCTTCAGATGCAGGGGCTGCTGCTTTCTGTCAAGGACATTCTCGGTATGATGATGGTGGCGGCGCTTGTCGTGGCCGTGGTGTCGGCTTTCATTCCGTTCCACAAGGCTGTCCGTGTGAAGGTCGTGAAGACTGGCGAGGATATGGTATGACAGATTCGATATACCTCTCTTACAGTTTTGCCGTGACGGTATGGCTGTCAGCGGACTTTTGTCAGATCGGAATTATTCCGGAAAAAGAAGAAATCTTGACTGTAATCCTTGCGGTATTCAGAAATTTATGTATCTTTGCAGTCCCAAATGAATATGGTGCCCATAGTTCAGTTGGTTAGAGCGTCAGATTGTGGTTCTGAATGTCGTCGGTTCGAATCCGACTGGGCACCC
>DVIP01000026.1 GCA_018711225.1 Candidatus Cryptobacteroides intestinipullorum | reverse complement strand
ATATGCACCTACCGCGCCGATGAAGGCAGGTCACTGTACGCGGATATCACCTCGAAAGTGCAGAAAATCATGGACTGCATTCCGCAGATCGAGGAACTGGAAAAGGAAAGGGTGCCCATGATCAGGGAGAGGATTATGTCCAGACTTGCCGAACTCCAGGTCCCTGCAGACAAGGACAGGCTGGAGCAGGAAATGATATATTATCTTGAAAAACTCGACATCAACGAAGAGAAAGTACGTCTGCGCCAGCATTGCAGATACTTCATGGAGACGATAGACAACGACCCGTATCCAGGTAAAAAACTGGGATTCATCGCCCAGGAAATGGGCCGAGAAATAAACACCACGGGCTCCAAGGCCAATCACAGCGGAATCCAGAAGATTGTGGTCATGATGAAGGACGAGCTGGAAAAGATAAAGGAGCAGAGCCTCAATATCCTGTAGCCTCAGTCCGCACGGTACAAGTCAATCTTGCCGATGTAGAGGCCCCAGCAGCCGTCAGTCACTACAGGCACTGAATTTCCCGTCCTGTCGCTGACATATTCGGCCTGCTCCAGGAATGTATGCGAATGTCCGCCGATGACCATATCCACATTCTCAAGGCCGGACACCAGTTCTGGGTCAGTAAGGGACTCCCCTTCATACCCCAGATGCGTCAGGCAAATCACCAGGTCGCAATGCTTCCTGTTCTTCAGGATTTCCGCATATCTGTTCGCACACTCTACCGGATCAAGATATTCAATGAGATCCGCGACAGGCTTGTCCACCACCACGGAAAGATCTGTCAGGAGACCGATGAAACCTATCTTGAGCCCTCCCCTGCGCAATATGCAGTACGGCTTCACCAGGCGCTCCAGTTTCCTGTTGTCGAAATCATAATTGGCACATACCACGGGAAAATCGCATCTGGCTATCCTGCGGGCAAGCTCGTCAAGGCCGTTGTCAAACTCATGGTTCCCGAGGCAGGCCACATCATATCCCATGGCATTCATGCAGTCGGTCTCCACATCTCCTTTCAAAAGCGTGAAATAGGACGTACCCTGGCTGAAATCGCCTGCATCCACAAGCAGGACCCTGTCCTTTCCGGCCGCATTCCTGACACTGTCCACGAAGGCAGCGCGTTCTATGACCCCTCCGAGTCCGGCATTCTCCCCTGCCCTCACCGGGTCGATATGGCTGTGCGTGTCATTGGTGTGCAGGATCACGAGATCCTGTGCCCCGGCCAGGACGCAAAGGAAAGCAAGGGCCGTCGTCATTATTGTCTTTCTCATAACTTCATTCTCATTCCATGATTTTTACCCGTCCGTCCGTACTGTAGGATATTTCCCTTCCGGCCGCAGTCTCTGCATGAATATACTCAAGCATGATGTCTATAATATTGATGTCATCATAATTGATGATTTCAAGTGCGTTCCTCCCTACATGAAGATTGTCGCCCCCGTCCAGGAGGAAGGAAATGGTCGCCACGCCGTACACCCTGTCATCATCCAGAGGTTCGCCGCCAATGGTCGCGGAGACCAGTCTGCCGTCTGAAACCACGATGCGCACACCTCCGAGGACCTGGACACGTGTCGCGGCCATCTGCTCAAGCAGGGCCCTCAGGTCACGGCCTTTCAGCGCCACATAGACTATGGTGTTGCTGAACGGGAACATGGACAATATGTCGTCCAGCAGGATATCCCCTCCCGGCATATCCACACGGATGCCTCCGAAATTTCCTATCCCCACATCCACATGCCTGCCGGACCTCTTCTCCACTGCAGCCATTATAGTGTCAATGAAAAGATTGGAAAGGGCGCATTCCGGTTCTGCAAGTATCATCGGTCCGGAAGAACGGCCGATAGCCTTTTTCACCGGAGCCATGGCAGGCTGGGCGGCAAGCACCACTGATGCCACGGCAGCCGCCGAACCGCCCTTGTATACCTTCCCGTCAGGCGCATAATATACACCGTCTTCCACCCTTCCCAGGGAAGACTCCACATTATCTGCACCCGGAGAGACACATCCGGTCCGGGAACCGTCCATCCTGTATCTGGACCATTCTATCCTGTAACGGCCGTCGTCCGCCGACATGACAAGGGCGAAGCATGCTGCCGCCGCGAAAAAAAGCAGTTTCTTCATACAAGAGAATAATTCATTTCTGTTTCAGCCATTTGTACAAATCCCTGAATGTCGTCTTCTTGCCATACATCAGGATGCCTATCTTGTAGATTTTGGCGGATATATAGCCCATCAGAAGGAAAGTCAGGAAAAGAAGCCCCACGGACAGCGCAAGTTCCCAGAACGGCACGCCGAACGGAATCCTCGCCAGCATCACTATAGGGGATGTGAAAGGTATCATGGAACCCCAGAAGACTATCTGGCTGTCAGGGGCCTTGAAAGCATAGAAGGCTATGAAGAAAGCCAGCAGCAGAGGGATTGTGACAGGCATCTGGAGCTGCTGGGTGTCCGCCTCGTTCTCTACCGCAGATCCTATTGCGGCGAAGAGTGACGCATACAGCAGATATCCCAGCACGAAGTAAATCACGAAACAGAGAAGTATTTCGGCGTAGTCCAGCCCGGCAAGAGTGGAAAGCACCGCCGCCATCTCGCTGTCTGAAGAAGCCATCCGTTCTATGCTCTCCGTCATGCCCGATGCGTCGGCCATGCCCGGATCCACACCCAGGCCTCCGGCCATCTGCGCCATCTGTTCCATCTGGTCTCCCTGCATTCCTGCGGAAGCCGTGATGGCATCCATGCCTATGAAGGAACCGACACCGAGAACTATCACAGCCGTCAGCACTATCCACAGGAAAAACTGTGTCAGGGCCACGGCGGCGACTCCTATTATCTTTCCGAACATCAGTTCCAGAGAATTTACGGATGATATCAGCACTTCGACCACCCTTGTGGACTTTTCCTCTATGACACTCTGCATCACCATCGCCGAGAACATGGCGATGAACATGTATATTATGATGGACAGCACAAGGGATACTATCATATAGACCTCCGATGAGGTTATCTTTTCCTCGCCGCTGTCATCCATAGTATATGTCGCCACCGGGATATTCACCCGGACATCCTCCATTATCTGCCTAAGCCCCTTGATATCGTATGAAGCCAGCCGGTATTCCTCCACGGCATTGTTCACATTCCGGCTGATGGCCTCCTTCATGTCCACACTCAGAGGCTTCTGGGAATATGCGGACACTGATACGGTCTTCGATACTGTATCGAGCTCCGAAATAATCACCAGCGCGTCCAGGTCCAGATCGAAATAACGGGTCTTCAGCGAATCTACACTTCTGGAAGAATAGTCCGTATAGTCTATCTGTTCGCTGTCTGTCATATATGGCATGACAATACCGGAGCTGTCCACCACTCCGACCTTCTTTCCCTTGTCCTCTGCCATGAACATGATCAGGCTCGGCAGGATGCACAGGGCAGCAAAAAAGAGCGGCCCGAGAAATGTGGTGAGAAGGAAAGACTTTTTCCTGACCTTGGTCAGGTATTCCCTCGAAATTATGACACTTATTGTCCTGAAATCCATAATCTACTCCTCCGTGACTAATTTGATGAATATGTCATTCATCCTCGGCACAAGCTCCTTATATGAATGTACGGTCAATGGCATGGACACCAGCTCCCTGAGCACGGTATTCCTGTCGGCTTCCCCGTCCGCGGCAAGTACAGCCGTATGTCTCCCGGATTCGTCCTGGTCAGACAGGACCCTGAAGCATCCGGGAACGGAAACCACCGGCTCCGGAGCCGAATAAACGAGTTCGATATGATTGTTTCCGTACTTGTGGCGGATTTCATCCACGCCTCCGGCTATCACCAGCCTGGACTTGTTGATAAGGGCGATATTGTCACAAAGTTCTTCGACCGATTCCATATTGTGGGTGGACAGGACGATTGTAGCCCCGCCGTCCTTCAGCCCCAGTATCTCGTCCCTTATCAGACGGGCATTTACAGGGTCGAATCCGGAAAACGGTTCGTCCAGGATAAGCAGGGACGGTCTGTGCACCACAGTGGTTATGAACTGTATCTTCTGGGCCATGCCTTTGGACAGTTCCTCCACTTTCTTGCCCCACCAGCTCTCTATTCCGAATTTCACGAACCATTTTTTCAGTTCCGATGCGGCATCCCTTGATGACATGCCTTTCAGCCTGGCGAAATACATGGCCTGGTCGCCGACCTTCATCTTGCGGTAAAGCCCTCTTTCTTCCGGAAGATAGCCGATTCTCCTGACATCCTCCTGGGTGATGGGCCTTCCGTCGAAAAGCACCGACCCGCTGTTTGGAATGGTTATCCTGTTTATTATCCTGATAAGGGTGGTCTTCCCCGCCCCGTTAGGTCCGAGCAGTCCGAAAATCTTCCCTCTCGGAATGTCCAGGGACACATGGTCAAGAGCCGTCTTCTCTCCGAAGCTCTTGCACATGTCCCGGCATTGTATGATATAGTCTCCCATATTTTCCTTGATTATTTTTCTTTCCATTCCTGCAGACTCCGCGATCCGGTCTTTCCCATAAAACGGATGCAGGACCATCTTCATGTCAACAATTCAATATCTTCGCAATCAGTTCCATAAGAAGCTCAGCCTGGGTGGCCTCACCCGAATTTCCTCCCTTGCCCTTAAAGTCATATTCCTTTAAAAGTGAAATTACAGACAGACACTGCCGTGGAGGATAATTGGCGACGGCAGTATCGTATTCCTTCAGGAAATAAGGGCTGATCCCCAGCATTTCCGCCTTTTCAGCATTGCCTGCCCTGGGGTTTTTCATTATGAGCGCCTCATATCTGAGAATCCTGTAGAAATGGTTGAAAAGCGGGGCCGTCGCCAGCAGCAGGACAAATTTCGGCGAACCGCCGATATAAGCGGCTATTTTCAATGCCTTTTCCCTGTTCCTGAACGACAATTCCCTGGTCAGTTCGAATATACTGTACTGGCGGCTTATCCCGACATTGCTCTCGATATCCCCCGCTGTCACCTCCCTCTTGTCTTCGGGAAAATTCTTCTGCATCTTTTCGGTCTCGACGGCTATCTTGTTCAGATCCGTTCCTGCGAACTCGGCCAGAAGAGCTGCGGTATCCGGAGCTATTTCCAGCCCGCGGCCTTTGAAAAAAGAGGTGATCCACCGGCTCATCTCATAATCCCGGACAGGAGCCGACTCCACCACTATGCCGTTTTTCCTGATATTCTTGTACAATTCCTTCCTCTTGTCCACCGATGCACCGTGCAGGCAGATAACGAGTATGGTAGTAGGCAGAGGATTCTGACAATAGCGGGCAAGTCCCTCCAGGGTTTTCATGGACTGCGCCTCCTTCACCACGACCAGCTGTCTGGCAGCGAAGACAGGATAGCGCATGGCTGCAGTTATCACCTTGTCCGCATCAGTGTCGGTACCGTAGCACACTGTCTGGTTGAAATCCCGCTCAGCATCCTGCAAGGCATTGTCCATAATGGCCTTGCACACCAGATCCGGATAATAAGGCTCTTCCCCCATAAGCAGATATACGGGACTGAAGACGCCATTTCTGACATCCCCTATTATCCCGCGGCACTGCGCGTCAGTCTCTGCAAAACCTTTCGCCATATCGTGCAAAGATAACAATTCCGCGGATATTACGCATATTTTACGATTACTTCATGCTTACAGTCTTTTCCTGAATCCGTTTGGAGTAACTCCGAGGTGCTTCCTGACATATCTTGTAAAATATGACGGCGAATTAAATTCCATTTCCTCGGACAGCTGCGTCAGGGACATGTCGGTATTCTTCAGGAGACCGATAATTATCGGAACGGTGAACTGGTCGATAAGCCCCGTCATGCTTCTCCCTGTAATACGCTTCACGGTCTCGGAAAGATATATACGTTAAATATACCGTTTCTTCCTTCCACGTCAAAGAAAATAAGGAAAAAAGTGAAAAAAGAAAGGTAACAAACATAACAAGCGGTCCGGACAGATGCACTGGAAGCCGGCTACAGGATGGTCGATACGGCCCAGGCATACGCAAATGAAGAAGGTGTCGGCAATGCCGTGAAGAAAAGCGGTATACCGCGTGACCGCCTGTTCCTGGTCACAAAAATCTGGATTACCAATGCCGGACAGGAAAAGGCCGCGGCATCCATTGATGAGTCCCTCCGGAAACTTCAGACTGACTATGTGGACCTGCTTCTCATACACCAGCCGTTCAACGACTACTACGGGACATACCGCGCCATGGAAGAAGCATACCGCAGCGGGAAGGCGCGCGCAATAGGAGTGTCGAACTTTTATCCGGACAGATTCATTGACATCGCAGAGTTCAGCAGCATAAAACCGATGGTGAACCAGGTGGAGACCCATGTATTCAACCAGCAGCGTGAAGCCATGGAAATCATGAAGGAATACGGCACACGGATCATGTCATGGGGTCCGTTCGCAGAAGGCAGGAACGGGTTTTTCTCGAATCCGACCCTTGAGGAAACAGGCAGGAAATACGGAAAGAGCGTGGCTCAGACAGCCTTGCGTTATCTGATACAGCGCGGAGTGATAGTCATTCCGAAAAGCACGCACAGGGAGCGCATGGAAGAAAACATGGATGTCTTCGACTTTTCGCTTTCAGATGCCGACATGAAGGCAATAGAAGGCCTGGATACAGGCAAAAGCCTGTTCTTCTCCCATTATGACCCGCAAATAGTCAAATGGCTTGCGGGCATGTCCAAATAAGTCCGGGAGACGTGTGAACATACATGACATGGAGCGGAGCGGCCGGCTTGCTTCGCTCCATGGTTATTTGTATATTTGGCCATAAATGTCCACATATACTGTAGCGCCTCGGCAATTACAAACAAGTTTGCATTGCTCTCGGCTTCTGCGTATATTTGCCTGAAGGCATTTATACTGCAGCGCCCCGGACGCTTCCACGTATGTTTGCCAAGCAGAGGAATCCGGATATTCCCCGTGCAATTTATCCGTACGGAACAACCTATGCCATGACACACGATATATTTGACATGCCCCTGTTCAGGAACTGCGACAGGGTGACGGCAGAAAACATACTCGGCTCCATACCTGAAAAGTTTGCCACATACCGGAAAGGAGATTTCATAGCCATGCAGGGATATGCCTGCAACTCTCTGTATCTGCTGGGAGAAGGAAGCGTATATGCAAGAATGGTAAGCGAAGAAGGCAAGGAATTCATTCTTGACACCCTGTATGCGCCGGAGGCTCTTGCATCCGCCTTCGTTTTCAGCACGGACAGGATATTTCCCGTAACCATAATCGCATCCGCGGACTGCGGAATATGGAAAATAAACCGGGATTCCCTGAAAAAACTGCTGCTCGGCGACAGGGAGATATTGTCCAATTACCTGAAAATCATATCAGACCACAGCATGTTCCTCAGCCGCAGACTGAGCGAATTTGCACTCCAGACCCTTTCATCCCGGATAATCAGCTACGTCACGAGAAACGGACAGATCGACAACCTTCAGGAAGCGGCATTCATCCTGGGCGTTGCCAGGCCCTCACTTTCCAGGGCCATATCGCAGCTTGTCAGCCAGGGAATACTGGACAAGTCGGAAAATAGTTATGTTTTGAATGACAACAAGTGACAAATTCTGAATTGACGCCCCTGTCCGGCTGCAAGGGAGAAAAGACACTAAAAAAATTCATGCCTGTACCACAGTTTGGCACAATGCCGTATTTATTTTGCAGTACAAACCAATAAGACATATTCATTATGGAACGCCTTTACAGTTACAAGATGTCACACGACAACCGTTTCGCTCCTAATCCTCTGTTCGGAGTGCTTACCCTTGCCACCTGCAAACCGCAGTTGAGGAAGAATGCCAAGGTTGGCGACTGGATTGCAGGCTGGACTTCATCACATATCGCCCATACTCCTACCCCTGTCGGGGAAGAAAGGCTGATATATCTTGCCAAGGTGTCAGAAAAATTGACCTTTGCCGAGTATTGGGAGAAATACCATGTCAAAAGACCTGTATATACTGATGACACCTCCGTGCTTGAACGCTACGGAGACAACATCTACAAGCCTGTAGAGGGTGGCTTCGAACAGATAAGGAATGTTCACCACACAGATAAGAATATGGCAAAGGATTTACGGGGACAGTATGTGCTTGTGTGTAGGGAGTTCTACTATTTCAGTTGTCTCAATCCGTTGGAAATCCCTGCCGAACTCCGTCCGCGAGTCCCTAAAGGACAGCATCCGACAGGCTGTCTTACTGAAAATCCGGAAGCGTTCATCC
>DVIP01000025.1 GCA_018711225.1 Candidatus Cryptobacteroides intestinipullorum | reverse complement strand
CCCTAATAGGGGTCGAGAGCGGTTTATGAGAATGTCCACAGGACATTCTCATAAACCGCTCTCGACCCCTATTAGGGGGATTGTGCGACTCCCAGTCGCGGTCCCTTCGGGACTTTTGACCCAGCCTCGTTTTTTATATAATCCGTGCCTGAAAAAACATTTTTTCACAGACGATGAATATGAAAAATCCGGCCGATTGCAAATCAGCCGGAACCGTCCTACAGCGCAGCCGCTATCCTGTCAGCCAGGGCGGCCATGTCGCATTTTTCAGGCGAATAAGCCTGAGGGAAGGATATTCCTTCGCTGATCATGTCGAAACCGAGCCTTGACGCCATCTCGTTAAGCAGCTTCACGCTGACTCCCGCCCATGTAAATGAACCGAAAGCGGCAAAACGGCGGTTCTTTACCAGTCGTGCGGAAACGCCGTACATGAAATTGTATGCAGGAGGAAATATGTCGTTGTTGTAAGTAGGAGCCCCGACAACCAGCGTATTGTACTTGAAGACATCGCTGTACGCGTATGAAACGCTTTCAGTACAGAGGTTATGGAGCACATGCGGCACTCCCCTTTTCTCCAGTTCGGCTGCAAGAGCCTTGGCTGCCGCAGAAGTGTTGCCATACATGGAAGCGTATGCTATGCAGACACCTTTTTCCGCCTCATACCGGCTGAGCCTGTCGTAATATCCCACCACTTCCGGTATGTTCTTTTCCCACACCGGACCGTGTGTAGAGCATATCCGTTCTATTTCCAGGCCGGAAAGCTTTTTGAGCGCGGCCTGTACCGTCTGCCCGTATTTTCCGACGATATTGGAATAATAGCGTCTCATTTCATCCCTGAATGCGGAGAACGTGCTGTCCGCATGGTCGGTGCTGCCTGTAAGCCTTGCGGAAGAGTCTGTGACTCCGCCCTCCAGCGCCCCGAAAGTTCCGAACGCATCCCCGGAGAAAAGCGTCTTTTCCTCGCCGAACCATGTGACCATCGTTTCCGGCCAATGCACCATAGGTGCCATATAGAAGGTAAGATTGCTGTTTCCGAGGCAGATGCTGTCCCCCTCCTTTACGATATGGATATTGTCGGTTATGCCATAGTACCCCTTTATCATGGGAACAGTCTTGGCATTGGCCACCACCCTTACATCCGGCCACGCCTCACGGACAAGCTTCATCAGGGAAGAGTGGTCCGGCTCCATGTGGTTGACCACAAGGTAGTCTACCTTCCTGTCTCCGAGTTCCCTGCGGATGTTGTCCATATATTCGGCAGCAAAACCGGCCTCGGCAGTATCTATCAGGGCCACTTTCTCGTCGATTACCAGATATGAATTGTAGCTGACTCCGAACGGAAGCGGCCACATGCCTTCGAAAATGGATTTCTTCAGGTCATTGACGCCTACATATCTTATTTTCTCAGATATCTTGCTCATGGTTTGTGAATTTTGTTTCTTGTAAACAGAGTGCAAATATAGTGATTTTACTTGAATCAGAAGACAAGGCCGATGCCGAAAGTGAACGCGCCGATCCACGTGTCGTTCCGTCTCAGCCGTTCCTCCGGGACATAACTCCCGGTATCGTTTTCATACGCACGGATATGGGTGTATACCTCCTGGAACGCCAGAAGCAGGTCCATCTTCACATGTCGGTTCAGCGAAATCCTGTAGCCTCCCCCAGCCTTGCCTTCGGCAGAAATACGGCTGAGTCTGTCCGGATTGTTGAAGCCCGCCCCGACACTGCAGAATGACATCCAGCGGTTTTTCATGGGATCCCTGCCGTAGAACCATGAAACACGGACCGAGACGGGGACCATCCTCTCCCTTACGAAAATCCCTCCATACCCCGTATAAAGCGAAATATTGACTTTTTCCGTAAGATTTACGCCTCCATGTACGAGGAACTGGCCGTTGCTCCACAGTCCGGCAGAAAAGGATTTCACATCGCGTCTGCCTCCGTCAGCCGAAATGAAATTGAAATGAGAGCGGTTCATGAAAGTCAGCACGTAAGAAGACTCTATGCCGAACGTAAAACGCGGCCATGCCCTCTTCGCTGCCCCGTCATCCCTTCCCGATGCCTGGAACGGGGAAAAAAGCAAGGCCGGCACCAGTGCCGCGAATATGATTCGGTTCCCTCTCATAAGGCTCTGTCAGAATCTGTATTTTATGAACAAGTGGGGCATCAGCGATGATATGAGCCCCGTCTTGTAGAAATCCATCTTCGTAAGACCGAAAGCGGTCCTTCTCAAATGCACCCCTATGGCCGGCTCCAGGGTCAGGCCAAGGGAAAACGGCACATTGAACACATAGTCGAAACCGATACACCCGGACAGAGCTCCCATAATACCGAAATCTCCCGAAACATTCCTCACATAACCGGCACATATTCCAGGCCCTGCGAAGAAGGTGAAATACTCTCCGTTGCGGAACCTCTTTTCCGCAAATTCGAACAGATATGCCGCATCCGCGGAAAAACCCGGATAAAGCGACTTGCCTGAAATCACATCCGTCATGTCCAGATTCAGCGAAGTACGCAGGAAACCATCATCATTCATGCGTATCTGGAAAGAGGCCGTGAACTCATTCCACGCGAAGCCTGCACCTGCAGACCTGTCCTGCGCAGCCGTTCTCGCGAAGGAGAACATGGCAGCAAGCAGAATCATTGTGCAGGCCCTCGTCATATCAGATTTTTTTCTGCATGTGCAGCATCCTGTGCCCCATAAAATCCTTACAGCCTACCGTTTTATAGCCGAGCCGGAGATACAGCGCCTCCGCCCTGGGCTTGTCCTCGTCCACTATAAGGCCCACAGTGTCGAAACCCTGTCTGACGGCGCGCTCCGTCATGGCATCGAAAAGCATGGAGCCGATACCCTTCGACCTCATCTCCGGGTCCACGGCAGCGGAATCCAGATAGAACTCCCCTGCATCAGTCTCCTTCACCCTGCCGAAGTCGTCACCGGACTCGAAGGAAGCCGCAATAGCCTCCATTACCGGACGCTTCAATGTCTCGTATTCCGCACCGTCATAGCCGTTCATGGCCCCGACAATCCTTTCGTCTCCGTCATCGGACTTCAGGACTGCCACTACGGTATATCTGTAGCTGTACAATGTATCTTCCGCTTCGACGAAAGTCCGGATAAATCCTACAAGCCCGTCCAGCGTAAGCCCGGGCTGCATGCGCAGGAAATCCTCTACCGGCCATGCCATCACCAGCAGGCCCGCAATATCCGCAGCATCCTCCCTGCGTGCATCTCTGACTGTTATTTTCTCCATACTGACAGGTTTTTACTTTTATACGTACTTGAACTCCAGGTACGTAGCCCCGAGTTCGTCATTGAAACTGCCTCCTATGAAAGCCACGAGATCCCCCGCACATATCCTTCCGTTCTCCACAAGAAGACGGATGGCATTGCTCACGAAAGCCTCCTTGCTTTTCTGTATCGGGAACTTGTAGCAGTATATGTCGTATGCCATCGCCAGCTCCCTCATGGTAAAATCGTTGTAGCACATGGCATATATCGGCACCTTAGGCCGGAATTCGGACAGATAGCGTCCCGTACGCCCTGTCCATGTATCGAAAATGATGGCTTTCACCGGAAGGGCCTGAGTCGCCGCGACAAGCTCTTTCGCCAGCACTGCGGCTATAGGCTTTGATACCATTTCCAGGTTCAGGTCAAGGGATATGTTGATGGATTTTTCCGCTTCCTTGGCGATTCTGGACATGGTGGCGACAGCTTCCACAGGATATTTTCCGCTTGCCGTCTCGCCGCTGAGCATAATCGCATCGGTGCTCTGGAATATGGCATTGGCCACATCTGTCACCTCCGCCCTTGTCGGACGCGGATTCTCTATCATCGTATGCAGCATCTGCGTGGCGATGATTACAGGTTTTTTCCGGCTTCTGCACCGCTGTATGATGTATTTCTGTATAAGCGGTATTTTTTCGGCCGGTATCTCCACGCCCAGGTCTCCCCTGGCCACCATCACGGCGTATGTATGTGAAAGGATTTCATCCAGATTGTCAATACCCTGCTGGTTCTCTATCTTGGAGATAATCTTCAGATGGCTGTCATATGAATCCAGAAGCTCCTGCACCTCCATCAGATCCTCCTTTCCCCGCACGAAAGAATGTGCGATGAAGTCTATGTCGGCATCTACCGCCCATTTCACGAATTTCCTGTCCTTTTCCGTAAGGGCAGGAAGGGCAATATGCACGTTGGGGACATTGACACTCTTCTTTCCCTTTATTACACCGTCATTCTGGACTTCGCACAGAAGCTTGTCATTGTCCTTTCCCGTTATGAACAGGTCCACCGCACCGTCGTCTATAAGGACATGCGATCCTACAGGCACGTCAGACACGAAATTGCCGTAGCTGGTATACAGGACCGGATGACGGCTGAGCTTGTCCGGGCCGTTATGTATCTCCAGCCAGTCACCCTGGCGCACCTCGAAACCTTCGGGGTTTTCCATGGCCGTAAGGCGGACCTCAGGTCCCTTGGTATCCACCAGTATGCCTATCTTGTCTGAAACAGCACGGACATTGTCCACTATTTTCTGCGCCCCTTCCACAGTCGCATGTGCCGAATTTATCCTGACGATATTCATTCCGCTTTCATACAGCTTGGTCAGGAAGTTCACATCGCACCTGAGATCGGAAATGGTACAGATGATTTTCGTCTTCTTGTCAAACATCATAATGCTCCACCGTTCTTTTAAACGGTTGCGAATTTAAGAAATTATTTTCGATTGTCCGCTTTTTTGCTTTTAGGATTATGATGAAAAAAGACGTCCCCGCATTTATATTTTGCCGATATGAAATTATCTTCTAATTTTGACGGTCAATAGCGATTTGGCAGATATATGATTTCCGAAGACAATATAGGACGCAGCAGGATGCTCCAGCCCCTCCCGGAAAGGATGAGGCCCCAGACACTGGAAGAGTACGTGGGGCAGGGCCATCTGGTGGGAAAAGGCGCCGTCATAAGCAGGATGGTGGAGAATGACGACCTGAAATCGTTCATCCTCTGGGGGCCTCCCGGCGTAGGAAAAACCACTCTGGCCAGAATCGTGGCCCGGACTCTCAAAAGGGAGTTCTATACTCTCTCCGCTGTCAGTGCCGGTGTCAAGGAAGTCAGGGAAGTGATTGACAAGGCCAGATCCGAGTCGCTCTTTTCCTCCGCACACTCCCCGGTCCTCTTCATAGACGAGATTCACAGGTTCAACAAATCGCAGCAGGACGCACTTCTGGGGGCTGTGGAGGAAGGTGTCGTGACACTGATAGGGGCCACTACTGAGAATCCGTCGTTTGAAGTGATTACTCCGCTCCTGTCCCGCTGCCAGGTATTCGTGCTGAAGCCTCTCGGGACCGCAGACCTGGATGTTCTCCTGCACAGGGCAATAACGGAAGACACGGTACTGAAAACCAGGAAATTCGACATAAGGGAAACGGAAGCGCTCTTCAGGTACAGCGGGGGTGATGCAAGAAAACTCCTGAATATCATTGACCTGCTGGCATCCACCTTCACCGGGGGACAGACAGTCATTGTGGACAATGCCACCGTGACTTCCAGGCTGAACGAAAACATCACTGTCTACGACAAGGGCGGAGAGATGCACTACGACATAATATCCGCCTTCATCAAAAGCATAAGGGGCTCCGACCCGAATGCCGCAGTCTACTGGCTGGCAAGGATGCTTAACGGAGGCGAAGACCCGCTTTTCATAGCCAGGAGAATGTGCATACTGGCGTCTGAAGACATAGGACTCGCAAATCCCAACGCGATGCTCCTTGCCAACGCCTGTTTCAACACCGTGCACAATATAGGGATGCCGGAAGCCCGTATTCCGCTTTCCGAAACGGCCATATACCTGGCATCTTCACCCAAGAGCAATTCCGCCTATCTGGCCATAGACAAGGCGCTGGCTCTGGCCAGAGAGACACAGGACGCCCCTGTACCACTCTACCTGAGAAACGCCCCTACGAAACTGATGGAGGAACTGGGCTACAGTGACGGGTACAAATATGCCCACGATTATCCGGGGCACTGGACTGATCTGGAATTTATGCCACAAAGGCTTTCCGGGACCGCCCTGTACGAACCGGCGGACAACAGGCGCGAAGCCGAAATGCAGGAAAGGCTGTCACGGATGTGGCCGAAATACAATTATGGCAAGTCCGGAAAATCCGAATGAGTTTCCGTCAGAAAAAGGAAGTAAAATTCCTTGATATCCAGAACAATATAATCAATACCAATACTGTCCTGAGAGCCTTTCCTCCATAAAGGACTCCGTATATCCTGCCGCTGGCCCTGACAATATCCGCATTTCTGCATACCCTGGACACCAGGGTCAATGCCGCATACAGAACCAGATACGGTATGGCGGCCACGAGCAGGGCATTGTAATGGAAAGCCTGCGGCAGGTCTCCGTTCAGAAGGCAGTGTACGGCTCTCTGGGAACCGCATCCCGGACACTCCAGACCTGTCAGAAGATGGAAAAGGCATTTCGGACAGAGTACTGAAGAAGAGGGGTCATTGGACATGTAAAGAAAAACAGCAGCAGTCATCACCGGGACGGCTGCTGCAGCGATTATTATCAAAGGTATTGTCCTCTTGTGTTTCAAGCCAGGAATGTGTAGAAGGTATCCAAGTCATCCCACCACATGGCCCAGGACACTCCGGCCACGATAAGGATGATATAGGCTATGTAGAACAGCAGGGAAAGGGCAAGTCCCCACAGGGACCAGTTCCGGGCTTTCCTGGAGAATTTTTCCGCTTCTTCGAAATGGCCGGTGTTCCAGGCCGAATCCACTCTGGAAGCATATACGATGCCCACTATTCCGAAAGGAACGCAGCAGCAGACAGTCACAAGGATGGCAAGGATCATATTCGTGCGAGGTCTTCCGCCCGGATCACGCATGGGAGTATATGCGGCAGTCTGGTCGAATCCGCAGTTGGTGCAGTAATGTGTATTGTCGGGCAACTCCGTCCCGCAGTTCTTGCAAAACATGGTCAGTATGGATTATGTTACGGTTAAAGGTTCTGTTCCGGGCGGCTAAAACAGAGGGAAACTCTTGTCGGTATCTACATATTTGGCCAGGAAATCTTCATCCGACATCGTAAGGATAAAGATGCCCTGCGCAAACATGACCAGACCCCAGATATAGCATGAGCACAGTCCGAGAATCAGGCTTATGATGCCGGCAGTGGTCTTCCCCATATAGAAATAATGTATTCCGAGCCCGCCGAGAAGGATGGCGAGAAGCCCCGCCACAATCTTGTCCTTGCGCGGCTTTTCAGGACAGCCTGTCCTGGCTCCGCATGACGGACAGTACTGTATGTTTTCGGGAATCCTGGTCCCGCATTTCTGACAATATATATCCTTTATTACAGGTGCCCCGCAGTTCGGGCATACGGACGCGGTATCTGAAACTTCATGACCGCATTCCTTGCATTTGATAAGTGACATTTCACGATAATTTTAACAGGAACAAATGTAAGCAAAAACGGGGATGATAACAAATCAATCATTTCTTCCGCCGGATTTTCCTCATGTTTTCCGGCATTCCGCCCCGGAATTTCCACCGTCAGAACGGATATCCCACACCGAAATGTATTGCAAAGCCGTCCCTCTGCAGCCATTGTCCCGGACGCAGCCATTTCTGCTCCCTGGCAGGGTCATGCAGCCTCATGCCCATGTCCAGACGCAGCAGCATGAAGTTCAGGTCCAGACGTATTCCCAGCCCCCAGTTGGCTGCAATGCTCTTTCCGAATGTCTTCATGCTCAGTTTGGATGCGGCGCTGTTCTCTCCCCCGCTGTCCCGCAGTGTCCAGACATTTCCCGCATCCAGGAAAACGGCACCGTCCACCTTCCAGAACATCTTGAAACGGTATTCCAGATTCGCCTCCAGCTTCATGTCACCGGTCTGGTTGGCGATGATGAAGGTCCTGTCCAGAGGTGCAAGGCCCGGCCCGACGGCTCTCGCCTGCCATCCGCGCAGGCTGTTTGCTCCTCCGGAGTAAAAATGTTTTTCAAACGGGAGAGCCGTCGAGTTGCCGTATGCATATCCGGCACCTGCCAGAAATCTGGCAGCCAGGGCCTGCCCGTCATTCCTTCCGAAACGCCACGTCTTCCCGACCGAGACCTCCGCCCTCACATACTGGGAGAACGGAGTGTTCCACAGCATCCCCGCCCCGCTGTCATCCTTGTTCATCAGCGGCTTGAACAGACTGAGCACATTTCCGGCTATGTCCACCTGGCATCTTACATAGAAAAACGGAGTGCGCGGCACCACGTCCGTATTGGTCGAATAATAGAATATCGCCCCCGACCCCAGGTCGAAGTGGTCCTGATATGCGTTGCGCATGAACGGATCCCTGGACAAGGTGTTGAAAAAACTCTGGTCCAGATCGAACAGACGGACTATGTTAAGCTGCAGCGGATAGAACTGATAGAAAAACCGTCCGCGGATATTGCCGTTGTACCCGTAGGACATGGAAATGATATTCCGGGTATATTCCGGCCTGCTCTGGTAATTGTACGCGAAATTTATATCGGTCCTCGGCACGCTTCCGGGGAAGAACCTGTACGGCAGAAACAGGAATTTCGGAAAACTTATCCCGGCCGAGACTCCGAACTCGTTGGAACGTATGGCGTCATTGAACTTGAACTGGAAATTGCCCATGAAGCTCAGGTTCAGCCACTCCCCGCCCCTGAAGATATTCTTGTGATAGTACGAAAGCTGGGGTGACACCCCGAAAAGCCCGGAAGAATTTATCGAAGCCTCCAGGTTCAGTTTGAATCCCTGCAGTCTGGACTGTGACAGGTTTATTTCGCAGTCAACTATATTGGTGTCGCGCTGCGTCATCTCCACATTCACGCTGCTGAACACCCTCAGGGAAGAGAGCCGGTTATACGCATTGTTCACGAGATTTTCGCTGTAACGGCTCCCCGGCTTGATGGTATTCAGCTCCCGGAGAACCTTGTCGCGGATTTTCAGGTTTTCGGGATATGAGATGGACACGTCACCTATCGTGAACCGGCACAGCGGCCTGGCATCGCTCTCGGTCTCATTCCTCGTATAATTGTTCACCCTCATGTCGAGGACGGCGGAATCAGGATACGAAAGAGTGTCAGCCTCGAAAAAGAAATAATTCCTGTTGAATGTATAGAAGCCCTTGTTCCTCATATAGGCGGTTATCCTCTCGCTTTCGTCTTCCAGAATGCTCTCGGAAAGCGGGACTCCCCTGCGGAGTACCATGGACGAGGTGTCCTTGTAGAACTCTTCGGCAAAATCCCCTCCCGGCACCGTGATGTTCACGGCCTTGAGAGGGTACTGTTTCCCCAGCGTGACGTCATAGTCCACGTACACCCTACGCTTGCGGACTTCTATGTGCGTGTCCACCGATGAATTGAAATACCCCAGATATTCCAGATGCCGCGTGATGTTTTCGACAGAACTGCTTACCATTTCAGGATCATAGACTACGGGGGCGACACCGATCTTCTGCACGAACTTGTCCCATGCCCCTCCCTTTCCGTTGGACCAGTTGTAGACATTCAGGAAAGGGTTCCACTTGAAAATGAAATAGGAATTGGGCTTCTGTTTCAGATAAGGCTCTATCTGTCCGGTGTTAAATTCCTTGTCATTGGTGACGGTGATCCTGTTCGATGCAAGACGGAATTCACCGTCCTGCAGCACTCTTGTCGTACTGCAGGAACAGGCCAGCAGGGCCGCAAAGAAAAAGGCCAACCAGTTCCGACTATCCATAAATATCCGAGTCCGTCACGGAAATCCGTCCCATATCCCCGTCCGGACCAAAAATACCGGAGAGAATATCATGCAAAGATAAAAAATTTGTTTGCAACAATCAATCCGGTGCGCCGATTAAGGTTTTCATATAAAAATAATGCCCCGGTCGTAGGATTGACAGATTTAAATCATATATTTGCAGCCGGAAAAACTGATCCGGCCGCGACGGATTGCCCGGAACAGGCAGTAACCGGCTTAATTACATTGTCAAGATGAAGAACAAGTACATCGATCTGATTGACCAGACATTCGAATTCCCGCAGGATGAGTTCAAGGTGGAAGACGGGGAACTCTATTTTCACGGCATAAACATGATGGGAATCATAAACCAGTACGGGACACCGCTGAAGATAACGTATCTGCCCAAGATTTCATCCCAGATACAGAAGGCAAAAAGAATGTTCAATGTCGCCATGGCGAAGGCTGACTACAAGGGCAGCTACCATTATTGCTACTGCACGAAGAGTTCGCATTTCGAATTTGTGCTCAGGGAAGCACTCAAGAACGACATCCACATCGAGACCTCTTCCGCATTCGACCTGAATCTGATAGAGGCCCTTGAGGAAGAAGGGGCCGTGGACCGTGACTTGTATATCATCTGCAACGGTTTCAAGAAACCTGCATACATAGAGAATATCGCCAATTTCGCCAATTCGGGCTGGCACAACATCATTCCTGTCCTGGACAACATGCATGAACTTCAGGATCTGGACACCCTCGTAAATGTGCCTATCAACATAGGCATAAGGATAGCTTCCGAGGAAGAGCCGAATTTCGAATTCTATACATCCAGGCTCGGAATCCGCTACAGCGACATCCTCCCGTTCTACGAAAACGTCATAAGCAAGAGCAGCAAATTCCATCTCAAGATGCTGCACTTCTTCATCAATACCGGTATAAGGGACACCGCTTACTACTGGAACGAACTCGCCAAGTGCGTGAATGTCTACTGTGACCTGAAAATGATATGTCCGGAACTCGACTCGCTGAACATAGGCGGAGGATTCCCTATCAAGAACTCTCTGGCCATGGATTTCGACTATGAATATATGGCTGAAGAGATCATACTCCAGATCAAGACCATGTGCAACGCCCGCGGGGTGCCGGAGCCGAACATCTTCACCGAGTTCGGAAGTTTCACCGTAGGAGAGTCGGGAGCCACCATATTCCAGGTGCTCGACATGAAACAGCAGAATGACAGGGAAAGATGGTACATGATAGACAGTTCCTTCATGACCACACTTCCGGACACATGGGGAATCAAGCAGCGTTTCATACTCCTGCCCATAAACAAATGGAATGAAAAGTACCAGAGGGTGTTTCTGGGAGGACTGACCTGCGACAGCCAGGACTATTACAATGCCGACTCCCATGCCAACGCCATCTTCCTTCCGATAATGGAAGAACGGAAGGACCCTCTCTACATAGGTTTCTTCCACACGGGGGCATATCAGGAATCCATTTCAGGATTCGGCGGACTGCAGCACTGCCTCCAGCCTGCTCCGAAATACATAATCATCGACAGGGACGAGAACGGGGAATATTTCACCAAGCTTTTCTCCAAGGAGCAGACATACAAGTCAATGCTCAAGATTCTGGGCTACTGACAGCACACTGGGACATCGGGACATGGGCATATCCGGCAACGAAATAAAAAGGATCAGGTCACTGGCACAGAAAAAGTACAGGGACTCGCTGGGCCTTTTCACTGTCGAGGGGGAAAAGATGGTCGGAGAGGCTCTGGCATCGTCTTTCACGGTGGAGGAAGTCTATCGCAGGGATGAAATCGGAGAAGAGGCGATGTCCAGGATAAGTATGCTGGCCTCCCCTTCCCCCGTACTGGCAGTAGTCCGCAAGCCGGAAAATCTGGCACTGCCACAGGATTGTGCCGGGGATTTTTTCGGGGACAAGGGATTTTATATGGGGCTTGACACCATCCGCGATCCGGGGAATCTGGGAACAATACTCCGTATCGCAGACTGGTTCGGCGTGGACGGCATACTGGCGACGGAAGATACGGTGGACATATTCAATCCGAAGGTCGTGCAGGCGACCATGGGGGCCATATTCAGGGTAAGGTTCAGATATACGGTCCTGCCCGATGCCATCCGGACTCTTCTGAAGAACGGGGGCCGGGCCTACGGGACATTCATGGACGGGGAAAACATCTACACATCCGGTTTCGGGACGGGGAAAGACTACCCTGTCATGGTCATTACCGGCAATGAAGCGGACGGTATTTCAGAGGAAGTGGAAAGTCTGGTATCGGCACGGCTTGCCATACCGTCTTATCCAGCCGGCAGACACGGTTCGGAGTCTCTCAATGCAGCGGTCGCATCCGCAATAGCCGTCGCGGAATTCCGACGCCGTGCCATGCTGCAGGCCGCATGCAAACCGGGAATGCCATTTGATTTTCAGGAATAGTTTTGCTATTTTTAGACCCGAATCAGAAATAACCCGTTAAAATTATGGCAACAGTGAAATTCCAGGGTGCTCCGGTCCAGACATGCGGAGAACTCCCAGAAACAGGAAGCATTGCCCCGAAATTCGGCGGCGTAAAAGGTGACCTCAGTACAGTACACCTTCCGGACTTCAAAGGGAAAAAGGTGATACTGAACATTTTTCCAAGTCTCGACACACCGGTATGCGCGGCATCCGTAAGAAAATTCAACGAAGCCGCAGCAGCTCTTGACAATACGGTAGTACTCTGCGTATCGAAAGACCTCCCGTTCGCCCAGTCCAGATTCTGTTCGACGGAAGGCATAAAAAATGTCATCCCTATTTCAGTGTTCAGATGCCGGCATTTCGATGAAAGATATGGCCTTACGATGACAGAAGGTCCGCTGAAAGGCCTGCTGGCAAGGGCCGTCATGGTCCTTGACGAGGAAGGCAGGATAATTTACAGGGAGCTGGTTCCTGAAATCACTGACGAGCCGGATTATGCTGCAGCGCTGGATGCACTGCACCGGGCCGGACAGACAACGATATAGCGCAGGATATGAACACTATCGAGCCGGTAAGCCTGAAAGAACTCATAGTCACGGATTTCCGGGCCCTGATGACATACAGGGTGAGGAAAATCCTGATGATCTGCAGCAACTACGACGCATTCATACTTGAAGAGGACGGACAGATCGAATCCCAGATATCCAGGGAATATGTGGAGCTGAACCTGAGCAATCCCCCGCAGTTCGTTTGGGTGACATCCTCGTCGGAGGCCGAAACCGTCATGCAGAAAGACAGCCATATCGACATGGTCATCTGCATGTACAACGAAAAGGACAAGAATATATTCGGCTTCGCAAGGAACCTGAAATCCATGTCATCGGACAATCCGCAGGCAAAGCGCATACCGTTCATCCTGCTTACGCATTTCTCCAGGGAAATCCACAGGAGACTGGAAAAGCAGGACAGGTCTTATGTGGACTACATATTCAGCTGGAACGGGAATGCGGAACTCATCGTGGCGATAGTCAAGCTGTTCGAGGACCAGATAAACGCGGACAACGACATTCTGAAAGTCGGTGTCCAGTCGATTCTTCTCGTAGAGGATTCAGTGCGGTATTATTCCACATATCTGCCGGAACTCTACAAGCTTGTCCTGAAACAGAGTGCTGAATTCCTGAAAGAGACCCTGAATGAAAAACAGAGGAAGCTCAGGAAACGCTCGCGCCCCAAGATTCTTCTGGCAACGAATTACGAAGATGCCGTCAATATATACAGGAAATACAAGAACAATATGCTGGGGATTATTTCCGATGTCGGCTTTGTCCTGCACAAGAACGATCCCCAGGAAAGCGAGAAGCCTGACGCAGGCATTGACCTGGTAAGGCTCGTGAAGGAAGATGATCCGTATATGCCCATTATCCTGCAGTCTTCCCAGGGAGACATGGCGGAAGTGGCCGCAAGGCTCGGCGTGGGGTTCCTGAAAAAGTATTCCAAGACACTGATTATACAGCTCGCCGAATACATAAAGGAGGAATTTGAGTTCGGAGATTTCGTATTCCGTGACAGGGACAGGCAGGAATACGGCAGGGCGGCCAATCTGAACGAACTTCAGGAATGCATAAGGTCCATACCGGACGAGGTGCTGATATACAACACGTCCAAGAACATGCTTTCCAAGTGGTTTTTCGCCAGAGGCCTTTTCACCCTGGCGAACCAGTTCAGGAAAGTTCATGAAAACCATTTTTCTTCCGTAGAGGAACTGAGGAATTACGTCGGACAGCAGATACATGACTATCATGCCCTGAACGGACGCGGCATCATAGCCCATTTCGACAAGGACACATACGGAAAATATATCTGGTTTTCGCGGGCGGGAGAAGGTTCTCTCGGAGGCAAGGCCAGAGGTCTGGCATTTCTTAACACACTCATTGCCAAGTACGGGCTTACGAACCGATATGAAGGCGTGAAGATTTCCACTCCGAGGACTCTGGTGATAGCTACGGATTATTTCGACCAGTTTATCATGGAAAATGACCTGCAGTATGTCATAGATGCAGACATATCCGATGATGAAATCCTTTCCGAATTCGTTTCCTCAAGGCTTCCTGAAAAACTTGTGGAAGAACTGAAAGGATTCCTCAAGACGGTGGAGTCACCACTTGCGGTTAGGTCCAGTTCGAAACTGGAAGACAGCAACTACCAGCCTTTCGCAGGAGTCTATTCCACATACATGATACCGCTCACGGAGAACAAGGACCAGATGCTCAGACTACTCAGGAAGGCTGTAAAAAGCGTCTATGCATCGGCTTTCTTCAACGGCAGCCGTACATATATACATACTACGGGGAATCTTCTGAGCGAAGAGAAGATGGCAGTAGTCATCCAGAGTATATGCGGCACCAGACACGGAGAGCTGTACTATCCGATGC
>DVIP01000024.1 GCA_018711225.1 Candidatus Cryptobacteroides intestinipullorum | reverse complement strand
ACATAGTGGCTCTGTGTGCCCTGCTGGGCCTCCTGATATTCCAGATACTTACCCCGGAAGAAGCTTTGGCCGGATTCTCCAATCAGGTGGTAATCATGATGATAGGTCTGTTCGTGGTAGGCGGTGCCATATTCCAGACAGGTCTTGCCAAAATGATAAGCTCCAAGATTCTTAAACTGGCAGGAAAAAGCGAACTCAGGCTTTTCCTGCTGGTGATGCTTGTCACGGGATTCATCGGGGCATTCGTGAGCAATACGGGAACGGTGGCGCTGCTGCTCCCGATAGTCGTCAGTCTCGCCCACAACGCGGGCATGAGCCCGTCACGGCTTCTCATGCCGCTCGCATTCGCCAGCAGTATGGGAGGCATGATGACTCTTATCGGTACTCCGCCGAACCTTATCATCCAGGACACCCTTACAGGCGCAGGATTCCGGGAACTTTCATTCTTCTCGTTCCTGCCGGTCGGTCTGGTCTGCCTGGCTACAGGTATCATCGTCCTGCTTCCGCTGTCGAAAATATTCCTGTCCAAAAAGGAGAAGAAAAATGAGAAGATATCCGCCGGAAAGACCCTCAACCAGCTGGTAAACGAATACAGTCTGGCTGACAACCTGTTCAGGCTGCGGGCTCAGGAACATTCCGGAATCATCGGCAAGACAGTGCTCGAACTCGACCTGCGCCGCAAATACGGTATAAATATTCTGGAAATAAGGCGTGGAGAAACCGCCCAGCACAGATTCCTGAAGACAGTGACCCAGGAGCTGGCATCTCCCGACACGGTAATCAGCTCCGGAGACGTGATGTATGTGACAGGAAGTTCGGAGAATATAAGCCGGTTTGCGGATGACTACAGGATGGAGATGCTTGACGAACACACCTCCGAAGAGGCTTCCGCCACAGGGAAGACACTGGCATTCTACGATATCGGGATAGCCGAGATAGTGCTGATGCCCTCGTCGGACATCATAAACAGGACAATAAAGGAGGCCGGATTCAGGGACAAGTTCAATGTAAACGTACTCGGAATCCGCCGCAAGAACGAATACATCCTCCACGAGCTCGGAGATGCCAGAACCCACAGCGGGGATGTGCTTCTGGTGCAGGGATCCTGGCAGGACATAGCCAGGCTGAGCAAGGAAGACAGCGAATGGGTGGTACTCGGACAGCCTCTGGAGGAAGCGGCCAAAGTGACGCTCGACTACAAGGCGCCCATAGCCGCAGTCATTATGATACTCATGGTCGTGATGATGGTATTCGACTTCATACCCGTGGCGCCTGTCACCGCTGTCATGATAGCGGGAATACTGATGGTGCTCACAGGATGTTTCAGGAATGTGGAAGCTGCATACAGGACCATAAACTGGGAAACCATAGTCCTGTTCGCGGCCATGCTCCCCATGTCCACGGCACTTGAAAAGACAGGAGTGTCCGGATATATTTCAGAAGCTCTCGTCAGCGGGCTCGGGGATTTCGGGCCTATTGCCCTGCTGGCCGGAATCTATTTCACCACTTCGCTTATGACAATGTTCATAAGCAACACGGTGACAGCAGTCCTGATGGCGCCGATAGCGCTCCAGAGCGCCATGCAGATGGGGGTCAGCCCCGTTCCGTTCCTGTTCGCCGTGACAGTGGCTGCAAGCATGTGCTTCGCATCCCCGTTTTCCACTCCGCCTAATGCTCTGGTGATGCCTGCCGGCCAGTACACCTTCATGGACTACATAAAGGTGGGGCTTCCGCTGCAGGTCATCATGGGAATCGTCATGATACTGGTGCTGCCTCTGCTTTTCCCGTTCTGAGATGAGGGTAAACCCAAAAGTGGCTTCGGGCCACGTTCAACCGGATTTGTAATCCGGTCGCGGTTCCTTAGGGACTTTTGTCCTAGCCCATTTTCCTGTCAAGTTCGAAGACTTCCAGATTCCGTATGTCCGCGTCTTCTATCCTGAAACGCAGCGCGGTCCTGACTATGTGGAACCCCTGTATGCCTTCCGCCCCCGGATTCATTACCAGCATGTTCCGGCGTCTGTCATTCACGACTTTCAGGATATGCGAATGTCCGCAGACGAAAAGGTCGGGACGGTGCTCGTCTATCAATGCCCTTGCCCTCGGATCATAGCGTCCGGGATAGCCGCCTATATGTGTCATCAGGACTTTCATGCCTTCGCACATAAACAGCTGGAACAAGGGGTAATCCATCCGGATATCCATGCCGTCGCAGTTTCCGTAGACTCCTTTCAGCGGCTTGAAGGCGGCTATGGACTCCGCTACGGCCAGATTTCCGAAATCTCCGGCATGCCATATTTCGTCCACCGGCTCCAGAAATTCCATGAACGGCTTGTCGAACACGCCGTGTGTGTCTGATATCAATCCTATATACATAACCCAATTCTTAATCCGCCGCCTGTACGGTAATCCAGGCAAATTTATACATTATTCCGACATTTTCCCCGAGCGGAAGTCCCCTTCAAGGCAAATCTTTCTAACTTTGTCCCGACATACCGGAAGAATATGGAACTTTTCTACTCTGCAAACATTGAAGGAGACATCATCAGGCTGGACGAAGAAGAGGCCCGGCATTGCATCAAAGTGCTCAGGCACCGGAAAGGCGACGAAATTTCGATAATTGACGGTTCCGGCACACTTTTCATGTGCAGGCTGGTATCCGAGCTGCCCAAAAATGCAGAAGCCCGGATCATCGAAGCCGTTCCGGAATGGGGTACACTGCCTTACCGGCTGGAAATGGCTGTCTGTCCGACAAAAAACGCCGACAGATACGAATGGTTCGCCGAAAAGGCATGCGAAACCGGAATCGACAGTATTGTCCCCGTATGCGGAGAACATTCGGAAAGGAGAATCATCAAGCCGCAGAGACTCGACAAAATCCTGCTTTCCGCCACAAAACAGTCCCTGAAGGCCAGAATCCCGGCAGTCAGGGAAATGGTCACGGTGAAAGAATATGCAGACAGTCTTAAACACGAAAGCGGAAGGCTCAAGCTTATAGCATACTGTTTCGAAGATGAAAGCCATCCGCGCATTTCCATAAAGGAAGCTCTGGACATGATGCCGGAAAGCTGCAGGGACATATCGGTTCTGATTGGCCCGGAAGGTGATTTCTCGGCAGAGGAAGCATCGCTGGCGCTGGAATGCGGGTTCATTCCCGTCCATCTCGGTCCTTCCCGGCTCAGAACGGAAACGGCAGCGTTTGCGGCTGTATGCGCCGTCTATTCACATTTCCTGCTGTAGGCACAGGCAGCATGAACTCCATTTAAACAGCAGTCCGAACCCTATTTGCGGATAATCTCAACGGTGGCGTCAAGTCCTATCTTGATGATTGAAGAGGACTTCCCCGTAGCACCGGCCTCGAGAGCAGGATCGACTATGTAGTCGGCAGCCTCCCTGATCTCCCTTGAAATCTCCCCATATCCGTGCGGAGTAGGTTCGCCGGAGATATTGGCGGAGGTGGATACTATCGGGCGCCCGAAACGCTTTACCATCTCCCGGCAGAAATCCATCATCGGAATCCTGATTCCCACCGTGCCGTCCTCAGCCACGGTATTGTAAGCCAGCATTGACTTGTCCTTTACAGGAAGACAGCCTTCGGCCGGACGGGGCGAAGATATTGCCCCCGGATAGATTATTGTCATCGGCTTGTCATTGACTTCCACCAGCTCGACGGCCATTTCCGGTATTGTCCTTATATATCTTGCTATCATGTCCATGTCGCTGGCAAGAAGGACGAGGGACTTGCTGTCGTCGCGTCTTTTTATCGAGAATATTCTGGCGACAGCCTCCGGATCGGCAGCGTCGCAGCCCAGCCCCCAGACAGTATCCGTCGGATAGAGAATCACACCGCCGGAACGCAGGGCAGCCAGGGTCTTCTCCATTGTTTCCTTGATATCCATATCATTCATTTTACGGTTCCACTTCAAATTCGGATATTACAGGGTAATGATCCGAGAAACGTTTCTTCGGGGTCGTGTGCCCTACGGCACGGAAAGTCTCGGGCAGAAAGACATAGTCTATCCTAAGGGCGGGCCACAATATCCTGTATGTAGCGCCGAAACCGTGTCCCGCCTCACAGAAGGTGTCCCTGTGTCCCCTTATCAGGCGCTGGTAGGTATATGACATGGGATTGTCATTGAAATCGCCGCACAGGACAGTCCCTGATTTGCATGATGCTATATGCTCCAGTACCTTGTCCACCTGCCGCGGCCTTAGCGAAAGCGAATGGCGCATCTTGCGCTCTGTTTCCTTCAGAATGCCGTCCTTTCTGTCAATCAGCCCCTTGACTATACCGGGGAACGAGATATTGTAGCTCTCGAAATGGCAGTTGTACAGACGGAACTTCTCTCCGTATGCTTCAATATCCGTATATACGGCCAGATTCGCGCTCCGGTCGAACTTCACCACTCCCTGACCCAGGATAGGGAAACGACTCAATATCACATTCCCGAAACACCCATGCTTGCCTGTAAACACATAATAATCATAGTCATATCCTTCGAAGGAAGATTTCAGGCCGGAATGCAGGGCATCCGTATCAGCGGCATAATACTCCTGCAGGCAGATGATATCGGCATCCGCCGCCTTCAGGAACGCGCACACGGAATCCTCGCATACATCCCTGTCGATACGGCCGTTCCTGTCGCGTAGATTGGCGAAACGCCCGACATTGTAGGAAACCATACGGACCGTCTTCGCATCCGGATCCCGGCTGTCTCCGCCATCTCCCGTCTGTAGATACCTGCCGGCAAATATCAGTGTAGGCAGCAGTGCCAGAAGCGGTATCACGAACGCTCCGGACCTGCGGACAACGGCCCAAACCAGGAGGAAGAGATTCAGCAAGGCCAGCGGGAAGAAGAAGAGTCCGGGAAGCATCATGTACCATGCCTTCGCCGGATTCACGAAAGCCGAAGCATACGACAGTACAAGCAAGGCTGCGGCTATAAGCATCAGCACCCTGTTCGTTATTCCACCTATAAGACTCTTGCTCATTTTCCTGCCAGACTACACCCGCCGCAATACATGCATCCTCTGCCGATACAGGCGGACTAATACATCTTGTTTTTCTTCTTCCAGTAAAGGATGAGAAGCCAGCCGAACAGCATTCCTCCAAGATGCGCGAAATGCGCGATTCCTCCGCCAAGACTGGATATGCTGCCGATTCCGGTGAAAAGTTCAATCACGGCGAATATGAGAACGAACCATTTGGCCTTCAACGATATCGGAGGGAAAATAAGGGTAAGGACCGAATCCGGGAACAGCATTGCATACCCTATCAGCACGCCGTATATGGCACCGGAAGCCCCGACCGTAGGAGTGTTTTTCAGAATCTGATAAGCCGTAGCCGCCTGGCCTGAACCTTCCGCTATCTGGGAAATATATGCCTGGGCCTCTACGAACTGGACAGCAGTATGCAGGAGCGCCGCTCCTATGCCTGTCACGAAATAGAAAATCAGGAATTTTTTCGTCCCCCATATCCTCTCCAGCACCGACCCGAATATGAACAGGGTGTACATGTTGAAAAAGATATGCCAGAATCCCCCGTGCATGAACATGTGGGTAATGATCTGCCACGGCTTGAAAAAATGCGAAGCCGGATAGAACAATGCGAACGTGCTGTACATGAAATCCGGCCTCAGCCAGGTGAATATCATGACCAGAACATTTATTATGATTATGTTCTTGATGGCCGGCGTCATGGAATTGAAAAAACCTCCCCCGCTGTTGTATGAATAATAACTCATTTTTCCTGTATTTATAATAAAATAATTGGTAACAGTCCCTTATCTGAACATTCCGGCTATGTCATCCTCCGGAAGAACCGACATTATCCTGTGTCCGGAATCCGTAAATTCGGTGTTGGAGCAGGCGAAGAGGTCATCTATAAGCCTCTGTGCCTCCAAAGGAGTCCTGACAGGCGCGGAATTTACCGCACCGAGGTGGGCGAACCTGCCTGCAAGCACCGATATCATGTTCTCCCTGGCCGAAACATGGTCATCCGACAATGCCAGAATCAGGTCAGGAATCAGTTTCTCCACGCTGTCCGGCTCCGTGGAATAGCTTTCCGGCACCCCTTTCACCACTACGGTATCCGTACCCTGAGGCTCTATGTCGAAACCGAACTTCTCCAGAATGTCCCTGCATTCGGAAAAAAGATACATGTCGGCAGCTCCGATTCTGACCTGCACAGGGAAAAGTGAAGCCTGCGTACAGCATCGCTCGGAAGATGCGTTTTTCATGTAGTTGTCGAACAGTATCCGCTCGGCCGCCCGTCTGATGTTCACTATCATCACGCCGGACTTGACAGGGGTGAAAATGTACTTTCCCTTGACTATCAGCACCTGCGTGGACGGCAATATCTTGTCTTCAAAGAGTTTTCCGTAATCGTCCCTCCTGTCCACGAATTTCGCCCTTTCAGAAGCAAATTCGTCCTGGCCGTACACTGACGGGGTCTTCCCGTATGCAGTACTTCCGGAATAAATGTCCGGCATCATGCCGCTCACCGGACCTTCCGCAGACGGCACACCAGTATTGTCATAGCCCAAAGTGTTGGAATAAGGCGAGGTCTCGGAAGGGAAACCGTCATTCTGGAAAGGATTGTATGCCGGATTATAGGATATGCCCGGCTCCACTACAGGACCTGACTCACGGTAACTGCGGCTCAATACGGGGATTTCCGGGGCTCCTTCCAGATCGAAATCTATCGCATCGCCGAAAGAATTTTTCCCGACCGCCTCCTTTATGCATGCATACAATGTCTGGAATATGACATTGTCCTCCTCGAACTTGACTTCAGTCTTCGTCGGACTTATATTCACATCCATAGTGTGCGGGTCTACTTCCAGATAGATGAAATAGGATGGCGAATAGCCTTCCGGGACAAGATTGCTGTACGCATTCATCACGGCCTTGTGAAGATACGGACTGCGGAAATACCTTCCGTTTACGAAGAAATACTGGTTGCTCTGGTTCTTCCTGGCACAGTCAGGTCTTCCGACATAGCCGGAAACCTTTACGACAGATGTTTCGGTATTTATGTCCACAACGGAATCCACGACATTGCTTCCCAGAAGATCCTGGATTCTGAATTTCAGGGATTTGGCACTTTTCAGGACATAGATGTCCTTCCCGTTTGAAGTCAGTGTCAGGTTCAGCCACGGCCTGGTCAGCGCTATCCTCAGAAATTCGTTCACGATATGCTTCATCTCGACATTGTCGGACTTGATGAATTTCCTGCGGGCAGGCACGTTGTAGAAAAGATTCCTCACAGAAAAACCGGCACCCCGCGGAGCGGCGACTTCCTGTGTGGACAGATGTCTGGAATCGGCGAATATCACTTCGCAGCCCACTTCATCCGTTTCCCTCCTGGTTTTCAAAACCACTTCCGAGACTGCAGCAATGGATGCCAGGGCCTCTCCTCTGAATCCGAAGGTCCGGATGTCCGAAAGGTCCTCGACCGATGCGATTTTCGATGTGGCGTGGCGTTCAAAGCACAGCACGGCTTCATCAGGAGACATGCCGCAGCCGTTGTCCGTGACCTGAATCAATGTCCGTCCCGCATCCTGTATGGCGACCGTTATGGAATCTGCTCCGGCATCCACCGCGTTTTCCATCAGTTCCTTCACGACAGACGCAGGCCGCTGGACAACCTCTCCAGCGGCTATCATGTTTGCTATGTTGCCTGGAAGAATCCTTATATCCATCTCTTACCCCTATTCAAAATACGTCCGTTCCTGATCCGGAATATCCGCAGTCCGCAACATCAGGGACAAGTGCAAGTCTACCAGAGCAGCGTATAATATTTCGCTATAAGCACAAGGACCACGAAGAAAAGAGCGAGTCCTATCATCCCGATTATGGCGATGGACTTGCCTGTCTGCCTGGTCTTCTGGTAACGTCCGTTACGGAGGCTTCCCTTTATGTACGTTCCGGGGGCATAGTTTTCCTTGCTCATGCTTCCGTCGACATGCCCGAACTTTTGTTTCAGTGCCTCCTTTTCAGGATCATAGTATCGCGGCTTGTAATTGAAGACACGGTGCTCCTGTGTGCCGAAAAATCCAAAACTGAACTTCATAACAATATAATGC
>DVIP01000023.1 GCA_018711225.1 Candidatus Cryptobacteroides intestinipullorum | reverse complement strand
TTGCTCTACCAACTGAGCTATGACACCATTTTTTCCGTTTGGGATTGCAAAGATAGTTAACATTTCTTTGGTTGCAAATTTTTTTTGCAGATTTGAGCGAAAAAATAAGCATTGCACCCGGACGGCGCCTGTATGAAGCGCCTGGAGTGTCTGTAGAAACCCGTTTGCTTTGCTCTCGGTTTCTGATTATATTTGCAGAGTATATTTGTTTGCACTATGCTGAAAAAACTTTTCAAGAGAATTTTTCCGGTCAGGATGTCAATGAGCATGAAATTGACATTTTCTCTCGGTGCAATAGCTGTGATACTCCTGCTGTCGAGTATTATCTCGATTATGGAGTACCGGCGTATGAGCGATTATGTGTCCGATCTCATCGCCTCGAATATAAACTGCATAAACATAGCGCAGAAGCTGGCCAACGAGAGCGATACCTACAATCTCCAGCTTCTTGCCATAGTCGGGGAACATGACCCGTCCGTCATTCCCAAGATGGATTTCAGTTCATTCATCAGGGAATATGGCGACTTGAAGTCCACTCTGGACAGCAAGGAGGCTATAGCCAGGGCCGATTCGGTCATATATGCCTATTCTGCATATATGCTGACGTCACTCGAATTCGAAAAGGTGATCGTGAATGATTTCATTGATAACCGCGACTGGTATTTCAAGCGTCTCCAGCCCAAATACCAGCGTCTGAGGACGGATATCGAGAAACTGAACGATGTCATTTACATGGATCTCAAGGAAAATTCCCAGACTTTCCAGGACGGGTTTTACAGAAGTATCATTCCTGGTGTGGTTTCTGTCGGCGCAGGGCTGTTGCTGGTCCTTCTCCTTCTGATCTTCATACTTATCTATTATATCCGCCCCCTCAAGAAAATGCTTTCCGGCATACACGAGTATCAGACGGCCGGAAGGAAATATTGTTATGATTTCGAAGGGGATGACGAGCTGGTCCATCTGAACGGGGACCTGTCTGAGCTGATAGAGGAAAATATCGAACTTAAGAAGAGGCTGAACAGGCTGCGCGAGGAAAGGGAAAGGCTGATCGAGTCTTCTGCCGCGGCCAAGGAGCTGTAGTCTGTAGAATTTCAATAGACGGAGAATGGATATCAAGGTCATATCGAGGAATGTAGGCCAGGCGCTGCTTATCAGCTCCCTGTTCATGTTCTTGTCGCTGATGGTCTCTGTCCTGAACGGGAGGGATTCCTCCATGGGACCGCTTGCGATAAGTTTCATCATTACATTCACAGTCGGAATTTTCCCGTTCATTTTCGTCAGGAAGACTTCCTCCATTTCGCTTCAGGACGGATTCATGATTATAGTATTGTCCTGGCTGCTTTCGTTCATATTCGGAATGCTGCCATACGTGCTGTGGGGAGGAGAGTTCACCCTGATAAATGCCTGGTTTGAAAGCGTGTCCGGATATACTACCACCGGTTCCACTATACTGACGGATGTGGAAAGCCTCCCGAAAGGTCTGTTGTTCTGGAGGTCCTCCACGCATTTCATAGGAGGGTTGGGAGTCGTGGTTTTCCTGCTTCTGATTATGCCGGACGCCAGTCCTTTCCGGATGCGTCTGACCAATATAGAACTTTCTTCGCTTTCCAGGGAAGGATACAGGTTCCGTTCTGTCAAGACTGTCCATGTCATAGCATTCGTATATGTCGCACTGGCGGCGACGGAGACCCTGCTGCTGAATCTGGCCGGCATGTCTTTTTTCGATGCCGTAAACCATTCGTTCAGCACGGTGGCTACAGGCGGGTTCAGTACCAGAAATTCGTCCATAGCATATTATGATTCACCTGTCATAGACATCATCATCATAGTTTTCATGACTCTGTCGTCGATTCATTTCGGACTGTTGTTCGGAGTCTTCGCCACCAGGTCACTCAAGACATTCCGGCATCCCGTAGTCAAGTTCTTTCTCGGGACTCTGGCTTCGCTTTCCGTACTTGTCGCGCTGTCACTGAAGTTTTCCGGGACATACGACAGCTGGGGCAAGGCTTTCCTTGACGCCACATTCCAGGTGACGAGTTTCCTGTCCACGTCCGGGTTCGCGACCGCAGACAATGCGACATGGCCGGTGCTGGCAAACGCCCTTCTCATGTACGCTGTCTTCCAGTGCGGGTGTTCAGGTTCCACGACAGGTGGTGTCAAGTCAGACAGGATGCTGATCGCATTCAAGTCCATAGGACGGCAGCTGAAACAGAATCTCCATCCGTCTTCCATCATGCAGCTCAGGATAGGAAACCATTTCATGAAGGACGGGGCAGCGTTTTCGGCAATATTGTATATTGTCCTTTATATAATCGTCCTGCTGGTTTCGTTCATTATCCTTCTGATAGCCGGTGTCGATACTGCCGAGGCATTTTCCGGCTGTCTGTCATCTCTCGGCAATGCGGGGCCGGCTCTGGATTCGATAAGTTCCATGGGCAATTATTCAGCCCAGCCGGCTGTCGCCAAATTTGTATTTTCGATGGATATGATTCTCGGCCGTCTGGAAATATACCCTGTATTTATAGTGTTGTCGATGATTTTCGGGAGAAGGAAGTGATGGGCAGCGGAGATTTCCTTTATTCCGGTTTCATTAAGGCTCTCGAATATGAGCCGACGGAGTGCCAGTCGAAGTTTTTCAGGAATCTGGCTTCATTTCTGGACGGGGATGACTGTGACATAATGGTGGTGAACGGTTATGCAGGTACCGGCAAGACGACGGCAGTGTCCGCGGCCATTTCTTTCCTGAACAGCCTGAAGGTGCATTGCGTGCTCCTGGCTCCGACGGGCAGGGCTGCCAAAGTGCTTTCCGGATACGCGCATGCTTCCGCATATACTGTCCACAAGCACATATACAGGCAGAAATCTGTATCCGGAGAAGGTTTCGGGGAATTTGTCATAGGCCCGAACAAGGACAAGGATACGGTCTATTTCGTGGATGAGGCCTCTCTCGTCGGGATAGAAAACGGTCTTGCCGCGAGTGCATTCGGCTCAGGGAATCTCCTTATGGATCTGGTGGATTATGTCAGGCGCGGGCCGGGCAACAAGCTGGTCCTGATAGGGGACAAGGCGCAGCTTCCTCCCGTGGGACTGGATATCAGTCCCGCATTGTCCCACGAATATATCGCGAATCTGGGAGAATCGGTATGGTCCGAGCTTGTGACGGTCGTGAGGCAGCAGGCAGGGTCGGGGATATTGAAGAACGCTACGGCTTTGAGGGAGCTGCTCCGGGATGCAGGTGACTATGGCGCGGATGACATCAATATTGCCCTGGATGTCAGGGGATATGACGATATAGAGCGGATTGACGGTTCTGAACTGATAGAGAAATTGGCGGATGCCTATTCCAAATACGGGGATGACGGGGTCGTGGTCATCTGCCGTTCGAACAGACGGGCTATCAAATACAATCTCGGAATCAGGTCGGCAGTCCAGTTCAAGGAGGAAAGTCTCGTGAGGGGTGACAGGCTGATGATAGTGAAGAACTGCTATCAGTTTGTGGAAAATCTGGAGAATGTGGACTATATCGCCAACGGAGATATAGCCATGCTTGAGAGTATTTCCGGATATGAAGAGCGTTACGGGCTGCATTTCGCCAAGGCCAGACTGTCTTTCCCGGACTATGATTCTCAGGAGATTACTGCCAATGTCATTCTTGATACCCTGGTTTCCGAAAGCCCGGCTCTGACATCCGAACAGCAGAATATGCTTTACAACGGTGTCAATGAGGACTACTCTCACATAAAGTCCAGGAAGAAAAGGTACCAGGCCGTGAGGGAAGACAAGTATTTCAATGCCCTTCAGCTGAAATATGCGAATGCAGTCACTTGCCACAAGTCTCAGGGCGGACAGTGGAAATGCGTATTCATAGACAATCCGTTCTGGCAGGACGAACTGCTTCCTGACGATGTCAAGTGGCTGTATACGGCGCTTACCAGAAGTACGGAGAAGGTCTATCTGGTGAATTTCAAGGATTCCTTCTTCTTGTGAAATAACGGATTTCCGGAACAGACAAATGTTTGCTGATATGGATATAAAGAAACTGATGCTTTTTTGTGCCGCGGCGGTGACAGTTCCTGCTGCGGCCGATGAATTCGAGAAGGTCCCTTCGTCATGGAAATGGGTTTCCGACAGTGAGGTGGTCTTTTCGTATGACGGGTCATACGCAGATTCGGCAGCCTTTTCATACGATGTGCGCAAGGGAAAGGTGAATACGGGGGTTTCTGCCCCTGAGAAATACAGTGAATTCCCTCTGGAGCCGGAAGGTGCCGTCAACATGACCTATTCTCCCGATTCCACGATGATCGCCTTTACCAGGAACAATGACCTGTATGTCGCGGATATCGCTACGGGGGCGGAGCATCGTGTGACGGATGACGGAAGCAGTCTGATTCTCAACGGATATGCCTCCTGGGTGTATTATGAAGAGATTTTCGGGCGGCCTACCAGGTACAGGGCTTTCTGGTGGTCTCCTGACAGCCGCAGGATAGGTTTCTACAGATTCGACAATTCAGAAGTGCCGCTGTTCCCGATTTATTCTCCTTTCGGACAGGACGGGAAACTGAGTGAGACGAGATATCCGAAAGCCGGGGAGACGAATCCTTCAGTGAGGATCGGTATTGCCGATCTGTCCGGATTCCGTTCCGCACCTGAATCCGGGGCTCCTGCCGATGTGCTCTGGCTTGATTTTGAAGAGGATCCCGACCAGTATTTCGGCACTCCGTTCTGGAGTCCTGACGGCTGTTCGTTTTTCGTTTCGCGGATGCCGCGCTCCCAGCAGTCGCTCGAACTGTTCAGCATCTCCGTGGCTGACGGTTCGCGAAAACTCATATACTCGGAGAAAAGTCCTACGTGGGTGGACTGGATTTCAGGAGCCGTCTTCACTTCTGAGGGACTGTATATGTCGCGCTGTCTCGACTCGGAATGGCAGCAGGTATATTTCCTTTCCTATGACGGTGCCGATTTCAGACAGCTTACCGACGGGCCGTTCTGGAATTTGTCTGTCCTGAAGGTTCGGGAAAAGACTGGTGAGGTATTCTTTTCGTCCTATAACGAGTCCGGGGTGCGCCGGTCAGTATATAAGGCCGGGAAGGGCATGCATGTCTCGGTCCTGACGGATCCCGCCTATGATGTCACCGGAGTAAGGTTTTCTCCTGACGGCAAATATTTCGCCGCATCCTATTCCAATTCCGTCACTCCTGTGAAAGTCGCCGTGTTCCCGTCTTCAGGGAAAAAGCCTCAGGGAGAAGTGCTGGCAGATATGGCAGGGGAGGGTTTCGATCCGTCTTCATATTCTCTTCCGCAGATCATTTATATGGAAACGGAAGACGGTTTCAGGCTTCCGGCTTCTGTCGTCATGCCGGAAAATTTCGACAGTACCAGGAAATATCCTGTTCACTTCGATATTTACGGAGGTCCTGATACGCCTATGGTATGGGACAGGTGGGTATCGCCGTCGGAGAACAACCAGTGGTGGTCCCGGCATGGCATCGTCCAGATCACTGCTGACTGCAGGGCTGCAGGGCACAATGGCAGGAAGGGGCTGGACATGATATACCGTCAGCTGACCGTTTATGAGATCCAGGATTTCGTGGCCTGGGCCGACTACATGAAGTCACTGCCGTATATTGACGGTGACAGGATCGGTGTCGAGGGATTTTCTTTCGGAGGCACGATGACTGCGATGCTGCTTTTCCAGGCACCGGACAGTTTCCGGTACGGGATTGCCGGAGGGGGAGTGTATGACTGGGCCCTTTATGATTCGCATTATACTGAACGGTATATGGGTACGCCTCAGGACAATCCCGAAGGCTATGCGAAAGCCTGTGCACTGCGTTTCGTGAAAGGATATCCGGCTTCCTGCAAGGATACTTCTTCCGTACGTCCGGTATATCTTAAGCTGACTCACGGTACGGGGGATGACAATGTCCATTTCCAGAATACCCTCCAGCTGGTGAATGCGCTGCAGCGTGCCCGGAAGAGTTTCGACCTTATGGTCTATCCGGACGGGATGCACGGCTACAGGGGTTATCAGGGCGAGCATTTTCTGGACGAGAACCGCAGTTTCTGGCTGAAATACCTGTGCGGGGAATGATTGTCGTACTGCCGGATTTGTAATCCGGCAGGGATTTTCCGGCAGATTGCAAATCTGCCGGAACGGTATAAAGAAAGGAGACCGGATCCGAAAATCGACCGGTCTCCTTTCTTTGATTTCGGGGAAGTCCCGTTTTTCTTTCGAAAACTATTTGTTTTTCTTGTATCTCTGGTAGAATTTGTCCACGCGTCCGGCGGTGTCCACGAGTTTCATCTTTCCGGTATAGAACGGGTGAGATGAATCTGAAATTTCGACCTTGACTACTGGATACTCTACACCATCCACTTCCAGAGTCTCCTTAGTGTTTGCGCAGGAACGGGTGATGAACACCACATCGTTTGACATATCCTTGAAAGCTACAAGACGGTAGTTTTCGGGATGAATTCCTTTTTTCATTGCCTTAAAATTTTAATTAACTGAATCAGCGCGCAAATTTAGGATTTATTTTCATATTTTCCAACTGTTTCTTGTGCTTAATGCCATTCTTCTTTCTTTTAATTTTGCAATTGGCGTTCCCGGACATGGCGGGAGCGGATATAGTCATGATATTGTCTGGAAAAATATTGCCGCTTGTATTTATGGCGGCGTTTTCGTGGTCCGCGTC
>DVIP01000187.1 GCA_018711225.1 Candidatus Cryptobacteroides intestinipullorum | reverse complement strand
AACGAGCAAGTGCAACACGAGACAAAATTATAACAAAAGTCTAAAGAACTCGTCCTTGGGTGTAGAAAAGTTCAACTTTTCCCTGGGCCTTCGGTTTATCTTCAGCTGGACGGAATGGATGAACTCGTCGCTGAGTTCCCGGAAGTCAGTCCCTTTGGGGATATACTGTCGGATAAGCTTGTTCATATTCTCTATCCTGCCTTTTTGCCACGAGGCATAACTGTCGGCAAAGTATACCGGAGCCTTGAGGGCTTCCGATATTTTCTTATGCGAGCGGAACTCGAAGCCATTGTCAGTGGTTATCGTCAGTACATTCTTCCTGTATGGGTATAGAAGCCTGATGACCGCATCTGCAACTTTCTCGTGATTCTTCCCGCAGGGCAGTCTTTCCATTATCAGGTAGTTCCTGCTCCTTTCACATAAGGTCAATATCGCACTTTCCCGACAATAAGGTCCATTTCCCAGTCCCCGAATCTCCGGCCGTCAGCTTCGGCCGGCCTCTCATGGATGCTCACCCTCTCCGGTATGTTCGTCGCTACCGTCGGCCGCCTTCCTTTCTTATGAAAAACATTTGCGGAAATAATAAGGGGTTTCGAATCGTAAGCCAGTACGGCGGAATTTCTTATTTTAAGTAAAATATTTCGTCGGACTGACATTATTTTATACTAACTTTGGTCGGAAATAGTTTTGGATATGGGAAATTTTCTTTTTCTGGGTAATATCGGCGCCGGCGAGATTCTGATAATCGCCCTTGTGGTCCTGCTGTTTTTCGGCGGCAGGAAGATTCCTGAACTGATGAAGGGCCTCGGGAAAGGGGTCAAGAGTTTCAAGGAAGGCATGAGCGAAGTGGAGAGGAACATTGACCTGGATTCGGCTCCTGCTTCGGGACGCCAGAACAGGAGTGTGCCGACCAAGGATGCCGCACAGTCAGCGCAGCAGCCGTCCAAGGGTGATACTGCAGACAACCAGTAGCCGGGCTGCAGCAGAACAGTGGCGCGGATGTCTGAAACGGATAGCGTAAAGGGCGAGGTTCAGGCGCAGGATGATTCCGTGATGACTTTCTGGGATCATCTGGAAGTCTTGAGATGGGTGTTTGTCAGGATTGCGATAGTCCTGGCGGTGCTGGTCGTAGCCTGTTTCGTGGCCATGCCGCATATTTTCGACACGCTGATTCTCGGTCCGGCATCTTCGGATTTTTTCGTTTACAGGTGGTTCGCCGCTGCGGGAAAGGTCCTGCCGTTTCTGCCGGATTTTTCAGATGACGGTTTCCATGTGGATATCATAAACATAAACGTGGCTTCCCAGTTCATGACACATATCACCACGTCTTTCTGGATGTCTCTGGTGCTTCTGTTCCCATATATAGTCTATGAACTCTGGAAATTCATAAAACCGGCTCTTTTCAGGTCGGAGGAAAAGGCTGTCGGACATACTTTCTTTTTCGGGACATTCATGTTTTTCCTGGGATGTGCGGTGGGGTATTGTCTGATATTCCCTTTCACGTTCCGTTTCCTGGCGGAATATCAGGTAAGCGAGACCATAACAAACCAGATTTCGCTCAATTCATACATGAACAATTTCCTGGGGATGGTTTTCATCATGGGGGCGGTTTTCGAACTGCCTCTGGTGGCATGGATGCTCTCCGGGCTCGGAATCCTGCACCGGGAGTTCCTTCAGAAGTACCGCAGGCATGCCGTCGTGGTGCTGCTTGTGCTTTCGGCTGTCATCACCCCGTCAGGGGATCCGTTCTCACTCATGCTTGTGTTCATCCCGCTTTATCTGCTTTATGAACTTTCTGTCAGGATTGTGAAGCCTGCACCTGCCGGATAGGGGAGAGCGGCTCCTGGTCCGGTCTGGTCCGGCGATCACCAGTAAAAGCATGTGTTTGTCTCCAAAAATCTGTCCTGCAGGTCTGAAGGCCCACGCCGTTCATATCATGCCGCCGCATTCGGGGCCGAAGGTTTCTTCTATTTTCCTGCGGGCGGAATTTCCGGATTCTGCCGATATATTTCCGGCGTTGCCGACAATCAATATCCTGTCGGCTGTTTTCAGTGCAATGCCGATGTCGTGTGTGGAGAAGATGACGGATTTCCCGGCTTCGGCTGCCAGTTTTTTCAGGATGGATGCGATCTGGTATTTCCCGGGGACATCGAGGAATGCTGTGGGCTCGTCGAGCAGCATGACCGGGGTGTCCTGCGCCAGTGCTCTGGCTATCATTATTTTCTGGCATTCGCCGTCTGACATCTTGTCCATGGTCCTGCCGGAAAATTCGGTCATGCCTACTGTTTCGAGGGCCTGCGCGATTATTTTTTTGTCCTTGTCTCCGAGTCTGCCTGTCCATCCTGTCCACGGGGCGCGTCCCATGGATACTATTTCAGTGCATGTCAGCCCCGGTATTCTGAGACGCTCCGTGTTTACGAGGGAGACGGTCCTGGCGGCTTCTTTCCTGGAAAGAAGCCTCATGTCCCGGCCTGAGGCCAGGACATGTCCGGACATGGGTCCGGCCAGGCCTGCAATTACTCTGAGAAGTGTGCTTTTTCCGCATCCGTTCCTTCCGACCAGGGCTACCAGTTCTCCCTCGTCTGTCTTGAAATCAATGTCCCGGAGCAGTACTTTCTTTCCGTATCCTACGGACAATTCTGTAAGTTCAAGCATAAAAGTCTTTTTTCTTTTCCGTGTCTCCGTCATGAAGACGGCGTTTCGTTCTCAAAAGCCCCGTCTCCTGTTTCCGAGCACTATCCAGATGACGACAGGGATGCCTGCCAGAGAGGTCACTGCATTTACCGGAAGCGCAGCCGACTTGGCCGCTATGTCGCAGGCCAGCATGATACAGCTTCCATACAATGCTGTACCAGGCACAAGAATCCTGTGGTCTGCAGTCCCCGTGAAAAGCCTTGCCAGATGAGGCACGGCCAGGCCTATGAATCCGAGCGGACCGCAGAAGGCCGTAACGGTTCCTGCCAGCAGTACGGTGGCTGCGAAAACAAGGCTTCGGGTCTGTCTGACATCCGTCCCGGCGGATGCCGCATAGTTTTCTCCCGTCAGCAGCAGGTTCAGCGGCTTGCACAGGGCGCCTGCGACTGCCGCTCCGGCAAGTACGGTACCCGCCATTATCCACAGCCTGGCTCCCGAAATATTTCCGAGCGACCCCATCGTCCATACAATATACGATTTCAATGCCTGTTCGTCACTCAGGTACTGGAGTATCAGGACGACCGAGTCAATGCCTGCCCCGAGCATCATTCCCAGAACAAGGAGGACCGTGTTGTCTCCGATCTTCCGGCTGGCTGCCATTATGACGGCGAGGACTATTGCGGCTCCTGCCCATGCGGCTCCGGCAATCCCCAGGTTCTCCAGCAGGGGAGCCATACCTGCAGTCATGCCTGAAGATACTCCCAGGACACACAGCGCGGCTCCGAGCGATGCTCCGGAACTGATTCCCAGGACATACGGCCCTGCGAGGGGATTCATGAACAATGTCTGCATGAGAAGGCCGCTCAGTGAGACTGCTGCCCCTGCTATCATGGCAGTCAGCGCCTTGGGCAGCCTGATGTTCCATATTATCAGACTGGAGTTCGTGTCTGCTGGACTTCCGGACAGGATGTCCCAAACTTCTCCCGGTGCTATTCCGGCACTTCCCGTGAGCAGGTCTGCCGCGAACAGAATCAGGAGCAGGATGGCAGCCACGATGAAATGAAGTCTGAAATTCCGTTTCATGGTATTATTCTGTAATAAAATATCAGGCCGTCACCGGCTTCGTCTGTCGTGTCTTTATTTCCTGATTTCTTTCCGTCACCGGCTTCGTCCGTCGTGTCTTTATTTCCCGATTTCTTTCCGTCACCGGTCCCGTCCGTCTTATCCCCCGATTTCTTCCCGTCATCTGATTTGTCCGCACCGTCATTTCCTTCCGCCTTTTCCTTTTCCGGCAGAGGCAGGGCGGCTTCGGGGTGGAAAATCCTTATCAGGTCTTCGAGTACCAGATCCGGCCTGGCAGGCCCGGTTTCCCAGAAATCGCTGCCCCCTCCCGCAGTGCTCCTTTTGTCGCAGCTGTAAACTCTCTTTCCTGAAACGCATCCGGTCCCGGCAAATTCCGGATGGTTTTCCAGAAACTGCGAGAACGACTCCGGAGTACCGGCATTGAGCCAGAAATCGGCTGCGGATGTCAGGATGAAAGCTTCCTCCATGTCTATCGGCACGGAACGGCTTGTGGTGTTTTCCTTGAAGAC
>DVIP01000186.1 GCA_018711225.1 Candidatus Cryptobacteroides intestinipullorum | reverse complement strand
TCGGGCCGCCGGAAGTCGCCCCCGCCGTTCGGGGCTTCGCCCCTCTCTCCGGAGACGACTTCCAATGATTACCAAAGTTACAACTTTCAATCTTTTTCTACCCTCCCGTGTCTACTTTTTCGACAGCAGCATTTTTGTGGTGAATTATTTCGTATTTTTGCGGTATTTCATACAAGCCATTGGAAGAAAAATAAAAATCATATCTTACGCCGGACTTCGTCCTCTATAGAGGTAATTCTCTGAAATTCATTCTATTCATTTCATCGAATTCACGTTAATTATATGTCGACTATGTGGAGCCTGATGCCGATAGACTGGATGTAATCCTTGAAGTCATCCGGTATGCCGCTGTCGGTGACAATGGTGTCTATGTCCTCCAGTGACGCGATATGTGCAAAACTCCTTTTTCCGAACTTGCTGGAGTCGAATACGGCTATCGTTTCCTTTGCGGCAGATATCATCGCCTGGTTCAGGTTCGCTTCTTCAATATTCGGCGTAGAGAGCCCGTCTTTTATACTGGCGCTGTCCACACCCAGGAAAAGTTTGTCGCAATAGAATTTTTTCAGTGCATATTCCGCCAGCATTCCTACGGTGGAATATGAAACCTGCCTCATGTTTCCTCCGAGAACAATGACGTTGAACCTTTCATATTTGTTCAGCGTGATGGCTATGTCCAGGGCGTTTGTCAGGATGGTCAGCCGCTTGTACTTGTCGAGGTGCTTGGCTATTTCCATCATTGTCGTCCCGGAATCTATTATAATGGTATCGTCTTCCTTTATCAGGGACGCGGCGAATTTCCCGATCAGCTGCTTCTCCCTCGAATGGAGCTGCTGTTTGTGGTGTATCGAAAGGTCATCATAATCTTCCGTCTTGTGCATGATGATGGCGCCGCCCTTGACTCTGACCAGGAGCTGCCGCTCTTCCAGGACGGCAAGATCTTTCCGGATAGATACCTCGGACACGCCGAACGTCTTCACAAGGTCTGCGATCAATACCTTCTGTTCGTCATGCAGCATCTTGAGTATCATACTCCTGCGTTCTTCTGTGCTATATTTCTTTTCCATAACTCACGTTTTGATTATCGAAAATTAGACTTTCAAAAGTAAAGTTAATGTTTATGCGGCGAAAATCAAATTTAAATTTCGTAAATGTGGTTTTCGGGACCTTTCTACACCTTTCGGAATCTTCCGATTTCTACCTTTACAAAGTTAAAAAAATAAATTTTCTGTCAAATTAATTTTGAAAATTAAGTTTATAGTTTTATTTTTGTTGAAGTAACACTAAATAAAATAAACCATGCACAGCATCAAAATTCCCGGTTATTCCGGCAGATTGCAAATCTGCCGGAACGTAAGAATCTGCCGGAACGTAAGAATCTGCCGGAACGAATAGATTACAATTTTATTTTCTCTGCGACGGAGCCGTTTTGCAGTATTCTCCTGTTTTCATGGAATGTGTAGAGCCAATCTGCCGGGATTCGGAGGAAAATCCCCGGATTTTTATTAAGTTTGTAAAATAAGGATTATTGACAATCGTATGATGGAAAGAACTTTAGTGATTTTGAAGCCGGGAACTCTGCAGAGAGGCCTGGTAGGGGAGGTTATATCGCGTTTCGAGAAAAGGGGGCTGAAGCTTGTGGCCATGAAAATGAAGCAGCTTACTCCGGAGATTCTCGACGAGCATTATGCACATCTGAAAGACAGGCCGTTTTTTCCGTGGCTGAAGGCCGGCATGATGGCGGCTCCGGTGATTCTGTGCTGCTGGGAAGGTTTCGAAGCCGTGAAGACCGTAAGGGAGATGGCCGGTGCCACCAATGCGCGCAAGGCAGCTCCGGGGACTATCCGCGGCGACTACGGGATGAGTTCACAGGAAAACATCGTGCATACTTCGGATTCTCCGGAGAATGCCAGGATTGAACTCGACCGTTTCTTCTCTCCGGAGGATTACTGCGAGTATCCTTCGCCTCTGCAGCAGTATCTGTATGCTCCTGACGAAAAATGACGAGGGTGCCGGAAGAACCCGATTGAGGGAGGGCTGAGTCAAAAGTCCAGAAGAGACCTCGGCAGGGAGTTTCGTACCGGAGATTAGTCCCCGTATCGGAGATTAATTCCCGTACCCGTACCGGCAGATTTGCAATCTGCCGGAATATAAACAAACCACCGGATTGCAAATCCGGTGGAACGATAATAAATCCGGTGGAACGATAATGGGCCGACTTTAAGAGGGGTGACATGTAGATAAGAAGGGATTTCGAAGAAATCGTAATGATATGCCGATTCTCCTGAATATTTCCAGTCCGTCCGGAAAACCGGCGGCCGGGTCTTCCCGTTTCTGGGGAAGGCCGGATTTGCCGTACGGTTCGGACTATCCGTTTTATACTGGAACTGACGGGAGTGAATATCCGTATGTCTTCATCTGCCAGATAAATCTGGCGGAAATCGCCGTATATGATACGGGAAATCTGCTTCCTCACGAGGGACTGCTTTCTTTTTTTGCCAGGATAGACCATTATCTGGGAGACTTTTCGGCTCCGGACGGAATCGGAGGATATGTTTCCGGAAGGGATGCGGTCAAGGTTATGTATATCCCGTCCTGCGCCAATCTGGAGGAAGTGCCGCTTCCCGATGACGGCCGCTCCTGTCCTGTCACACCTGGAGAAATGCAGATTGTATTCGGAGCGGGAGAGCCTGATACGTCTGACGGGCATGCTCTTTTCGCATCACCTCTGCACCGTCAGTGGGAAACGTGGGACCATCCTTTTGAGGACTGGACGATATTGCTGCAGGTGGATTCCTTTGAGGGAGAGGATTTCAACCTTTGCTTTATGGATGAAGGCGTGCTTGATTTCCTGATTTCGCCGGAGGATCTGAAACGGCACCGCTTCAGTGACGTGAGGGCCATTGTATTGTCTTCGTGACATAACTGTTTTTATTGTCTGACTTGAATTCCTGATTATGAGAAAATTGTTCGCAATCTTGTCCGCTTTGATTTTCGTCGCGGCCGGTTCCGTGGCCCGGCCCAGATATCTTTCCGAAATCATGTCTCCGGAAAGTTACTATATGTACAAGAGATATTCCGGTTCTGCGGAAATGTCCCTTACCGGAGGCCTGACATGGCACAACGGTTTCACGATAGGCAGTTCGCAGGGTCCGTACAAGCCCGGATTCGCTACGTTCAGGCTTGGAGGGGAATACGGGTGCATGCTGTTTGTGCTGGGGCGGATTTATGATCCTGAGTCGCTGGATCACGAGCCTGCGATAGTGACTGTCTATGCTGACGGGAGGAAGATAGCCGACGAGGTAGTGAGGAAATATGACGTCCCGAAACGGATGAAACTGGATATTGCCGGTGCCGACAGGCTTGAATTCAGGATAGTCAAGGGTGAAGATGACATCGGCTTTGCCGAGGTTTCATTATGGAAAGAAGGCGAGACTCCGGTGGAGACAGGAAATCCTCTTCCTGAATCTCCGGAACCGGTGGAACTGGTCAGGGATTTGAAACCGTATGCCCAGTACAATCATTTCTGCGTTTCGCCTGACATGGAGTACAAGACGGTTCGTGTCAACGGAAAGGAACATCATTACGGTATTGTCTGCAACATGAATATGGCATTTATCGGGGTGCAGCCCGGTGCGTCCTATTTCAATTTGCGCGGGCAGTATGAGACCCTCAGCCTGCTGGCTGGTCCGACGGACAATGTCAAGAGCAGCGGAGGGAAAGGCTGGATCACAGTAAAGGCGGACGGAAAGATAATTTATGAATATGAGGTGTCCCAGACTGATATTGCCAGGCGTGTGGTGCTGGATGTGAGCGGATGCAGCCAGCTGTCCTTCCATACCGAACAGTCGGAACAGAGCATGTATGCCGCCATCGTGGATGCCAGGCTTTATCCCGAAGGAGAGTACAGGCCGGAGGACAGTGAGCAGGAAACCGATATTGACCCGAAACTTGCGGACCTGCCGGATGTGTGCAAACTAGTGTCGAATATCCCGCCTTATGCCGTAGGCGGACAGATTGAACATCAGGTTTATTCCGGAGAGTCTGACTATATTACGTTTTCGATGGGCGGGACCAGGTTCAATGAAGGCTTTATCCTTTATGAGAAGGCCGATTTCTGGAATGACAATATAGTTTCGTATGCCGTTTTTGACCTCGGGAATCAATTCGATTATGTGAGTTTTACTGCCGGTTATGTGGGCAAGAGCTGGACCATGACCAATGATGTCATAAGGGTGTATGCGGATGACCGTCTCATACTCGAGGCTCCGATGATGGCTACATACCCGAATCAGGATTTCATTCTTCCTATAGGTAAATGCAGGAAACTGCGGTTTGAGAACGGAGGGTCCGGAAATCTCAATGTGGGGGCGTACGGTATTGCCGATGTCGTGGTTTATCGCGGAGAGCCTGTGGAAAACGATCTTTTCGTGCATCCGGTCCCGGAATGCCCTTATGAGACAGATCTGATAGATCTGGGTGCCCCGTATATTCATTATGTCAGCACCAAGGCAGATGCCAGGGATCAGATTTTCTATGACGGAAGTACGCAGAGGCGGTATTTCGAGATGCCTGACGGCAGCCGGATAAACAAGGGGTTCATGCTTCAGACCAGCGTGCATTTTTCGCTTGACCATGGTGTGCTTTCAGGAACGGACAATGCTGCAGCCGGGGCAATAGGCGGTGCGGCTGTGGGTTCGGCATTCGTCGCTGCAGGGGCGGCTGTCGGAGGTGCGGTAGTGGGAAGTACAC
>DVIP01000185.1 GCA_018711225.1 Candidatus Cryptobacteroides intestinipullorum | reverse complement strand
ATTGCAAATCTGCCGGTACGAAAACTGCCCCTACGAAAATGGGACGCTGCAGGTACAAAAGATTGCAAATCTGCCGGTACAAAACACACTGTCGGTTACCATATCCGCGGCAGTTACGGCTTTTCGCGGTATTTTTGTATTTTTGCCGTCACGGCATACCGGAAATTTATATAATTGTATTTCAAAGGAATCGGGTTATTATGAAAAGGAAAAGGACTGAATCCGTCGGAGTACCGCCCATGGCGGAATTGCCGCAGGCTGAGATATTGGACACGGAAGATATTGTCAGACAATATGTTGCCGGAGAATATGATCTTATATGCGTCCTGGGCCCTACAGCCTCCGGGAAGACGGGATATGCGGTGTCGCTGGCCCGGAAAATCGAAGAGATGGCAGATGGCGGCATCATTGCCCCAGGCACGAGGGGAGAAATCATTTCGGCCGATTCGAGACAGGTGTACAGGGGTATGGATATCGGGACAGGTAAGGATCTGGAAGAATACGGAGACGTCCCATACCATCTGATAGACATTGCGGAAGCAGGCAGTCATTACAATATATACCAGTATCAGAAAGATTTCGAAAAGGCGTGGAACGAAATACGCGGGCGGGGGAACATACCGGTGCTGTGCGGCGGATCCGGCCTGTATATAGAAGCCGCGACTATGGGATATTCATTGCCGGACGTACCAGCCGACCCGGAACTGAGGGCAGAACTCGAAAAAGAGGATACAGAGACTCTGATGAACAGGCTTGCTTCTCTGAAAAAACTCCACAACACTACGGACTTCGATACACGGAAACGGCTTATAAGAGCCATAGAGATAGCGGAGTACGAAAAGGATAATCCGGTCAGCCGCACTGCCGTCCTGCCGAAGAAGACATATTTCATAGGGACCCTCGTCAGCCGTGAGGAACGAAACAGACGTATCGACAGAAGGTTGGAGTCCAGGCTGGAAGCAGGCATGGCCGGAGAAGTGCGGAAACTGCTGGACAGCGGTCTCAGACCCGAAGATCTGATATATTACGGGCTGGAATACAAGTTCGTGACACTGTACCTGACCGGAGTGCTGGAATACGGTGAGATGAAACGGCTGCTGGGCACAGCTATCCACCAGTTCGCGAAAAGGCAGATGACCTGGTTCAGGGGAATGGAAAAGAAAGGTGTCAGGATTCACTGGACCGAAGTCTGAACACAGGGGGGGGGATGCGGCTTGCTCTATGAATGCGGCTTGCTCTATCTCTCCCAGAGATCCGGATCCCATTCGGGACTGACATACGGGCCTTCATGGTCTATGGTAAAGGCCAGATATGTGATAGGCAGCCCCTGGGACAGATACTGTTTCTCGTAGAATGTCTGCACCTGGAACAGTGCATCCACGGCATCTTTCCCGCACACCGATGAAATGGGACTGGAATAGAGGGTCTCCCTGTCTTTCCCGTAAATATCGGTAGCGCAGGCAAGCACATCAAGTCCGTTCTGCTCCGCTATGGCTTTCGAGTATTCATGAAGATATCTGCTGTCTGTCTTCAGGTGTACTATGCCGCCCTTTTTCAGAAAAGACCTGTACCGGGACAGGAAAAGCGGCGATGTAAGGCGTTTCTTTTCCCTGCCTATCTGTGGATCGGCGAAAGTTATCCAGATTTCGGAAACCTCTCCAGGGGCGAAAAGGGATTCTATAAATTCTATTCTCGTCCTCAGAAAACCTACATTCGGCAGACGGTTCTCATGTGCGAACTTGGCTCCTTTCCAGAGCCTTGCCCCCTTGATATCCACACCGATATAGTTGAAAGAAGGATTCCTCAACCCGAGATCTACAGTGTATTCGCCTTTTCCGCACCCGAGCTCCACCACCAGCGGCCTGTCATTGCGGAAGAAGTCCCTGTTCCAGTTTCCCTTCAACGGATGGTCGCAGCCCAGCACTTCCGATGTGGCCGGCTGCACCAGACATGAAAAAGTCTCGTTCTCCCTGAATTTGCGCAGTTTATCCTTTCCGCTCATGAGTTCTGTCCGTTTTTCTTCGGTTTCTGAGGGCGGTTCTGCCGTTCCTGCCTGTTCGTCCTGTTTTTCCGCTTGCGTTTCCTGTTGTCATCGAAACGCGTGATACTGTCGTCGCCTACCGCGGTGACAAATTCCAGCCCTGCCGGTTCCGGCTCCGTCTTGAGGGATTCCGGTTTCTCCCCGCGTCTGTTCATCCTTATGATTTCCTCCGCTTCTGAAGCCGCCAGCGGATAAAGGTTGGCAAAGCTTTTCGGGTCATACGAGAAATACATGATCTCCCTCAGGATATCCGTCTTCATCAGATATGCGAGCCCATCCTGAAATTCGAGAGGATTCGAGATCTTCGGTATTCTGGACTGTGCGTCAATATATGCCGCCGTCTCATAATTCAGGCAGCATTTCAGCTTTCCGCATTGTCCTGCGAGTTTCTGAGGGTTCAGGGAAAGGTCCTGGCATTTGGCAGATGCCGTGGTTATGGACTGGAACGACGAAATATAGTTCGAACAGCACAATTCCCTTCCGCACACGCCCAGCCCGCCTATAAGCCCGGCTTCCTGGCGTGCGCCTATCTGCTTCATCTCTATCCTTATGCGAAATTCCTCGGCAAACACCTTGATGAGCTGGCGGAAGTCCACCCTGCCGTCCGCTATATAATAGAAAATGGCCTTGGTGCCGTCTCCCTGGAACTCCACGTCCCCGATCTTCATTTCCAGCCCCATTTCCGCAGCTATCTGCCTGGCGCGTATCATGGTTTCATGTTCCCTGGCAATGGCTTCCTGCCACTTTTCTATATCGAAAAGCTTGGCTTTTCTATAAATCCTTTTCAGCGTGGCGGTCTCCGGGTCGATTTTCTTGCAGAGCATCTGTCTGGCCACTACAGGCCCTTCCAGAGTGACAATGCCGAGGTCATGTCCGTTCACGGCCTCGACTATGACAAGGTCACCCATCTTCACCGTCTGTCCGGAGGCGTTGACATAGATTCCCTTTCGCGTATTCTTGAACCGAACCTCGAAATAATTCTTGTATTTTTCCTGCAATACTCCCGGAAGCCAGTCGTAGACTTCCAGCTTGCAGCATCCGGGCCTGTATGTGCATTTCAGTTCGCCCTCGTCTGTCCTCTCGACGATGCATCCTCTCGAGCAGTCGAACTGTTTGGCCTCGTTAGTATCAAAACCTTCCATAATGTCAAAAAATTAAAAACATCTGCCCGGCAAGGTCACAGAACACCATTTTCTGGTTCACGTTACGATCGAGCAGCATGGCGGACCTGTCCAGGAGGTCCAGGGACTTGCGGCAGAATGTTCTTGAGGCTTTGGATGCCATCATGCCGAAAAACTCCCTCTCATCAGGGGCAATAGCGGCCATATCAGGGACATCCTGCTGGCACAGAAATATTTTCCGCAAGCATTCTCCTGCAAATATACAAAAAGCTTTCTGTTTTTCGCGGGAATCCAGAGACGACATCATGTCCGCAGAATCGAGCACGGTCTGAAGGTCCCTGGAAGCAAGTCCGGTCATCAATGACTTGAAAATCTGCATGAAGCGGGAATATTCCTCTCTTTCACCCATGGCATTCAGGGCCACTCCGATACTTCCGCCCGAAACGGCAGCCTGCTGCATGGCGGTGGCCCTGTCTTCTCCGGTAATCTTTTCGAGTGCGGATGCCAGTTCCTCTCCGGGAAGAGGAAGCACCCTGTAATTCTGGCATCTTGAAAATATCGTCTGAAGCACCCTGTCAGGATTATGGGTGACAAATATGAAAATAGTCTTTGCCGGCGGCTCTTCCACGACCTTAAGAAGCTTGTTGGCCGTCTCCGCATTCATTTTTTCCGGGAGCCACATCAGAACCGACTTGTAACCGTCCTCCACTGCGGCGAGGGAAAGTTTCGCAAGTATGGAACGGGCCTCGGCTATCGCTATCACCCCTGCCTTGCCTTCTATGCCAAGGGCCTCATACAGTTCCGATTCCAGAAAATACGGTTTTTCCAGAACAAGTTCCCGCCAGAGACTGAGGAAAGATTCGGAAACAGGCTTCTGCACATCTACTTTCCGGCTGCTGTTGGTCGGGAATACGAAATGGGTATCGGGATGCACCAGCCCGGACATCTGCCTGCATGACCGGCATTCGCCGCAGGAGTCTCCGTCATGACGATGGCTGCAGTTAAGATACTGGACAAACGCCAATGCCAGCGGGAGAGCCCCGCATCCTTCATTCTCATACAAAAGCATCGCATGGCCGACCCGTCCGGAGTCAGCCATGGATACCAGAGTCTTTTTCAGCTCTTCATTTCCCGGTATATCAGCAAAACGCATATCGCAATTAACGTCAGTTCGGCGGATTCGGAGTGGTCCGGACTGTTCCCGGCCGCCGTCCTTTCGGGACTTTTGGCCCGGCCTGCTTCAGTCACGCCTGTCAGATCCTCCGCTTGGCCACATATTCAGTCATCCCTTCCAGATAGTCCCGTGACTGTGAAGCCGGAAGCCTGGAAACGGACTTCTTGGCACTTTCTATATAGTCATTGAGCCTTTTCTCGGCATAGCTGATGCCGTCCTTCCTTCTTACGAAATCCAGAATCTCCCCGGCATATTCCGGATGCTCGTGGACAAGCCCTGCCTTGGCCCTTATCTCCGCTTCTTCCGCCGCATCTGAATTCTTGAATGCTCCCAGCAGAGGCATCGTAATCTTCTGTTCCAGAATATCCACGCCGACAGGCTTGCCGACACCGCGGTCCATGGAGTAGTCGAAGATGTCATCCCTTATCTGGAAAGCGATGCCGAGAGATACGGCATACTGCCTCACTGCCTCTTCCATCTCAGGGGAAGCATTGACAGATATCGCCGCAGCCAGTGCCGCCGCCTCGAACAGGGAGGCCGTCTTGCTGAAAATTATCCTCAGATAATCTTCCTCCATCGTATCACCGGACTGGGCTTTCTGGAGCTGGAGCATTTCACCTTCCGCCAGATGAGTAAGCGTCCTGGAGAAAATCGATATGAATCTTGCTCCGAAATGTTCGGCCGACCGGATCTCGTTCATGGCCGATACCAGCCAGTAATCCCCCACCAGTACCGATACGGCCGGGCCCATCAGACTGTACAATGTAGGATTTCCTCTCCTGCAATCACTCTCGTCCGCAACATCATCATGCAGGAGTGTGGCATTGTGAAGCAATTCGGATGCTGCAGCCACCCTGATGCTGTCCTCCGGCAAAGGAGTCTCACCCGAACAGGCCTTGGCTACCAGCAAGGCCAGAAGAGGGCGCAACTGCTTCCCGGAATGGGAAAGTATCATTTCATTGGTGGTGTTGAGCAGGCCGATATCGCTTTTCAAGGCTTCGCCTATACGCGCATTGACCTTATCCCAATCACTGCCGCAAAAACTTCGCAATTTACTTATATTCATAACGATACATAATATCCTACAGCTGTGTTTCCTAAAGTTCCGATGGTATTATCCGCATACCGTCATACAGAGATGGAATGTCCTAGAACAGGATGGCGGCAGTCAGGGTGAAGCCTCCGAACTTGCCTCTTTCAAACGTATTCTTCAGAGCGGATCCCACTCCCCCGTCTATATCCGACTTGAAATCCATCAGGGAACCGAAGTTCCAGTTGTATCTGCCTATCACCTGGAATTTCCATATTTCAAGACCGATACCCACGCCTATTCCGTATTCCCATCTGCTGAGTCCGTTTTCGGACCAGGCATTTTTAATGACGTCCGTCCCGACCATACTGAGTTTGTTGTTCAGGCCATAGCCGACAAACGGAGTGACATCGAGAAACGGTCTGAACAGAAGGAGATCAGGGCCCCACTGCACTGAAACGGGGAGCTCCAGATAACCTACCGTCAGATCTCCGGCAGCGGCCTCCGGTACATCCGGAGTACCGAATTTGGAACCTTTCACATTATACATAAGTGAAGGCTGGATAGAAAATCCCAGAGGAAGATTTACCTGCACTGTCCCTCCGACATGATATTGGGTCATGTTTTCCCCCTTGACAACTTCTTTGCTCAGTTTTGAGAAAGTGGCACCTCCTATGACACCGAAGCTCACCTGGGCCGATGCAGTAGCAGCACCCGCAAAAGCGAGCGGGAGGACTATAGCCAGCACTGTCAGAAACTTTTTCATAATTCCCGGTCTGTTTTTAAATGTTGGACTGAAAACAAAGGAGGGTGACTCAAAAGTGACTTTTGGTTACCCTCAAACGTCTTTCTTCGAAGCCATTGACGAACAGAGTGCAATTGCGTCCGCACAAACCTAAAGAAGCGCGTCGAGCTTGGCCGTGATCTCGTTTTTAGGAACGGCGCCCACAAGACGGTCAACGAGCTGTCCGCCCTTGAAGAAAAGCAGTGTAGGGATGTTCCTGATTCCGTACTTCATAGGTGTCTCGGAAGCCTCGTCCACATTGCATTTGCCGATTACGGCTTTTCCTTCGTATTCTTTCGCTATTTCCTCTACCGTAGGTGCAAGCATCCTGCACGGTCCGCACCATGTAGCCCAGAAATCTATCATCACCGGCTTGTCTGAAGCCAGTATTTCCACGATATTAGCATCAGTGACTGTTTTTTCCATAATTATCCGTAATTATTAAGGTTAATATTCTCAAGTCCGCGTTACAGCCCGGACAAACCGCCGCCTCCCATGGAGGAATACAAATATACGCAGAAGCCGAGAGCAGAGCAAGCCTTGTTTGCTATGCCGAGGCGCCACTGTATAAATGCCGTCAGGCAAATATACGCAGAAGCCGAGAGCAATGCAAGTTTACTTGTAATTGCCGAGGCGCTACAGTATAAATGACGAAGTCAAATATACGCAGAAGCCGAGAGTAATGCAAACGAACTTGTTCGATTTACGTTGCCGGGATGCTGCAGGATATGAGGCGGAGCCAATCCGTTCAACCGGCCCCGTTACAGTTCAACCGGATTTGCAATCCGGTTGTTTCCTGATATTCCGGCAGATTGCAAATCTGCCGGTACGTAGCTGAGAATCTGCCGGTACGGAACAGAATTGCACAATTTCAGACCTTAAAGCAGACCGAAATGCCTTACAGCCGCGGCAATGCCTTCGTCGTCGACCGTGGAAGTCACATAATCGGCATGACTCTGCACTTCCGGAACCGCATTTCCCATTGCCACACCGATTCCGGCGTATTCAATCATCTCGATATCGTTTCCTCCGTCTCCGAACGCCATCACTTCCTCCCTCCGGATGCCGTATCGGGCAATAATCCTGGCTATACCTTCGGCCTTGGAGATGTTTTCCGGATCAATATCCGTAAATTCGGGATGCCAGCGGGCCGTCACCGAATGTTTCAGAACAGGCAGCAGATATTTCTCTTCCTTTTCCTTGTCGACGAAGATGGTGAACTGACATACCGGCTTCTCCCTGAACGGCGCGAATGAAACAGGCTTGGGGGAAGGAAGATGTATCATATCAAACACCCTGTCAGTAAGCTCATTGCGACAGTTCAGCACGATTTCCTTTTCGGCAAAAGCCACGCAAGGTATGTTCTCACGTTCCGTCAGATCCACCACGGAGGCCGCATCTTCGCGATCCATAGGGTGAATGTATATCATTTCGCCCCTGTCGAAAACCAGAGAACCGTTCATGCACACATAACCGTCGAAAGGAAAGCCGCTGAGATTGTCCATTATAAGGAGATGTCTTCCGCTTGCGATGAACAGCTTCACGCCTCCGGCCTTCAGCCGGTACAGGACATCCAGGGTCGTTTCCGAAATCCGATGTGTATTGAAGCTGACCAGAGTTCCGTCTATATCGAAAAATATTGCCTTTATCATAATAATTCAGTCATTGTCTTGAGCCTCGTCCGCGGCTATCCATTCATACTCCCCTCCCCAGATTTCGAGGAAACGCATGAACCCGGCATTGTCGAGAATCACGCTTGCGGTATTGTCGCACGGGTGGAAACTGAGTCTTTCCGCAGTTTTAAGATCTTTGTCCAGGAATAGTTTGACGCGGTGTCCGTTGTCGAAAAGTTCTTTCGGGTCAGGGTTTTCCGGGGCGATGTCATTTATCAGGCCCAGCGGAGAAACGGATCCCGGAGCCAGTCCCAGACAGCGTTTCATCCGTTCAGGAGATGCAAAGGACAGTTTTCCCTGACGGAGCCTGTGCTCGAGCGAATGAATGTCCAGGTCCTTATGGCATTCGAATACTGCAAGATAGTGCCGGTTTCCCTTGTGGTTTCTGAAAAACAGATTCTTGCAGTGCACCGAATCCAAATCCTTCCAGTATCTGAGGGCTTCCTCTATCGTAGGAAGCGGAGGATGGGTGTACAGCCGGTAAGGTATGGCATGTCCGTCCAGGAATGAAAGCACCCTGTCTATCCCGGGGTTCCCCGTCATCCGTCCTGTCATCTCGTTCAAACCGTCCATAACCTGCTCAAGTGACCGTCATCCGCCCGGCATATCTGTTTTACGGCATCCGCCCTATTTCCCGAGACTTTTCGCATAATGTGTCGGCTGGGCCTTCGGCTTCTGCGGATGCACTATCGCGGCCGGCTTGCCCCATTTCAGGCTGTATACCAATATGCCTATACCTATAAGAATGAATGGTATGCTCAGTATCTGCCCCATGTTGAGCAGCATGTTCTCCTCAAATCCGACCTGCGGTTCCTTGATAAATTCTATCAGGAAGCGCATTCCGAACAGGACGATGAAGAATATCCCGACTATGGTACCCCTTTTCAGTTTTTCCAGCCGGAACCGGTAAAGACAAAGAAGGATTATACCCAATATCGTATAGCTCAATGCCTCATACAACTGTGTAGGATGTTTTGGTTCGGTCTCGCCTCTCAATTCGAACACGAAACCCCACGGCAAGTCCGTAACATCTCCGTATATTTCGGAATTGAAAAGGTTCCCTATCCTGATCAGCGCTCCCGCGAAACATACGGCAATGCAGAGGCGGTCCAATATCCAAAGCAGGTCAAAATCATACTTCCGGCCATAATGCCTTGCATACCACCACATCGCAATGAACAGGGCTATTGTACCCCCGTGGCTGGCAAGACCGCCTTTCCACGGCATGAATATTTCCCAGAATCCCTGCCAGCTGCCGAAATAATAGTCCGGCTGGTAGAATATGCAATGCCCCAGTCTGGCACCGACTATCGTACCGATGAGCAGTGTATAAAGGAGCGGGTCCAGCAATGTAAGAGGAAGCCCTTCCCTTTTGAAGAACCATTTGAAAATGAACCACCCCAGCACGAAGCCGGAGACGAACAGCAGCGAATACCAGCGGATGGAAAGAGAACCGATATGGAACAGCTCCGGATTCACATGCCAGTATATTTCAAGAAAATCCATCATATCTTGAAAGTTAAATTATTCCGGCGTGCAGAAATCTGGATTACGCGCACCGGACGATAAAAAAAATTGCGGTCCAAACAGACCGCAAAGGTATTAAAATTTTAAAAAATTACATATAATTCCACCGCACAAGAAATCACAGTTGATACAGACGGCACATATACTATTACCGTTGATGCGACCGACCTTAAAAATATCACTTACACATGTGAACTGGTCGAAGCCAACTGATCTGAACGAAAATACTCATAACAGGTAAACAGGCCGGAACTTTTCACGTTCCGTCCTGTTTTTTCTTTCGAGTGCAACGAAAGTCAACGGTTTTTGTCCGATAGTGTATACGCTAACTCGCCAAAGCTATGTATTTTGACACAGTTTTGGCGAGTTAAGACATTAAAGCAAACAGCCGGACATTAATCCGGCTGTAGTGTTAATCGGCAGAAAACTGCCTTTATCTGATTTCAGTGAATTATTTGCGGATAGCTGCGATGCCTGGAAGTTCCTTGCCTTCGAGGTATTCAAGCATGGCGCCACCGCCGGTGGAAACGTAGCTTACCTTGTTCGCATAGCCCATCTGGGTGACAGCTGCGACTGAATCACCGCCGCCGACGAGGGTGAACGCACCGTTCTCGGTAGCCTTTGCAAGCATTTCAGCCACTTTGTTCGTACCCTTGGCGAAAGCCGGGATTTCGAATACTCCGACAGGGCCGTTCCAAAGGATGGTCTTTGACTTCATGATTACATCCTCCCATGCAGCCAGAGTGCTCGGAGCGGCATCGACGCCTTCCCATCCGTCAGGAATCTCGTCATTGCGGCAGATTTTGGTGTTGGCATCGTTTGAGAAGGCATCGGCGATAACGACCTCTTTTGAAAGATAAAGTTTCACGCCTTTTTCCTCGGCCTTCTTGATAGTATCGAGAGCGAGCTGCTGCTGGTCATCCTCGCAGAGGGAATTTCCGATCTTGCCGCCCTGCGCCTTGATGAATGTATAAACCATACCTCCACCGATAATCATATTGTCCACAACATCGAAAAGATGTTCGATGATTCCGATCTTGGATGAAACCTTCGCACCGCCTATGATAGCCGTAACAGGATGTTCCGGAGTCTTCAGGACACGGTCGATAGCCTTGATCTCGCCTTCCATTACATAGCCGAACATCTTGTCATTCGGGAAGTAGTCGGCAATAAGGGCTGTAGACCCGTGTGCCCTGTGTGCCGTACCGAATGCATCGTTGATATAGCAGTCAGCATACGAAGCGAGCTTGGCAACGAATTTCTTCTGGCTTTCCTTCAGCGCAGCCTTGGCAGCCTTCTTCTCTTCATCGGTGGCATCTTCTGCGAGTCCTCTCGGCTTGCCTTCTTCCTCTGCATAGAAACGCAGGTTTTCAAGTACGAGAACCTCACCAGGTTTGAGGGCAGCGACCTTGTCATCGGCAGACATGCAGTCATCGGCGAATTTTACAGGTACACCGAGAAGTTCCTCCACACGGCCGAGGATATGTTTGAGAGAGAATTTCTCTGTAACACCCTTCGGACGTCCCAGGTGCGACATTATGATTACAGAGCCACCTTTTTCAAGGACTTTCTTCAAAGTAGGGATGGCAGCCCTGATACGGGTATCATCCGTGATCTCGAACTTTTCATTAAGTGGAACATTGAAATCCACCCTTACGATGGCTTTCTTGCCTGAAAAATCGTAAGTATCGATATTCTGTTGCATATTAAAAAATGATTATGAATTAAATCCTTTTCTGTTGCCATCCGGCAATATTCAATACATCTTTGCAAAAATAACAAATTTCGTCAAAATACAACCGTTTTTAACGGCTATTTCACCAAGTCCGCCAACCGCTCGACTAACGTCCGACTAACCGCAAAAAACCGCGAAAACGCAGTTAGTCGAGCACAAAAATGTCAGACTAACCGCAAAAAGCCGCGAAAACGCAGTTAGTCGAGCAGAAAAGTGTCCGACTAACGACGAAAAGCCACGAAAATGCAGTTAGTCGTGCATAAAATTGTCAGACTAACCGCAAAAACAGCCGAAAACGCTGTTAGTCGAGCAAAAAGATGTTAGACTAACCGCAAAAATCCCCGAAAATGCAGTTAGTCGAGCATAATAGCGTCAGACTAACCGCAAAAAACCTCGAAAACGCAGTTAGTCGCGCACAAAAATGTCAGACTAACCGCGAAAAGCCGCGAAAATGCAGTTAGTCGCGCAGGACGCAGGTCTATTCCGAAATATCATGTATCTTTGCAGAACTCACCCTGTCATTGAACCTGACAAATACTATATAAAATATGACTATCGAAAGCCCAGGCGAATTCTGGAAAGACTACGAGCTCGTGGATTCGGGCAATTTTGAGAAACTCGAACGGTTCGGAGCATACTATATGTCAAGGCCCGAACCCAAAGCCCTGTGGGACAAGACCCTTCCCGCATCCGAATGGGACAGCACCATAAATGTGAAATTCAAGCCCGGCGCAGGATTCGGGAAAGCCGGAAAAGAAGACAGCGGCACCTGGGACAAACGGAAAAGAATGGAAGACCAGTGGACCATAAAATACGGCAGCAGGCAAAAAGGTCTGAACCTCACTCTCAGACTTGGGCTGACATCCTTCAAACATGTCGGAGTCTTCCCCGAACAGGCACCGAACTGGGAATACATTTACAGAAACACCTCGGAACTGGTGGAAAGGGCCGCAGCCGAAGGTCTGGACAGGCCGAAAGTCCTGAACCTCTTCGCCTATACCGGAGCCGCTTCTCTGGCAGCCAAGGCGGCCGGAGCCGATGTGACTCATCTGGATTCTGTCCGCCAGGTCGTGACATGGGCCAGGAACAATATGGAACTGAGCCATCTGGAAAACATAAGATGGGTAGTCGAAGATGCGCTGAAATTCGCCAGAAGGGAAGCAAAAAGAGGAAATGTCTACCAGGGGATAATTCTGGACCCTCCGGCTTACGGACACGGCCCTGACGGGGAAAAATGGAAACTCGACGAATGTCTGTTCGAAATAATGAAATGCGTCGCTGCAATCCTTGCCCCGGAAAACAGTTTCATGGTACTCAACCTGTATTCAAACGGTTATTCCGCCGTCCTCGGAGAGACAGTCGTAAGACAGGCATTCGGACTTTCCGGAGAATGTCCGGGACTGGAATGCGGGGAACTTGTATTGAAAGACCGTTTCGGGAAAAACCTGCCCCTGAGTATTTTCGTAAGGCTCCGGCGGTAAAATAACGTGAGTTCGATAAAAAGAACGTAGTGAATTTCAGGGAACTGCCTCTGTAGAGGTTTGATCGTAAAGGCGGGTCAAAAGTCCCGAAGGGACCGCGACTGGGAGTCGCACAACCGACGACAAACCGAACGGAATACCAAATTTATTTGGATATTCCTGAGGTGCGAAGGAGGAAAACCTGTCAAGGTTAATCCCCCTAATAGGGGTCGAGAGCGGTTTATGAGAATGTCCTGTGGACATTCGAAAGCGAGCAGAGGGGGTTAGGATGGGTCCTGGTTAAACTAAAAGTTTTTCCTTATCCTCACTTCGGCAATTTGTGCAAGCACAATTGCACTCTGTTCGTCAATGGTTTCGAAGAAAGACGTTTGAGGGTGACCAAAAGTCCTTTTGAGTCACCCTCATATAAACAAACAACCGGATTGCAAATCCGGTTGTACGATAAAAAGTCACTTTTGGTCGTTTTGTGGAGAATACGAGAGTCGAACTCGTGACCTCTTGCATGCCATGCAAGCGCTCTAGCCAACTGAGCTAATCCCCCATTTCCGGGACCTGTCCTGATCCCGGGTGCAAATATAACGCTTTTCTTTTAATTTCCAATCTCCGCCGACAATTCTCCTGTCGGGTCTATCAGATCCTTGAGCCTTTTTTCCAGGGACTCCGCCAAAGCGCTGTCGCCGTTTGCAGAGTACAGGTACTGCAGATTCTGCAGGTAAGTAAAGACATTGTCGAAATCGTCCGGCCTGTATTCATAGAATGACAGGAAGAAATCGGCGGAAGCCATAAGCTCATCGGCAAAACGTCCCGCGATATCCCTGGCCTTGTCGCCCTGATCCAGGTCATAATACATGGCAATCATCCTGAGAACCATATATTCATTGCTGAATCCCAGGAAAGTCATATCCAGCGGGAAATTGCACTCAGGCACATTCTCCACGCACATATCCAGCATTTCGAGCGCCCGGTCATCCTGTCCCTCCTGGCGGAACTTGTCAGCAGCATTCAGGAACAGGTTGCGCTGGGACATCACGCCGCAGAAAGTATAGAGATTCTGGTAGTCCACGAAATAGTCGTCACGCTTCAGGGCATCCCAGCTGAATACGTTCTTCATTTTATAATAAAGGTCTTCCGTATCCGTCAGCCCGACTTCAGAACTGCTCATAGGCCCCTTTATCGGCACGAGCTTGTACGAGAAGCCCTCATACATGAGATAACTCTTCTGCCCGATATCCAGATCCCCGCCCATGGACAGCATGTTTACAGGACGGTCCCATTTATAGTTCGACAACAGATCCAGAAGGAAAAGCTCCGGCTTGGTAATGAACGTCTTGCTCTTAGGCATCTCCAGCACAATCTCATCCGGAATCATGTCCGCATATTTTTCGTCCAGAATGCCGTATTTCAATACATTTTCCTTATTTACAGGCACGCTTATCTTCCTGGACATGATGTAGTCCACAAGTTTTCCGCTGGTCAGCTCCACCTTTGCCTTAGGATGCTTGAAGACACGCATCACATCAGAGATTGAAATGACCGTATCGCGCACATCATAGATGAAAACCAGCTCATTGGTACCATAAAGGTATTGTTCCAGTCCCACAGTCAGAGGCAGCGGAGAAGATTCGTTGCAGGCATATTTCATCTGGTCTATATGCCAGTCCGTCCCGAGAAGCGACGTATTGCATATCCTGACATCCGTCCTGACATTCTCCACCTCCTGGGCATACCATAGAGGGAAGGTATCATTGTCACCGTGAGTGATGAGAATACCGTTCTCTCCTACGGAATTCAGATAATTGCGGGCAAGTTCCACTGCCGTATAGCGGTGGCTTCTGTCATGGTCATCCCAGTTCTGCTGCGCCATCAGTGCAGGCACGCCAAGACAGAGCAGGGACACGGCAGATGCCGCCGCGACACACGCCTTTCCACCCGGAACCCCATCTCCCGGCTTCTTCGAGAGAAGGTCTTCCAGGAAGGAATATATGGCAAGCACGGCCAGACCTATCCAGATCGAGAAGGCATAGAAAGAACCTGCATACGCATAATCCCTCTCCCTGACCTGATACGGAGGCTGGTTCAGATATACCACGATAGCGATTCCAGTCATGAAGAAAAGCAGGAATGTAATCCACGTCCCCCTCTTGTCGCGCGCGAACTGGAAGAACAGACCTATAAGCCCCAGCAGCAGAGGCAGCATGTAATAATGATTCTTCCCCTTGTTGTGTTTCAGGTAATCAGGAGCATTGCTCTGGTCCCCGAGACGCGCCTTGTCGACAAATCCGATACCGCTCTCCCAGTTTCCGGCAAACAACTCTCCTGGAGACGGGCTGTGTATGTCGTTCTGTCTTCCGGCGAAATTCCACATGAAATACCGCCAGTACATCCAGTTCAGCTGATAGTCCAGAAAGAACCTGATATTGGTCCCGAACGTAGGCTTTTTATGCTCGGCGCCGGGAACAACCTTTCCCTTCCCGTTCATATAAGACTCGTAGAAATCTACATAGCGCTGGTCTCCACCGGCCCACATACGAGGGAACAGCATCTTGCCCTCTGCGGAATATTTGAGTTCGCCGGGACTGTCCACATACTCGTATCTGCCATTGACCGGAGCCCAGTATTTGGGAGTCACCACCTCATACGGAGCATCGAAATACTGGCCGTAGAGGATAGGATTGGAACCATACTGTTCACGTCCGAGATACCGGATCAGAGTGAAAGGATTGTCAGGCTGGTACTCATTGGTAGGAGTCTTGGCGCATGACCTGATAACCACAACGCTGAAAACGGAAAAGCCTATGACTATAACAGTGAAACAGAGCAGTATGGTGTTGGCCACCACCGCCTTTTTCTTCAACGTGGCGAAAAGGCCCCAGAAACATGCGGCCAGGAGCACGATCATGAAGAAAGCGGCCCCGGTATTGAACGGAAGCCCCAGGACGTTCACGAAGAACAGGTCCGTATAGGCGGCCAGTTTCGGAAGCCACGGAATGATACCGAACAGGATAACGGCCAGAATGACAGCCGATATCACGAAAATCTTCACATATTCCCAGAAAGAATAATGGCCGGACTCACGTTTCTTGTAATAGAACATGAACACCAAAGCAGGTATGGCCAGCAGATTCAGAAGATGGACTCCGATGGAAAGACCCATAAGGAAGGATATCAGGACAATCCACCTGTTCGCATAAGGAGTGTCCGCCTGCTCGTACCACTTGGTCATGGCCCAGAAAACTATCGCGGTAAAAAGCGAGGACATCGCATATACTTCGCCCTCGACTGCCGAGAACCAGAAAGTGTCGGAAAAACAATAAGCCAGCGCACCGACCATTCCTGCCCCGTAGACGGCAATGGCCCGGGCTGTCGTATAATTCCCGTCAGCACCCGGTCTGACGACCCTTTTCGCCAGAAAGACAATGGTCAGATAAAGGAAAAATATGGTCAGAGCCGAACATATCGCACTCATGGCATTCACTGCCACTGCGGCATGCATGTTATCCGTGAAAATAGTGAAGAATCTGGCAATGAGCTGGAAAACCGGGTTTCCGGGAGGGTGGCCCACCTCCAGTTTGTACGATGAAGCGATAAATTCGCCGCAATCCCAGAAGGAAGCTGTCGGCTCTATCGTAAGGAGATAGGTAACCGCTGACACTACCAGCACGAATGCGGCAGATATCCTGTTCCAAAAATTGAATTTCCTTTTATCCATTATATATAATGTCAGTTCGACTAATTATTTTACCTAAAATCGTTATCGTTCAACGGACCATTTACCGTTTAACGGACCGTTCAACCGAAACGCCCGACTAAAACGTTCAACCGGATTTGCAACCGTTCAAGCGAACCGTTCAACCGGACTTGCAATCCGGGTGCCTAATATTCCGGCAGATTACAAATCTGCCGGTACGAGGACTTTTGACCCGGCCGCACGAAGTCTATGCCGGACACCGTCCTCGACAGAGGAAATTCCATGAAATTTATCCTTTTCATTTCATCGGATTCACCTCATACTACAATTTCCATTCAAATTGACAAAGATACAAAGAGAATGAATATATTTGCAAAAAATTCGGAAAGGGTTGTGTATTTTTGGAAATCAGTGACAATTGATGGCAGACAACGACTGGAAAAAGAGACTCGGTGTAGTATATTCCACCGATCCTGACTTCAAATACGAAGAAGAAAAGGCTGAAGAGCCGGAAACTCCGGAGCCTTCGGCCCAGAAACTCATTGTCTCTATAGACAGAAGGAACAGGGGAGGAAAACAGGTCACCCTCGTGACAGGTTTCAGAGGAAAAGAAGACGACCTGGCCGAACTGGGCAGGACGCTCAAAGTGAAATGCGGAGTCGGAGGAAGTGCAAAAAACGGCGAAATCACCATACAGGGTGATTTCAGGGACAAGGTTACCGAGCTGCTCATCAAGATGGGCTACAAGGCCAAACGCGGGAACTGACATGGAACTTTCACAAATTCTCCCGGCAGTCTGCGTCATAGCAGGCATATTGCTGCTCAAACCCATAGTCAACACCATACCGTCTCTGATAGGATGTCTCGCGAGATGGAAAGAATGCGTGAACCTCGAAAACAGCATGAAACTGCGCAGGGAAAGGAACATCTTCGCGGTCTTCCTGATTGTACCTTTCTGCCTGGTCGCAGCCAGATATCATCTTTACAGTCCGGAATTTACGGAAGGTCTGTCGCCGGAAGGCAATCTCGGCATAACCGCCGGAGCATTCTTCGGCTATCTGCTGTTCCGTGCGGCAATGGCATGGTCTGCCGGCAGGCCCAAAGGGAATGAAAAGATTTATGACGCAGCCAGGAACTGTCCGGCCAGCTTTTTCTGCATCATGGTTCCGGTCATATTATCGGTTGCCGGAATATGTTCATTTTCAGACATATCCGAAAATCTCACAAGACAACTCATCCTGTACTCCATACTGGTATTGTTCATAGTTTCCGTCATCAGAAAATTTCAAATTTTACGCAACTGTTGCTCGTTTTTAACGTCAATTTTGTATCTTTGCGCCCTGGAAATTCTGCCGGCCGGAATTTTGATACTATCGGCAGTACTTTTATGATATGACAGTAAGCAGCATTCTTATTTCACAGCAGCCCCCGAAGGCTAATTCTCCGTATTCGGACATTACTGCGAAATATGGAGTCAAGTTCGATTTCGTCCCCTTCTTCACTATAGAGCCGCTCTCTTCCAGGGAGTTCAGGGCACAGAGGGTGAACATCCTTGACTATACGGCTATCGTATTCTCTGCAAGATCCACCATAGACGCCTTCTTCCACCTCTGCGGCGAACTCAGGGTCAAGATTCCCGAGACCATGAAATACTTCTGCACCACAGAGGCCGTGGCGATGTATCTGCAGAAACATATAGTTTACAGAAAGAGGAAAATATTCTTCGGTGACGGCACTGCGCCTTCACTCATCACCCTGATAGGCAGCAAGCACAAGGGGGAGAAATTCCTGATTGCCACCTCAGATTCGACAGGGAACGATGTCACAAGGATTTTCGAGGAAAGCGGGCTGGACTTCAAGAGTGCGGTATTCGTAAAGTCCGTATCGCAGGATCTCAAAAGCCTTTCGCTGGATTCGTATGACATGATTGTCCTCTACAATCCCTCCGACGTGAAGTCTCTGTACGAGAATTTCCCTGATTTCAAACAGGGGAATATCAAATTCGTGTCATACGGGAAATCCGTAGTCAAGGCCATGAAAGAGGCTGGTCTGGAAATTGAGATTTCCGCCCCGACCTCCACCGCCCCGTCCGTAGCCAAGGCGATCGAGCTCTATCTGGAAAAAAACAGGTAGATGTCCCCGTCACCCCAGTATTCCCTGCCTAAAGACGAAAGGCTGCACGGCAAGAAAGACATCGCAAACCTTCTTGCAAACGGAAAATTCCGCACCTGCATGAATATAAGGTATTGTTTTGTCAGGGACAACGGCCTTCCTTTCAGCAGGATAATGGTATCCGTCCCCAAAAAGCTCTTCAAGCGGGCCGTGAAAAGGAACACGCTGAAAAGGAGGATAAGGGAAAGCTACAGGCTTCAGAAACATCTGCTGCCAGAAGGATGCGGTACAGACATCATGTTCGTATACAGCAGCAAGGAAATTTCCGAAAGCGCCGCGATTTTCTCCGCCATCGGCCGGATATTGAATGACATCAGCAATGAAATCAGGAAGGACTAAGGAAATATTGAAGAAAGCGGCAATTTTTCCGTTCGTGTTTCTGATACTTTTCTACAGAAAATGTATTTCACCGTTCACGCCGGCTTCCTGCAGGTTCACACCGACATGTTCGGAATACGCATTGCAGGCTTTCCGGAAGCACGGGCCGTTCAAGGGAATGTACTTGACCGTCCGGAGACTTATGAGGTGTCATCCCTGGGGAGGGAGTGGTTTTGACCCTGTACCGTGATTTCACGGCACAGGGTCGGAAACGACATACCTTAACCCAAAGAAACGACACCGGAATTATTGAATGGAACCGATATGGCAAAGAAAGAGAATGTAAGGAAAATGTTCGACAGCATTGCTCCGGACTATGACAAGCTGAACCACATACTGTCCCTGGACATAGACAAAAGCTGGAGGAAAAAGGCAGTAAGGGAAATAGCCGGAACCTCACCGGTAACAGTACTTGACGTAGCCTGCGGAACCGGAGACTTCGCCATTGCCATTGCCAGAAAAGCTGCGGAAGGCAGCAAAATCACAGGCATTGACCTTTCAGAAGGAATGCTGGCAGTCTGCCGGGAAAAAATCAGGAGCGAAGGCCTTGGAAATATTGTCAGAACCGAAAGCGGAGACTGCGAAAAACTGGCGTTCGGAGACGGGACGTTCGACAGGGTGTCAGTGGCGTTCGGCGTCAGGAATTTCGAGCACCTCGAACTCGGCCTTTCCGAAATGCGCAGAGTGCTCAAACCTGGAGGCAAGGCGGTGATTCTGGAACTTTCAGTACCGGAAAACAGGATATTGCGGTCCCTCTACAAGCTTTATTTCCTGCACATCCTGCCGTCCATAGGAGGTATAGTGTCAGGAGAAAAGGGCGCATACAAGTATCTTCCGGCATCTGTCCTGAAATTTCCCAAGCCGAAAGACTTCATGGACATAATGCGGAGATGCGGCTTTTCCGAGGTACGCTCCAGAGCCTTCACATTCGGCATCTGCAGGATGTACACCGGGACCAGATAAAAATACCGGAAAAGCGGACGTCAGATAAGGAAGACCACGAAACCCAGCCCCGCCAGAAGGGAGAACAGGAAGTTCGAAATGACCAGGAACGGAAGCTGCGGATCAAGTGCCTTGCCGGAATTTTTCCAGACCTTCGCCAAATGTACCAGGAAAAGAGGCAGAGTGACTGCGAACATATAATGCCACCAGTCGAAAGCCCTCACAAAAGTATAGGCTGTCATTGAAATCCATCCCATTGCAATCAGAGCCGTGTGGTATATCTTGGCCTTTTTCTCCCCTATTCTCACCGGAATCGTCCTCCTGGTAAGGGCATCCGATTCCATATCCCTGATATTGTTTACGTTCAACACCGCTGCACTCAGGCAGCCGACCGACACGGCCGGAAGAAGAAGAAACCAGTTGGGGATTTCATGCGCAGCCACGAAATACGAACCGAGCACCGCCACGATTCCGAAATAAATGAAGACATTCAGGTCTCCGTACCCCTTGTACCCGTACGGATTCCTTCCCAAAGTATATTTTACCGCACCGGAAATAGCCAGAAAACCCAGCAGGAGTGTGATAATGGCGCCGTAACTGAAAAAAGTCCCGAAAGAAAACCACACCATGGCCAGGCCGCTGGCTACGGACAACACGACGTATGCCATCACCATAGCCTTGTATCCCTTTTCCGATATCAGCCCCTGTGACAAGGTATAGGCCGGACCTTTCCTGTCCTCCAGCCTGTCTGTACCTTTCTGGAAATCGCCTAGTTCATTGGCGGTATTCGAAAGAATCTGCAGAAAGGCCGCAGTAAGCAGGGTGAAAAACGCGACCCACGGATTCACCCTGTAATCGGCTGTCGCCAGGAGAAGGCCGAGGGAAACTCCTGCCAAAGACTGCGGCAAGGTCCGCAGCCGCATCGCAGTAATATATGGTTTTATTCTTTTCATAGCCAGACAACGTAAAACAACTAAAACAACAGCTAAAACAACACTACAGACAACCTGCAGGAAAAGTCAAAAAACGATCTTTGTCCTCGGTTAAGAATCTTATTCGTCTCTTTCTGTGGAGACACAACGCCGGGATTGTGTGCAATATTTTATCCCGGAATCCACAGAGATAAAACGGGTTGTCGTGATGACAACCCGTTTTGTCATTTCAGTCCAGTTTCAGGACTGCCATGAATGCGCTCTGCGGAACTTCCACCGTACCTATCTGGCGCATTCTCTTCTTGCCCTGTTTCTGCTTCTCCAGCAGCTTGCGCTTACGGGATATGTCTCCGCCGTAGCACTTCGCCGTCACATCCTTGCGGACAGCCTTGACCGTCTCCCTCGCTATTATCTTGGCACCTATGGCAGCCTGTATGGCCACATCGAACTGCTGTCTCGGTATAAGCTCCTTGAGTTTCTCGCATATTTTCCTGCCGAAATCGTATGCGTGGTCAGCATGTATGAGGCTCGACAATGCGTCGGCAGGATCTCCGTTAAGCAATATGTCCAGTTTCACCAGTTTCGCTTCCCGATAGCCTATAAGATGATAGTCAAATGAGGCATACCCCTTGGAAATGGACTTGAGCTTGTCATAAAAATCGAAGACGATTTCCGAAAGAGGCATGTCATACGTCAGTTCCAGCCTGTCGGAAGTGATATAGTGCTGGTTGACGAGAGTACCTCTCTTGTCAAGGCAGAGTTTCATTATGGGTCCGTAGAATTCCGTACGGGAAATCACCTGCGCACGGATATACGGCTCTTCAATCTTCGCGATCAGCGTAGGCGCAGGCAATCCCGAAGGATTATGCACATCCACCATCTCTCCCTGGGTGGTATATACCTTATACGAGACATTCGGGACAGTGGTGATGACATCCATGTTAAATTCCCGGTAAAGCCGCTCCTGGATAATCTCCAGATGCAGAAGTCCGAGGAATCCGCAGCGGAATCCGAAACCGAGGGCCAGAGAAGACTCCGGCTCGAACACCAGGGATGCATCGTTCAGCTGGAGTTTTTCGAGAGACGACCTCAATTCTTCATACTGGTCCGTCTCCACAGGATAAACGCCGGCAAAAAGCATCGGCTTGACTTCCTCGAAACCGGCTATGGCTTCCCGGCACGGATTCTCCACATGCGTTATGGTATCGCCGACCTTCACCTCGGAAGCGGTCTTTATGCCGGATATGATATACCCCACGCTTCCGCAAGGGATTTCAGGACGCGGGTCGAGTTTCATCTTGAGGACACCCACCTCATCGGCGTCATAGACCTTTCCCGTATTGAAGAACTTGACCTTGTCGCCTTTATGTATGGTGCCGTTCATTATCTTGAAGTACGCGATGATACCGCGGAAAGAATTGAACACGGAGTCGAAAATGAGGGCCTGCAGCGGGGCTTCCGGATCACCTTTAGGGGCAGGGATACGCTCGACTATGGCATCCAGTATCTCCGGCACGCCCTGTCCTGTCTTTCCCGAAGCGCAAAGCACGTCGCCAGGGTCGCAGCCGAGAAGATCCACCACCTGATCGGTCACTACATCCACCATTGCGGAATCCACATCTATCTTGTTCAGGACAGGAATGATTTCCAGATTGTGTTCTATCGCCAGATACAGATTAGAAATGGTCTGGGCCTGAATACCCTGGGTCGCATCCACCACGAGAAGCGCTCCTTCACAGGAAGCGATGGCTCTCGACACCTCGTATGAAAAGTCCACATGGCCCGGAGTGTCGATAAGGTTCAACACATACTTTTCCCCGCCGTGGACATAATCCATCTGGATGGCGTGGCTCTTGATGGTGATTCCCTTCTCCTTCTCCAGATCCATCGAATCCAGGACCTGAGCCTCCATATCCCTCTCGGCAAGAGTCTTGGTGATTTCTATCATCCTGTCGGCAAGAGTGCTCTTTCCATGGTCGATGTGTGCGATTATACAGAAATTCCTTATGTTTTTCATATGATTTCCCAATTCATCCGCCGGCAAACCGTACCGGATATTCTACAAACAGCAATCCGCAAAGATAGCAAGATTTTGGCTAAATATAAAAATCTGAAGTCAATGCAATATATTCACTGGAATACCCGTTGCCATCATGGATGGTAAGCAATTCTTCCGGGGGAATATCCGCAGGACGTGCCATACGAAATTCCACTACGGCACGAGAAGGCTGTTTCCGGGCCGTAGTCCTGATTTTCACGGTACGGTACCGGTAAAGACCGTACATCCCGGCGTAGCGGGTCAGCCAGAGCAGGGAATCAGCCGGAAGAATCACGGAAAGGATGCCGTCCGGGGAAAGATGCGCGGACGCAAATTCCACAAGTTCCCTGTATGACAGGCTGTCCGTATGCCTGGCCGTATTTCTTCTCGGATCCGGTGCAGTCAGAGACATGTCGTAATACGGGGGATTCGAAAAAATATGGTCGAAGCCTGTACACTGCCGCATTGTCCCGAACTCCCCAAGAGAAACATGGAAAGACTCCAGCATAGAGGGCCACGGAGAGGCCGAGAAATTCCTCGCAGCCTCGTCAGCGGAGGGTTTGTCAATGTCAATGGCCAGGATTCTCACTCCGTTTCCACCGTCATCAGGAGAACCGGGCGTAATACCGGAATCCGGGAGCAGGCCGGAAAGGCGCTGTGCAGCCATGAGGGCGATTGTCCCCGTACCGGTACCGACATCAAGGCTCATTCTGTCCGAAGCCCGCACAGTCATCAAGGCTCCCAACAACACGCCGTCGGTATTGACCTTCATGGCGGATTCTGTATTTTCCACGGAAAATTTCCGAAAGCGGAATACACTCATTATGATTATATCATATTCATTTTCCGGACAGGAAAGACTGCCGCATGTCTCTCCGCCTGCATTTCATATATTGTCGTTCAACCGGACCCATTGTCGTTCAACCGGACCCATTGTCGTTCAACCGGATTTGCAATCCGGTTGTTTCCGGATATTCCGGCAGATTGCAAATCTGCCGGTACGAAATTATCTGCCGATACAAGGCAAGACTGCCGGTACGAAAAATCCGCATCATCCATCCGTTGCAGCAAAGGTAAAAATATTATCCGGAAACGGAATACTCTTATTTGAAACCAAAAAATTCATATCTTCGTATAAAATTCAGAAATATGATTCTTGAAAGTGCAATAAGTATCGAAATGTTGAAAAACATTGCATCCGAATACTTTGAAGATATGGTCAAAGCTGTCGTTGATATTGACAGACAAATTATTGCTATCAACTCAGAGCTTCATTCTGATTTGGAAAGGATTTTATTGGAAGATGGATCCCGACAGGAGAGTCTGTGGGGAATAAATTTATACCCGGAGTATTTCGGCACAGATAATTTCATCGAATTTGACTCTCTAATAAATATACGGCCCTGGCAGGACAATAGAAGCCGTTATGTAGAAAATGACAATACAAGGTCTCAGATAATAAAAATAGTCGGCAAATATTTTAAAAAAGATGCAGCATAAAACGTTGGAAAACGGAAGATGGGCTAAAATGCCTTTCCTTGAACAGATGGCAAACATCGGCAGTGAAGTATACCGGACATCTTCCTGGAAAATGAAAGGCAATTCCGAACGTGCCAGAATGGCTTTCGAAAGAGCTTTGGAACTTATAGATTTGACTATCAAATATGGCCGGCTGAACGAACCGGGAAGAAATGCCATGCTGGAGGAAGTGTGCCGACTGCGGGAAGAATTCTGTAAGAATTACCTTTCTCCTGATTCTAATGCCCTGACATCTTTCGACAAATATTTTATGCAATTTGCGGTAGCCGCAGCAAGAAGAAGGAAAATCTGAAGGGTATCAATCCGGTTGTTTCCGGATATTCCGGCAGATTGCAAATCTGCCAGTACGAAATAATCTGCCGATACAAGGCAAATCTGCCGGTACGGATGGATTGCAAATCTGCGGGACCAGGCAGGTATCAGTCCGGATTGCCGACGAAAAGGCCGTCACGCATATACAGGCTGCGGTCGCACAGTGCCGCCAGTTCCGGATCATGGGTCACGATTACGAATGTCTGGCCGCGCTCGTCCCTGAGCCTGAAGAAAAGACTGTGCAGCTCCTTCTTGGTCACACTGTCCAGATTCCCCGACGGCTCATCAGCGAAAATCACTGCCGGACGGTTTATCAGCGCACGTGCGATAGCCACCCTCTGCTGTTCCCCGCCGGAAAGTTCCGAAGGCTTGTGCGATGCCCTTGCCGACAACCCCAGGTCTTCCAGCAATGCCGCTGTCTCGCGTCTGGCCTCCCTGGCGGATTTCCCTGCAATAAGCGCAGGAATCATGACATTTTCTTCGGCCGTGAATTCCGGAAGGAGATGGTGGAACTGGAAGACAAAACCTATTTTCGTATTGCGGAAAAGCGAGAGCAGCCGGCTGTTGAGCCTCAACACATCTATACCGTCTATCACAAGGGTGCCGGCATCCGGCCTGGAAAGAGTCCCGAGAATCTGCAGCAGCGTCGTCTTCCCGGCTCCCGACGCCCCCATTATGGACAGCACCTCAGACCTGCCCACCTCCAGTCCTATCCCCTTCAGGACCTTCAGTTTGCCGAACGACTTCTCTATTCCTTTTGCTTCAATAATCGCTTCCATCACTATTCTTCATCGGTCAATGTGGAACAAAGATAATGAATTAATTCCGTGCAATAAATGAAAGAGGGTGAGAAAACTCTCACCCTCAAACGCATTTTAAATAAAGAACTATGAATCGGCAGTCATCCGACCTTCACAGGCAAGCCGCCGTTTTTTTCATTAATAATCAGTCATTGTAGATGACACTTCCGAATCTGCCAGGCTGCAAACGGATCGGAGTCTGATGCAGCACCTTGACACTGCCGTCAATCAGCTGATTAGCCATCTTGATCCGACCTCCTGACTTGGAAGCAGGAGCGACTGCATCGGAAGCCCAGTCCGGATTCTGACCATATACAATGCGGTTAAATGCCCAGAATACCGGAGGATCAATCGACCAGTTCGACCAATCATTCGGCTCATACGGGAAATTATAGTCAATATCATCGGATGATGACATGTCCGAATCCTGATCGTTCACCACATAATCCGCTTCGAAACCGTCCGCAAAATCTATTAAACCTTTGGCATTATACGGATAGAATGTTATAGGCGAAAACTCGAACGTCCTGGAACCGTTGGAAAGAATCTGTACCTCCATTCCGACATTCTTGCCTTCTGTCCGGCTGCCGTAAAGATATACCGGGAAATTTATTCCTCTCAACGAATTGATAAGCACCTCCGCAGCAGAAGCAGTATTCTCCGAACATATCACATGAAGTTCCGAGAGTCCGAGATCCGGTCCGACACCGATCTGATTTCCAGAACTTGACTCGTCACTGAACTCGAATGTCCATATCTGGTTTTCCGCAGTCCTGTCTTCATTGAACCTCACATCCGCGAAAGTTTTCTGCAGGTTTGCAGTACCGACAATCGACGAGGCCAGATAGCGGCTCTGGTCAAGAGCGCCTCCAGGACAGAAACGCAAGTCGAGAATCATATCTTCTATACCTGCATTCTTGAACTGGTTAAGGGCATCCACAAGAAATTCGTGCGCTCCCAAATCGAAACTTTCAAGCACCAAATACCCTATATTGAAAGTCTCCTCATAATCCTCCGGACTCTGGAGAAGAGCGAAGAAAAGGACAGGGTTATAGACGAACGAACCTGCAGTCACCGTAGCATTCCCGTCAATCGTCGTCTGGGTACTGTCTTCGAAGTTGGTCACGAATCTGAGATAATTCAGATCATACGTTCCCTGTGTGGAATAATAAAGTTCCTGCTGGAAAGCATAATAGTTCGTGGAAGTCAGCTGCGTGCCGTTAACGGCATATATCATATCACCCCTTCTCAGGCCGGCGTTATATGCCGGAGAATCCGGATATACATAACCGACGACGAAAACTATCATATCATTTTCGTTGGAATATCTGATGGAATTCGTAGGCCCGATGCCCAATCCCGTCATGGAATATGCCCTGGTCTGTACGCCCGGCGCCCTGGTAGATGTCACTTCATTTATATATGAATAGATATAACGTTCCCCGGCATTTCCATAAAGTTCCCTGTAAATACCGCCGTCCTCTATATTGACATCGCCGAGTTTCACGAGATTAGTGGAAAGGAATTCCGACCAGTTCACATTCAGATCAATGTCACCGTTTTCCGAAAGTTCAGTATATTCCTTGTTCCACAGATAATTGGCGCGAAGATAGGTGTCCATCTGAGTATTAAGACCGCGGCTGAACTGCGAATCTCCCTGAGCCTGCACAAGAGTACAAAGGAGCGTTCTCTCATAGCCGCTGACTGTAACATATACATCCACGGAACGTTCGTCTCCCTGATTCTCTTCAATATACACCCTCACGGTCCCGCGTCCGGCAGAAGTATTGTTGGTCTGGGAACCGAGCTGCGCCCAGTCCCCTCCGTCGGAAGTCGAGATTTCCGCTTCCCATGAAGATGCGGCATCAAATGAAATAGAGACAGTCTCGCCTGTGCCCAAAACCTTGTCCCCCTCCCACGGGTTCCTGATATTGCTGATTCCTCCGTCATCAGAACCGGTTTTTTCCTCCTTGGTGCATGAAGATACGGCCACAGCGGATATGACCGCAGTTATAATAAAAATAATATTAAAGATTCTTTTCATCGTTGTTTTAAAATTCGTTCAATAATCTTTTCCTCACAGGCAAGTATTGTTGAATGAAAAATGGAGGAGTGAGCTTAACTCACGTCCGGTCCACTCCTCCATATCCGGTACGGACCGGCTACTGTGCAGAAGCCGTATTGAGCAGAGTGGTCATATCTATTACCTGATATTCATAGATATAGCCCTCGGTATCCTGCCAGATAAGGTAGATATAAGAATAGCCCCTGTTATACGGATAGGTTGAAGCACCGCTCTCATCTGTCGTATGGTCTATCTCCCCTGTGGCGGAAAGCTCGCGTGTACGGTAATTACTGATGATATTGGTTGTTATCTCATCATTGAAAGAGCCCTCGGTCATCGAGTCGTTGTAGACAGCCACCCAGTATCTCGCGCACTGCGTCCCTGCCTCGACAGTATATTTCACTGGAAGGCCATAGTCATCAGGGAGTGCAGTCATCTGTGACACTTCCACATCATTAATCCTGATATTCGAGATCTTTGGAGCCGCGGAAGCCATGGCCGTCCATCTTTCAGAATCCTTCTCGACGAACTTGCCCTCTGGAATACCGACATAATAGTCTGTCTCGAACATTCTGGTCGGATTTCCGGAAGCATCCACACCTACGATATAGAGATGATAGGTCGAATTCGGCGTAAGGTCCGTAAGTTCAAGACCTGCCGCGACATCCGCTGCTTCTGCTTTCTTTATCGCATAATACTCGTTTATGGCAAGCATGTTTTCTATACCTTCCAGGTCCACACCAGAAGGACCGCCGTAAGGGTACATGCTGCTCTGAGCCGGAGTAAGGTTGAAATAACGGTATGATACGATACCTTCACCTGAAACAGATATGGTGGCATCCATTATACCAGTTTCCGCCACTTCGAGTGTCAGTGCCACATCACTGAAAACAAGTTCGTCAGTATTCGCAGCCTGTCTGGCTATTGTCCCGGCCTTTCCGGCTCTGTCCACTGCTACCGCCATGATGTAACCTTTGGCACCGGAAGTGAGACCGGTCTTGCTGTATGTGTAAGGGAGGTCGGCACTCTCTATCCCCGAAGCCGAGGTCAAGAACGCCAGGAGAGCATCATCATCGGCATACTGTCCGAGATTTTCTTCGGAAATATAATTTGCAAACACCTTGTATGTCCCGTCGCTTGCGGAAATTTCAGCCTCTACGGAAGTGTAGTCAGCCGTTACCTCACCTACAGCAGCTGTCATGCTGCCTCCGAAAGCGATAGCAGGGATTTCTATTTCCTGCACATACACGTCTTCTTCGGTATATTCACTCACACCGGTAAGGACAGGGACAGCAAGTGCCACATACGTGGTTCCCGGATTGATTTCATTAGGCATATCCCCCATCCAGTCGCTTACCATTCCGTATTCCGAAAGGAGTCCACTGTAATTTCCGGAAAGGACTTCGTAGGCATCGCCGAAAGCAAGATTTTCCAGGACTGTCTGGATATTGTACTCGGCTTTGGAGATAACGGTAGCATAATATGAATCCGCTCCCTTCACGGAAACTTCTATATGCGCGTCTTCGAAAGTGAGGTCGGAAACCTCGAAATTCACTTCCACATTGACAAGTGTTTCGAAAATCATGTCATTTGGGTCAAGAGGTGCTTCCTCATCACTTGACCACACATCCACATACATCCTGTCGATGCACCATACCACATAACTAGTCTCTTCAGGCTCGCTGCCGAGAAGGTCCGCAAGAGTGGTATTCAATGTCTCACTGTATGTCACCGGACGGGTATTGGCATTTATCTGCTCAACGATTGCCTCAGGAGAGAACTCGTCGAGCTTGCATGCTCCGGCATAATAATATCCTGTCCAATTGTTTTCCCAATACTCCGCGTCTTGCTGATAATCAGGATCTACCGTAATAGTGACATTCTGCGCTGCATCTATAGTGATTACATGCGGAGCGGTTCCGACTTCCACCAAGAGGTCAGCCAAAGTAATCTCATTCGAACCGGATATTGCCATAACGGTAATCACGCCTTCCGTTTCCGCAGTTCCGTCAGTTTGTGCCGGAGCTGTAATGACCAGTTCCGCGCCTTCCACAGAAGCTTTCCACCCGTCAGGTTTCACCAGAACCACAGACTTCTTCACATCGCTCATATTCAGGTCGATGTTCTTGGTCTCTCCGGCATTGAAATACTGTTTTCCGGAAAGAGGCTCGCAAATGAAGTCTTTTTCCTTGGCCACCTTGAGGCTGGAACCGTCAGCCAATGTGAAATAGACGAAATCCTCGTCATCCTCCACTTTGGCGAAAATCGAAGCGCCTTCCGTGGCGGTAATTCCGGTAGACAGCCATGTTTCGCCGTCAGGAGAGACCTCCCATATATTGGTTTCGGGATTGACTCTGATACCCGGAGTAACCGACACCGGAACAGGTTCCCCGGCATCCGTCATAAGTTCGCCGCCTATGGTCCAGTAGTATTTGCCGTCCTGCTCTGTCACGCCTATAATAGACGAACCCTCTCCGGCATTTGCCACCTCTATGACTTTCCCGTCAGAAAACGCCACAGTGTAGATTCCTGTCTCTTCATCGAGAGTGCATGAAACCACGGTAGTCCCTCCGGCAAGGCCCTGAAGAGCTTCAATCTGCTCTGCCATCTGGGATTCAAGTTCAGTAACACGGTTTTCAAGATCGTTGACCCTGTCTTCCAGGTCTCCGGTCAATTCGTCCGGGCTACATGACAAAGCCACGGGGGCGAGGGCAATCACGGCTGCCGCAATCGCCCTTCCTGTCCGTGCAAAAAAATCAGTAAAATTTTTCTTCATGACAAAAAGTTGTTAAGGTTAGTTATAGTCTTTTTTATCAGTATCTCGGGATTGTAATTCTGACAGTTCTCGTCTGGACGCCAAGATACTCTTCTACGGTCATGACATTGCCTTCCTCGTCGATCACGTAAGCTGCCAGATCTCCGTAAACCGGATCCGCACCTTCGGCTCCGCCTATAGGAAGGGCCACGGCAAGAGTGAAATTACCCTTAGGAAGCGGACCGACTATAGCCTCCAGACCCGTAGTGGAGAGTCCTGAATCAGGATTCATGATATACGTAGCCCAATCGCTCATATACATGTCATAGTCAGATGCGGAAGGGCGGTTGATGAGGCGTTCAAGATACATGGATCCGGCGTGCGAGCTGCTTTGCTGGATAGCCATATACCTCATCTCACGTGTGTCTTCATTGGCGTTGAAGACGACATTGAATTGACCTTCGTCTATTCCATCCGTAGTCGTTACCGATGTCACTACCGGATTGTTTCCGCCGCCCATGGACATAGTAGTGCCGGAAACAGTCTTAACCGGTCCGAGAACTCCGTTTATGTCTTCCGCAATATATGCGAAATCATAGGTCTGTCCCGAGTCATAACCTGACACTCTGATAGGTCCGAGGGCAGATGACGGCTGGATGGTCAGAGCCTGGATCATGTCCGGCCAACGTGTATGATACGGGTCATCATGACGGAAATCAAGGAACCAGTAGAGCCAGCCTTCTCCGTCACCGGCTTCAGGGTCACGGTCGTACCTGTACGTCTCGCTGATTTCCTTAGGGAAATTATATCCGTTGTCAGGAATGACAGGGAAGGCATTTCTGTGCATAATCAGTGCGGTATTCTCGTCGTATGTAAATGAAAGTACAAGCGCTGTTCTTGAATACGTTTCCACTTTCATTTCATAATGTGCGATACAGTCCTCCGGTCTGTCCCTCACGAGCGGGTCTGTCTTGAAGACATCGCTCATATCAAGTTCCGTGAACTGGTTATAGAAGTTCCTTCCGACGAACAGAAGTGCGTATTCGGTATCCGGTGTCAGTTCAGAAGCGAGATCCAGGAGTTCATATTCACTGCCCTGCTGTGATGATGACGGCCTCGGCACTGAAAATCCTTCGAGCGCGATCTTATTTATTACGGACTGTTTTTCTTCATCGGAGGCATTCATATAGCTTTTAGCCTCTTCCTTTGTATAGACATTATAGTAGACATCCTTGCAGTCAGTTCCAAGTTTCCATGTAAATTTGGCGACAGTGGCAGCCACATCCTTAGTCATGTCTCCGAATGATACTGTAGCCGTCGCAGGAGCAGCGTCATCAGGAATCTCCTGCAGAGAGAAATCCCTGCGGACGAATCCGGCGAAATATGGATTTCCGGCCGGATCGCAAGGAATGGCACATACTGCGTATGTAGCCTCAAGATCAGTGACACTGATAGACGGGTGAGAATATGGAGCACTGGTGGAAATCTCTACCGGAGCTCCAGCATAAAGCATATACTGCATAAGCATGTCTTCACCGTAAGCGTCGATATATTCGTCAAGCTGAGGTGTGTCTACGGACAGATAATATGCGGATGCGCAGGCTTCATTGCCAGGAGTCAGCGTGAAACTGTAGGAGGTGAGTCCAGGAGAGGCCGTGATTGATACGGATGGCTCTCCTGTAATCTCGGCATCAGAAGACTTGAAATGACAGATAACAAGATCACCGTAACGTGATGCCGCATCATCAAAACATGCCTGTACTACTATAAGGAAATCTGTCCCGGCAGTCATGGAAGCCATGCCTGTCCAGTCAAGTGACTTGAAATCGAATTCGTATGAACCGAAATCCTCTCCAAGACTCTCTCTGGTAAACAACTCACCGCCGGAAGTCTCTTCGGTCAGTCTTACGGCAGAGGCAAGCAATGATGTGGTCTCATCGACGGTAAAAGATTCCTTGCCCTGAAGATGCATTTCCTCCAGAAGAGTATTGTACATGAAAGCCATCGGATAAATCTGTACCAGGTAACTGTTTATGTCAGAGCCGGGTTCCAGAATAAATTTGACATTGTCGGACGCTTTTTGCGTAATAATGACCGAAACCCCTGTTTCAGTCCCCACGTACCCGCCTTCGCAGTAGCGGATAGGAGTGATACACTCTGTCGTCACGAAAGTGTTGCCGTTCTGGTCGACATCCGTTCCGTCAGACGGATTATCAGGCTCTTTGGTCTCGCATGAAACCATCATCATCCCGGCTACGGCTGCCATGGATGACAAAAGCAAGCTTTTGAATTTAAGGTTCATAATAAGATGTGTGTTAGGATTTTATCGGTATTATTGGAAATCATTCCTGCCCGGAAACGTAAAGGTACGGGGCATTGCCGTCCTTTATCGGGCAGAAAGACATGTTCAAGGCATAGCCGTTTTCATCGAGAGCAACGGCATATATATAGGTCTCGTCGAGATTCCAGGCACTGTCTATACTGACAGTATAGGTCCGTTCTGTCTCCTGACCGTCAGACAAGGTGCCGAGGTTGTCTCCATAGAAAGACTCGGACACAACATGACGTGCTACATGACGGTGATTATACAGACCTTCCCCCGCCTGCTGGTCCTTGATATTGTCTTCCACGACATAAACAGCCAGTTTGTACGGCTGCTCCACCTCAGGCATAAGACTGACTGTCACTTCTGCTGAAGATGACTGCCCGGAATATGAGGAGCGGACCCCGATACCGCAGCGCGGATGACGATCGGCGGCAGTCCCAAGCAGGCCGCGAAGCTGACCTCCGTCACTGTTAAGGTATACGACATCCCTCATGTCGATGGCTGCCGCCGGATATCCGTTAAGACCGAAATGGTCGGATATGCCCAGATTGGACTCTTCAGGCAGCACATAATTGTCCGAACCGCCCGAAGCATTATGAATGGCTATGACATGTGCTATATCCTCATAATTCATCTGAATTACGAAGTTCAGGTACTGCATGCCTGCAGGACACTGCTGGCACCACTGTCCTGTAAATTCGAGAATGCAGACTTTTTTCACGAACCGGGAAGGTTCATCGGGCTCATCCGGAACATCCTGCGTATCTTCTATTACAGTCACCGGAACAGATGCCGATTCCATCTCCTGATATCTGGCCTTGAACGAATAAGGGCCTGCCGCCGCAGAAGCGAATACCGGCTCATCCAGCACGCTTCCGTCGTTCTCGCAGATTATTTCCGCCTCAGAGGTGACGTCAGCAGAACCGTATCGTACCGTAAAGGTTACAGCATCAGTCCCGTTTCCTACAATGGAAGTCTTGTCTGCTTCCAATATTACCTGGCCGTCTTCTTCACCGGAATTTCCTGAACATGAAAAGAGGACGACACCTGCAGCTACGGCCGCAGCCGCCTTGAATACCCTTGTCATCATATTTCTGTCATTCACTTATTACATTATAGTCTGCGGACTCCCCAAGTCTGCAGACATTGGCATTGTCCGTATAATATGTGACACCGTCACTGCCCTCATATTGGACAGCGACAATTATCCTCATATTTTCAACATTCCAGGAAGCCGGTATATCCACTGCTCTGGAAGATGTGTACTCGACCCCCGGTACCAGAGGTCTGCCGGAATTGAAGCGTTCTCCGTATATGTTGTTTGCAAGAACCTCCCGGACCACATTGTTGTGATAATAAGGAGTAACCGGAGCGGATAACTGGTCATATTCTATATTGTCCTCGACAAGCACTATAAGATAGCGGCACACTTCGGAACGGTTTGCCCGCACTTTTGCCGTGACAGAAAGATGGCGGGCAGTCCCGTCATATTCGCTTTCTATGGCCACGCCACAGAAAGGCTTCTCCGAAAGGGACTGTTCCAAAGCATTTTCCAGCGATGTCAGATCAGCAGGAATCCTATCTTCATGCATGTCAAAATGAGCTCTCGGAATACCGGTAACATCAAATTCCTGCCTGTATTTTTCTCCTATGGACGTGACCATAGGATCAGGATATTGGATAGCATTGTAGGAAATATGATATGCCGCGACCACAAAATCATCTGGATGATCCTCTTCCATCAGAGACAGATTCGTGCTCATGATAGGGCAATTCGGGCATCCAACCGCGGTAAACTGCATCACATACGCTTTCTTGGCATAAGATATCTGCTCACCTGAAACCGTAACCTCGACCGAATTTTCGCTGACAATTTCCGCAGTGCCGGACTTGTAGGAAGCTGTAAAGGAATATGAACCGGGAACAGTGGAAGAAAATGTATTCACTCCCGGTTCAAGCGAGTAAATATCATCTCCGGATGCAGAGGTATAGGATATGACCATATCGGCAGATGTACTGACATCTTCCGAACCGTATCTGACAGTAAATGTCACTATCTCACCGGTTCCGGTCTGAATATCAGTCTTGTCCGCACTTATCACGAGCATGCCCTCATCTCCGCTGTTTCCAGAACAGGATGCCAGAAAAGCGCAGATGACGGCAGCAGTCAATAGGAATAACCTTTTCATTCCGGTATTATTCATTAAGGACATAGTCTATACTTTCTCCGAGAGGGCATACTGCCATATTGTCTATGATATAGTCATCCCCATTCGGCCTTATGGCAAGTACAGCTACTCTTGTATTTTCAAGCACATCATCGGAAACTGCGGTGGAACCGAATTCAAAAGTGTGCGTTTCAGTATGCTCCTGATCGGCGACAAGGGTAACGGAAGGATATTCCGGGATATCCAGGATGCCGGAATAATTCGGAGTAAGGGCATATACCACATCATTGAAAGTCTGATAGTCATCGCCGTAGATAAGGTGCTCGCGGTTATCTGACAGAAGGGCGTATATCAGATCATATTCTCCATCGGTCACAGATGTGATGCCGGCAGAAATCGTGATGCTGTTGGACGCATCATCATACGAGGCGGATTTGACGGCGACTCCGCAAGTGGACGGATAGTTGCGAAGCTGTGCTTCGAGAGTTTCCACGATATCGGAAGCGGCCATCGTCCCTGTTCTCGACTCCGCAAGGCTGAATATGGTATGAGGTGTTCCGGTAGCACCGTACTCACGGAAAAGATAAGCGCCGGCATCAATCACGAACGAATCGTCCCAGCCGCTCATTTTTGTATGGATTCCCATTACACAGAAGCGGTTCTGCCAGTCATCCGACAGAGATTCAAAAGTAGAGGCAAGAATGGCGCATGGGCCGCACATTACATTTGTAAGGTCATAGACAGCTATTTTCTTTGCATATTTCTCATACTTGCTCCTGTTCTGTCCCTGGACTTCCACTTCATTCTCGCTTTCATAATTGCGGTAATATGCCTTGAAACGGAATGTTCCGTTCGTTATCGTATTGAAAGTAAAGTCACTGCCAAGCTCTACTCCTGTGTTTATTTCTTCTATGGTAATATAGTTCCTCTGGCTGCTGGCTGTAAGGTCCTCTCCGTCCGGACTATAAAGACGGAAAGTCACGATGTCTTCGCCGTCGGCTTCAATGACAGTCTTGTCTGCCACCAGAGTATAGGCACCGGTAGGATTGGTGTTCTCACCATTGCCGGCAGTACCCTCGCATGAAATCATGGCCGCAGTCGTCACGGCACATATCAGAACATAAAGTACTCTTTTCATCTTGAATCTTTTCTATAGTATTAAACTTCTTATTATCAGAAAGATGTCGTTATCTGAAGATTGAATCCCGTATAAGCCGATATCACACGGCACACGCCTCCGGAGCACACATATCCGTCTTTGTTCCGCCCGTAACTGAGAGAAACTCTGGTGCGGGATTTTACATAGCTGACACCTGCAGCATAGTAATGCAGTTTCGAACTTCCGTGATTGAACATGTCACTGACATAAATACTCCATGACGGGGCGAAATTCACTTCGAGCAAAGCCGCCATCCAGTCCTTCTCGTCCTCATGAGTGGCGAGATACTGGAGTTCTAGCCTGGTAGAGAATTTCGGAGTGAAACGATACTGCATATCGGCCACTACGATATTCTGCAGTCTCGTAGCCGTGCCCACACCATAATGCGTATTCTGCTCCTGCAGGGAATAGAGCAGCAGCGCCTTGAACTTTTTCGTGAACTGCTTCTCTATATCCACGCTCAAGTCCCGGTAAAGCAGATTTCCCGGCTTGGCCGTACCTTCTTCGGCAAGAGTATAATATGTCGAGAAATTCGCATGTATCTTCAGCCCGCGCTTGCCGCCCAGTGCCGTTCCTCTGCGGAAATTGTAATAAACGTCAAGCTGTCCGCCCATTTCTCCGCTGTTCCGGTAGGCTGGTTCGCCTATCTGCGGGGTATACGGATGGAAATTGGTCAGAAGGTATGTGTACTGTGTGCACATTGCCGGAACATAATTAAGCAGGTTTGCGGTCGAAGTCGCCATTGTCCCGCTTGACACTATCTGGGATTTCATCCATTCCAGACGTCTGGCAGTCAGATTCACTCCAAGCCCGTGATTGTTGTATCCGAGTTCGATGAGCTGGGCATTGCCTCTTTTTTTCAAATACATTTCCGTACCCTGGCCTATATCCGGGTTCGTATAGTATTTCATGCCGGCATCTACATATTCACCTTTAAGGAAAAATCCGTTGTATTCGAAATTGATTCTTCCGGAATAGCCTTCCGAATTCGGTTTGCCGCCCTCGTCCTCAAGATCCGTGGAAATAGCCTCATAACGGCTGAGGACAGAACCTTCTATCGCGAAATACGGACCGTCATTCCAATTGAACAATTCGGAGACGGCGAAACTCAGATCAAGGCCGCGCACCTTTGTATCCGAGAAATCCATCCCTATACGCGGCATTCCCCATATCGCCTTAAGAGCCAGGATATTCTTGAAATTATATGTAAACCTTGCTCCCATGACGGCATTGTTCATACCGAGAGTCCTGTCCTCCCATGATCTGAACAGAAGGCCGCTCCCGAACTGATCGTAAAAAGTCCCGGCCGTTACAGAGAAATCATTGTCTGTCCAGGTTACGAAATAATTGGTCAGCTTTGCTTTCTGGAGTTCTACAGGATAATCCTGAAGGACAGGGAAATAGCCTTCAAGCTGAAGACCTGCAGAGAACTTGCCCCTATAATAGTCCAGTTTCAGGTAATTGTTCGAACCGAACTTGTCATCACCAGGGAAAGCGCCTGTCTTGGGATCTTCTCTATACAGGATATTGTTGGTCTCGAAACTTCCCGTCAGGTAACCCTTGTCCGTATCCTGGGCCATGGTGTAAACAGGTCCGGCCAGAACAGCCGCTGTCAGAAGTATGTTCTTGCACTTGCTCATCTCACCGGTTATTCAGATATTTCCTTTATCTTCTCGAAAAGTTCGATTTCGCTTCCCGGAGTATAACCCGTATGGGAATAGACTATTTTACCGTTGGCATCGACTATGAAAACCTGCGGTGTCAAAGTGACATTCATGGCCCTCATGAAAGCCTGGTTCTTGTCGTAGATGACGGTGAAGTCATACCATCCATGGCCCTGTACAAGAGAACGGGCCTTGGTGGAAAATCTGGCATCGTCAGTAGAGACAGCCACAACACGGAAATCGGCCTCTTCCAGCCAGTCCGGAAGAAGTTCGTTTATGGCATCAAGTTCACGTATGCAAGGTTTGCAGGTAGTAGACCAGAATGAAATAATCATAGGGGTCTTTCCGTCCACAAGAGATGATGTGGAAATAATCTCACCCTTTGAATTTTCGACATCAGCTGCCGGAATCTGGGCATTTGCCGACAATACAGTAAAAAGGAATGCCGGAACAATAGCCAATAACTTGAAACGTTTCATGGTCATATCTATTTTAATTTTCAATAAGGGAACTTCTATCTTCTCCAGCCCGGATTCTGCTGAGATTCGAGCTGAGGGCTTGCAAATATTTCGGAAGCCGGTATAGGCCATACAAACCTGTAATCATCCGCTCCTGCAGAAAGAGACAGGCCGACATTGGCGACATAATCGTATGAGGAACTCCATCCGCCCATCTGGGTAGGACCGACATTTCCGCTCTGCACATCATCTTCAGATCTTGTGATACCGAGTTTCCAGCGCTTCAGGTCAGTCAGTCTGGTGCCCTCCATCATCATTTCACGGTACCTCTCTTCCCGGACATCCTCCATAGTGACCGTTCCCTCTATGGCCGGAAGTCCGCGGTGTTTGCGCAATTCGTTCAGAGGCGTGGCTGCGTCACCCTCACTCTGCACGGCGGCCTCGGCCGCGATAAGGTACATTTCCGCGATTCTGAAAGGCTTCCATGCATTGAAATAGTTGAACGACGTAGTGGTCTGAAGTTCAGGATTGCCTGGGAACTTGCTGATGATATAGGCCTGGTCAGCAAACATCGTATTGCCCTTTATCATCATGTAATACCCGTCGGAAAGATCAGTGGCGTTTCCGAAATCGGACGGCATGTCGCAATACTTCATATATGTATCCTTCCTCCAGTCCGCATCGTCGTACATATCCACACAAGCCTGAGTCGGAATATAGTCAGGAGTCATCGTATGATAGTCTCCGGTACCGTTGAAGTAATCCTTGTAGAAATAATATCCGAACTGGTAAGCAAGTTCGTTCACGCTTGCGTAGAACTTGAAAATAATTTCGTCCGAACTGTCGTTGACCCACATTGAAGCAAATTCCTCCTTGCTTTCCGACAGAGGATAATTACCGTCACTTATCAGGGAATTGGCTTTGGAAAGCGCCTCGGTATAATTGTCCATCTGAAGGTAGACCTTGGCCTCCATCGCCGTCACGCAGTCCATATTGAGTACATCCCTGTCGGATGCGGTTTCTGTCCCGGCGAGAAGCTTTCCGGCTTCATCCAGATCTTCCAGTATAGTCTCATAGACTTTCGCCAGAGTGGATCTGTCCGGCTTGTATGAAGTATCATAGGAAATCACAAGCGGAAGTCCGGTAGCCGGGTTCCCCGCTGTGGACGATTCATAATCAGCGCAGAATCTTTCTGCAAGCACGCTATAGGAGATGGCCCTTATCAGATGCATCCTTCCGCAAATCTCATCCAGGGTAGCCTGCTGGGCGGCATCCGGCTCGAAACCGAGATTATACTTGATTCCGTCCAAAATAAAATTGCACTGGCTGATAGTACCGTAGAAATTATTCCATGTGGTCTCGACATCCGTGTCATCGTATGTAAAGTTCCACTGATACAGTTCTCCGTATGTGTTTGTAAATCCGTCCACGGCATTCACATAGTCTGCCTGGATATCAGGAGCAATCATGCTGCTCGGACTGTATGCTGTCCTAAGACGGGAATAAGCTCCACGTTCCAGAGACTCAACGGATTCCATGTTCAGGAAAGCCTCGTCCAACGGAACGCTGTCAGGAGACATCCTGTCCATATTACATGAAACCACAGTAGCCATTACGGCCGACAATATGACAATTCTTGACTTGTTCATAGTAAAATAATGGATATTGCTTTTCTAATAGATCAGGCGATGACGCATCAGAATGTAAACTGCACTCCGCCCACAAACTCTCTTGTATTAGGATAGTCGCCTAAGGACACATTTGAATCCACTTCAGGGTCATATCCTGTGAACTTGGTGACAGTCAGAAGGTTCCTGCCCACAAAATATATCCTTACGCCACTCAGGAAACCGCTTTTGCGGATGAGTTCCGAAGGGAAGTCGTATGACAGCGTCAGATTCTTGAGTCTCATGAAGGATGCATCCTCAAGAATGCTGGTATCCATCTGTGTCATATAACCGAAAGCAGGAATATCTGTCTGGTCTCCCGGTTTGGTCCAGGCCCTGAGAAGTCTCTTGGACCTGTTGAATGTAGACGCGTAACCTGGATTCTCAAGGAATATCAGGGCATTGTTCACGAGTGACTTCCCGGCATTCCACGAGAAATCGGCAGAAAGTGAGATACCTTTCCAGCTTGCATTCAGACCGAAACCTCCTGTAAACGGAGCCATATACGTCTTGCCGGTAAACTGCTCTGTCGCCTGATTGAAATCTTCCGTTATTCCCTTCTCTCCGGTCTCAGGATCAACTGTCTCCCACTGGGGTGCTCCGGTCTCCGGATTCACACCGGCATAGACAGGAAGATAAAATTCGCAGAAATCATGACCTACAGCCCAGCATGCACCTCTTCCTGAAAGGGCATATTCGGTCAGACCGTTGAAAAGCCTGGTCATTTTGTTCTTGTTGTAATTGAACGTGGCGTTCACACCTACATACCAGTTCTTGTCGCGGTACAGGTCGGCATTGACGGTCACGTCTATACCCCTGTTGAGCATGGCACCCACATTTCTGGCTTCTGTCACGTATCCCGTTGTAGCAGAAACAGGGACATCCATCAGCAGGTCATCGGACAGTCTGTTGTAGAATTCCAGATCGACAGATATCCTGTCTATGAACTGTATGCTTGCTGCTACCGTGAGCAGGCGCTGGGTTTCCCATCCGAGATCCTCATTTCCCTCCGATGCATTGTAAAGCCCGATCTCATCACCGTACGGAGTTGTGGCAAGATGAGAAAGGTGGGCATAATTGGAAATGGCGGCATTACCCTGAGTACCGTATGAAACCTTCAGGCTGAGATCCGAAATGACGTTATTGTATATCAGCCAGTTCTCCTGCTTGAGATTCCACATGGCACCGAATGCGTAGAATATGCCGGCCCTGTTGTTCTTTCCGAAACGCGAAGATACGTCCCTTCGTACGGATGCATCAAAAACATATCTGTTCTTGAATGAATATTCCGCTCTGGCAAACCATGAATTGAACACATAGCTTGATTTGCTGTCCGCAACCTGAGGTATGCCGACACCTGTGGACAAGGTCATGAGCTCATTCCTGATCTGGCCGCTGCGCTGTGCCGAAAATGAAAGTTCATCAGCCCTTATCCCCTCCTGGCCGGCAAGCAGGTAAAGCTTGTGATCAGGGTCATTGAAATCGAAATTATAGTCTATTGTATTGGTAATCGTGAAGGTCCCGCCATTCTGATGTCCTCTGGTCACGGTTCCGTTCCCTATGGACCCGGCATACGTAGGAAGCTCATAAGCTTCGCTCCATGACGCATAGGCAAATGTACCGAACACTGACTTTATGTTGAGATTCCTGATCGGAGTGATCTGGACATACGCGCTTCCGTTGATCTGAAGATTCTTGGTCTTGGAAGGGTGGTTTTTAATCATGTAGTTCGGATTGTAATATCCGGATATCATCTCCTTCTCCGAACCGTCTTCATTATACGGAGAATCGTACGGCAGAGACAGAAGCGACATGAAAGCGGCATTGTAAACAGAATTTGATGTAGACTGTGCCGTAGAACGCTCATCGAAACTCAAGGCCAGATTTGCACCGAAACGCAGCCAGTTCCTGGCGCTTATATCCAGATTCGTTCTGAACGAGTATCTGGTCAGGGATGACCCCGGCGCAGTACCCTCCTTGTCCATATAAGACCCTGAAATATAATAAGCCGTCTTTTCCGAACCGCCGGTTATGGAAAGGTCTGCCTGGAAGACAGGGGCTGCAGACTTGTAATAATAGTCCCTCCAGTTCGTATTGATTCCGGATGCGATGATCTGATCATAACGGAGCTTGTCTATCAGGCCGTTCTGCAGCTGGTACATGGCGACTTCGGAAGAATTCATCACTTCGTACCTGTTTGTCGCAGGCTGTGATATACCATACTGCGCCCTCGCCGTAACATTTATTTCTTCATTGCGTTTTCCTCTTTTGGTAGCGATATATATCACTCCGTTAGCGGCACGGGATCCGTAAATGGATGTTGCAGAAGCGTCCTTCAGAGTCGTTATGGATTCGATATCGTTCGAATTCAATGTTGTGAATACAGATGTGGACACCGGGACGCCGTCCAACACGATAAGAGGCGCCGTGTCCGCAGATATTGAACCAGCGCTGTGCAGCCTTATCGACGAAGAAGCCGAAGGCTCTCCGGAATCGGTATAGACCTGCAGACCGGCGACTTTTCCCTGCAGCGCATCGGCGACATTGGCAGTAGGCCTGTTCTCTATCGTCTGCTCGGAAACCGTGGCGGCAGAACCTATCGTCGTGCCGATCTTACTCCCGGAACCGTAGCCGATGACAGTCGCCATCTCCAGCATCTGCGAATCTTCGGCAAGGACAATATCTATTTGGGTTCTGGTGCCGACCTCGATAGTCTGGGACTCATAGCCGAGACATGAAATATAAAGGCTTTTGCCTTCCGGTACAGAAATTGAGAATTTACCGTCAGCGTCTGTGGTCGTACCGTCTGTCGTACCCGAAATCTGCACTGCGACCCCGTAAACCGGACCGACAGCATCGCTGACAACCCCTGAGACTATCCTATCTTGTGCTAATAGAGTACCCCCCCCCCATAGACAAGACAAGGGCAGAGATTAACGAAAGAATTGGTTTCGTGTTCATCTGGAACTAATAGGTATTAAATTTATGTTGTCGTCAAAAATCCCGCAAATTTAAACAAATAAATCCAAAAAAACCCAACACAAAATCAAATTCCGTTTTCCGCAAAAGATTTTCCGATAACGATTTATAAGGATACACCACCCGACAAAACCCATTTTTCAAGCACAATCGGAAATCTACTTATATATTGTAGGAAACACGGGCAATTTAATAAAAAATGTGAAAATGAACAGCCGTCACAATTCCTGAAAAGAAAAACTTTCTATTTCTCGCTCAGAGAGAAAATGAATTCAAGGCCTCCGCCTTTTCTGTTCAATGCACGCACGTCTCCCTTATGGAAAGCAATGGCATTCCGCACGATGGAAAGTCCCAGCCCTGATCCACCGTCATCGCGGGTACGGCCTTCGGAAACCCTGTAGAATCTTTCGAAAATCTTAGACAAATGTTCCTCCGGAACACCCTTTCCGGTATCATAATATGAGAAGTGGAAATAGCCGTCACCCTTAGCATAACACTCCACATGTATCTTTATCTCCCGTCCGCCGTATTTCAGGCTGTTCTCCATAAGGTTCCGGAATACGGCGTAAATCAGACTCGGATTCCCGTTCACGCACAGGCCGTCCTCCAGGGCATTCTCCACCAGAATACCCATTTCCTCCAGCCGCGGCCGCAGTTCGTCAGACACCTCGTCCACGACATTCTTCAGATTCACTTTCTCCTTATGCAGCTGTTCCGGAGCCTCCTCTATCTTGGTTATCATCCCTATGTCGCGGATCAGGTCAGACAGCCTCATCACCTGCACGTACGCCCTCTCCAGGAACATGTTCCGCTTCTCTGCGGAAATATCCCTGCACACTGTAAGCGTCTCCAGATATCCGCGGATACTGCTGACAGGTGTCCTGAGTTCATGGGCTATATTGTTGGTCATCTGCTGTTTTACCACCTTGTTCTTCTCTATGCCGGTAACATCGTTTACGGACATTTCGAAACCGTTGTCCGGGTAAACCAGCACCTGAAGGGTATATACGCGCCCGCCCTTGTTCACATTGTACTGGAACACAGGGACATTGTCCACCCTGGAATCGGTATTGCGCGAAACAAACTCGGAAACCGGCTTGAATATCTCGCTGTCCCACAGGGAATCGAGGTCAGGAGTAGGCCTGTCCAGCATCAGGTTCACGAACTGCACGAACCTGGCATTGGCATAAACCTTTTTCTTTTCCTGCGAGAAAATGGCGATGCCGCCGTCGTAATAGTGCAGGTGCAGCAGAAGCCTTTCCTTCTCGAGAGCGATAATCCTGTTGCTCTGCTCCAGTCTGTGATAGCTCTCCAGCATCTGTTTTCCGATATCGCCCAATTCGGAATCCGGGAACGACATGTTCTCGTAATCCACCTGCCCCTTGTCCGCAGCCTCAGCGAATCTGTGCAGCCTTGATACGCCTTCGCCGAACTTGTCCGAAAGGAAAATGATGAAAAACAACGCCACCAGAAATACCAGCACGACTATCAATATGAATACGGAGTCCGGGCGGAGGGCTTTCTTGACATCATATTCGAACGGAAGGGCCATCCGTACGACGTACCCTCCGTAAGACTTGGCATAATAGAAATAATTTATGCCCACAGTGTCAGATTTCCTGATGGAATCCCCTTCCCTCTCCTTCCTGGCCTCCTGTATTTCAGGGCGCGATGCATGGTTGTCCAGGCGCTGTTCATCACCGACAGAGTCATACACCACTACGCCGTCCTTGTCGATGACCGTCACTCTCAGTTCCGGAGGGAACAGGGAAACCGTCGAGGCATAGTCGTCCGTCTGCGCGATTATGTCCGCATAGCATGAAAGACGGTTCTCCAGCATCATTTTCCTGTTGTTCTTGTCGCTGCGGAACTGGAAAAGGATCAGCAATGTCGCAAACACGGCGAAAACCGCCGCGAAATACGCCAGCAGCTGCCTTTTATAAGACCGTCTTTTCTCGTTCTTCACCATCTTTCCTGTCTCCTGTCATTCTTCGGCATTCATGGAATAACCGTACCCTGACCTGTTCGTCAGATAACCCTTGCACACGCCGAGCTTGCTTCTTATGCGGGCGATATGCACATCCACAGTCCTGTCCAGGACATACGGTGCATCCTCCCAAAGTTCGTTTATCATCTCTTCACGCGAATATATCCTGCCAGGATGAGAAGCCAGAAGTGTGAGTATTTCCAGTTCCTTTTTCGGAAGCACCACCGCATTGTCTTCGACATATACCATCTTTCTGGCCACGTCTATCCTGAGTTTGCCGAGCACAATCTGCTGCTGCTCCTTTTCCTGTTTGGGCATATTGCTCCTTTTGAGTACGGCCTTGACCCTGGCCAGGACCTCGTTTATGGAAAACGGCTTGGCGATATAATCGTCCCCTCCTGCGGAAAAGCCAGTCAGCAGGTCGTTTTCGGCGCTTCTGGCCGTAAGGAATATTATAGGTATCTGGCTCTTCTTCTCCTTCCTGAGTATTTCTGCCATCTTGAACCCGGACATGCCTTCCATCATCACATCCAGAAGAATCAGGTCAATATCCTGTTCACAGATCTCCAGCGCCATTTCCGCCGAAGCCACGGACTCTACCGCATAACCGGCATTCTCCAGATTGAACTGAAGGATTTCCCGGATATCCGGTTCGTCGTCGACCACCATTATTTTCTTTTTATCCATAAGCACTCTTTTAATATAAAGCCGGCACAAGACTCCCGCTCCGGCACCTGTCTTCCCCTGTCATAATCAACGGAAAACATCGCAAAGTTATATTATTTCCGTCTCCGGTCGCATTTCGTCAATGTAAAATATTTGTTAAGAAATATTGTAACAATATTTTAACATTTCCGTAACAGATTGCCAACATCGAAGGACTATTTTTGCCGATAATCAACTATAACTCATAATCATGGAATGGATCTATCTGGGATTTGTGATATTCCTGTTCATCCTTGCGGTTTCCGACCTGTGGGTGGGAGTCAGCAACGATGCCGTAAACTTCCTTAATTCAGCAATAGGCGCCAAGGTCGCCAGATTCAGGACCATAATTCTGGTCGCGGCTACCGGAGTCTTCCTCGGAGCCATCATGAGCAACGGCATGATGGATATAGCCAGACACGGCATTTTCCGTCCGGAACAGTTCGCATTCAAGGAATTAATGTATATTTTCCTCGCCGTGATGGTCACGGACATCATTCTTCTGGATGTATTCAATTCTCTCGGAATGCCGACATCCACTACTGTCTCGATGGTATTCGAGCTGCTCGGTGCGACATTCGCCATTTCCATGATAAAAATGGCCGGCGACGATTCGGGACTGGGATTTGCGGACTACATGAACACGGAAAAGGCATTGTCAGTGATAATGGCGATTTTCGTTTCCGTCGCGATAGCTTTTGTGTGCGGTAGTCTTATCCAATATATTGCCCGTCTGATTTTCACTTTTGATTTCCACAAAGGGCTGAAATGGAAAATCGGAATATACGGAGGTATCGCCACCACCGCCATTGTCTATTTCATGCTTTTCAAAGGTACTAAGGACCTGGCTTTCATGACTTCCGATGTCAAGGCGTGGATAGAAAGCCACACATGGATGCTTCTCGGAGGCTGCCTGGTATTCTTCACGATTCTCATGCAGGTTCTTTACTTCCTGAAGGTCAATGTTTTCAAGGTAATTGTCCTTATAGGCACGTTCGCACTCGCGATGGCTTTTGCCGGAAATGACCTCGTGAACTTCATCGGAGTTCCGCTCGCAGGATTCTCTTCGTACCAGGACTATATGGCTGCCGGCGGCGGAGACCCGTCATCCCACATGATGGGTGTGCTGAACGAATCGGCATCCACTCCGCTCATATTCCTGATAGCGGCAGGTGTGGTGATGGTCATCGCGCTCGCCACTTCCAAGAAAGCTCACAATGTGACCAAGACGGAAATCAATCTGGCCAGACAGGACGAAGGCGATGAAATGTTCGGCTCGTCGAAAGTGGCCAGGAGTATCGTGAGATGTAGTAATTCCACGGCCCAATTCGTGGTGAACGCCACCCCGGACAGAGTCAAGGCCTGGATAGACAAGCGTTTCGACAAATCAAACCTGGATATAGAGGACAACGCGGCATACGATGTAGTCAGGGCATCCGTAAACCTGGTCGTGGCATCACTTCTGATAGCCCTCGGAACATCGCTCAAGCTGCCGCTTTCCACCACTTATGTGACATTCATGGTAGCCATGGGTACCTCCCTCGCCGACAGGGCATGGAGCAGGGAGAGTGCCGTATTCAGAATCACCGGCGTGCTTTCAGTCATAGGCGGTTGGTTCCTGACAGCTGCCATAGCCTTCATCTGTTCGTTCTTCGTCGCCCTGCTGATGTATTTCGGAGGCACCGTAGTGACAGTCATCATAGTCATAGCCGGTCTGGCAGCCCTCATACACAGCAATATCACTTACAAGGAGAAGACTGACAACACCAGGGGCGACAAGGAATTCCAGGAAATACTGAAGATTTCCGACAGAAGCCAGGTATGGAAACCGTTCCTGAAATACGTGGCGGAAAACGACAAGGCATTCCTGGATGAAATGACCGCACAATACACGGCTGTCACGGACGGACTGATGCAGGAAAATGTCAAGACGCTGAGACGGTCGATGAAGGAGTTGAAGAACTACAAGATTAAGCTCAAGAATCTCCGGAAGAAAGAGACTATCTGCCTGCGCATGGTGGATCCTGCCACGGCTCTGGAAAAGAGCGCATGGTTCCATACCGCATTCAACTATATGGAACAGGTGTATTACTCCCTGCGCCGTATCTGCGAACCTGCATACGAGCACGTGGACAACAATTTCAGCCCGATTCCGGATGAATACTGCAAGTCGTTCACGGCAGTCCGTGACGAACTCATATCTACGGTCAGCTGTCTTGCCATGCACTTCAAGGACAGGAATTATGAGGAAATGAGGGCTCAGGAAGAGGCTTTGGCAAGGCTCCAGGGCAAATTCTCCGACCTGAGGAAAGTCCTGACGGTGGATATCCAGGAAAAGAACCTGAATCTGACCGTGGCTTATATGTACCTTAATCTGGTACAGGAATCGGAACAGCTGTGCATTTCGCTCAAGCATTACGCCAGGGCATCGCGCAAACTTGCATAGCCTGGGGGGTAACTTTCCGGAGAATCGGCGGTTGCCATAACAGGCACCTCATTCTGATACATCTTAAAGGGAATGACTTTCAATTTCGGGTCGTTCCCTTTTTCCTTGTTTTTCCCCGTTATCGTTCAATCGCATTTGTTATTGTTCAACCGACCTCTATCGTTTAACCGGTAGCCTTATCGTTCAACAGGTCCCCTTTTCGTTCAACAGGTCCCCTTTTCGTTCAGCCGACCTCTATCGTTCAACCGGATTTGTAATCCGGTTGTTTGTTTATATAAGAGACTAACTGCATTTTCGCGACTTTTGTCGTTAGTCTGACATTTGTTTGCACGACTAACTGCATTTTCAGCGATTTTTGCGGTTAGTCTGACATTTTTATGCGCGACTAACTGCATTTTCGGCGGTTTTTGCGGTTAGTCGAACATTATTTATTCGCG
>DVIP01000184.1 GCA_018711225.1 Candidatus Cryptobacteroides intestinipullorum | reverse complement strand
CCTGCCGGTGCCGCAGGAGATGCGGAAGGTATCTTGGGAAACGGTGACTTCCGGGTGAAGGTCGCGGACGGGACAGTAGTCCTCGAGACCGGGGCTCCTGGCAGATTCCATGCAGCCGTGCAGATAGATTCGGGTGCAGGGCTCAGGGCCAGGCCGCTTTCCTGTGTGTCATTCGATGCGGAGGGCTGGGCCGACATTACCGGCATCCTGTCGGGCATCCTTGTGGAGAACGATTCAGGACAGGATTTGGGCCTGACGTTCTTTCCTGACGGAGACATGTTCCGCAACGCCTCATGCAGCGCTTCGGAAAACGGCTGGCTTATAAAGGTCAGGACCATGCCAAGATACGGGCGGAGCAGTACGGTAGCCGAAATGGTGCCGCGCTCCGGAAGCATTCCGGTGACCTTGTCGTTCAGTGTCTCGAGGTTACGGGAGACTGTCGCGCCTACGGTCATTGCCGTCGACAGGTCACTGCCCGGGCCTTACCGGAGGACTGTCCTCAGGACCGTGAGGCAGTATGGCAGGGACAGCGGGACAGGGACAGACGCGGTTGTTGTCAGTCAGGTCCGTGCAGATTGTCCGGCAGCCGTCTCTTTCGATATTGCCGGTCCGGGGGTGGATGTATTCTGCGTTCCCGGTTTCTTCCGGGTGAATATAGGCGCACTCGGCCTTCATAAGAGGGAAAGCCTGCGCTCAGTTTTGCTGCTCGCGCTCGACGCTTTGACCGGCGGCCATTCCTGTCGCAATGAATAAAACGATCTGAAAATTCTTTTTCTTTCAGGTTTTTCTACATTCCGGAGGTTTATACTTCTGTAGGTCGGGATGGTGTTTTTTATATTATTTTGCAACCGCAAGGAAATATTTTGTACCTTTGGACTCCGATGAAATTTTTTAGAATTTATGGTACTCAGATATAGAGTTTCTCTTCCGGGCATAAAGGGCTTTGCGAGGATATATGAGGTCAAGGCCAATATGTCGCTTTATTTTTTCCACAAGCAGATGAGGGCAGACATGGATTTCCCGCAGGACCAGATGGTGCTTTTCAAAGGACTGGACGAGGCGGGGAATGTCGTCGCGAGGTACGGTATTTTCGATCTGGGGGCCGGTACGATTGATTCCGTCACTGTCGAGCAGACACTCAAGGCCGGAATAGTGTCTTTTATCTATTTCTATGACACGACCAATGTGAAAAGTGTGACAGTGACCTGCGAGGGCGAGGCGGAACCGCGCAAGGATGTGGTTTATCCTCTTCTGGTAGAGTCCAAGGGTCCTAATCCGGTGGAGTTCGAGAACGGATATGTGGCATACGAGGACCTTCCCGATGACAAGAAGAACAGCCTGTCGGCGGGGAAGAGTGCCGATGACGGCGATTTCGACCTTGACGATGATGCCAATTCCGATGAAGATGACGATTTCGATGCCGAAGCGGATGACGACGAGGACGGGAAGGAGATTTTCGACGAGAATGAAGACTGAGTGCCGCGGCGTGTCCTTTCCTTATGACACACAAACTGCGGATAATATTGGGACCGACTGCGGTCGGCAAGACTGATTACAGTATAAGGGAGGCTCTGGAATACGGGTCTCCTGTCATTTCATGTGATTCCAGACAAATTTACAAGGAAATGTCCGTCGGGACTGCCGTACCTTCAGACGAGCAGCTTTCGGCGGTGAAACATTATTTCATCCGCACGCATCATGTCAGCGACCTGTATTCTGCCGGACGCTACGAAACGGAGGCACTGTCTCTGGTCGAACATCTTTTCAGCATGGGGCATGAGACTCTGGTCATGTCAGGAGGTTCCGGATTTTACATAGATGCCTTCTGTCGCGGACTGGATGCCTTTCCTCCGGCCGACATGGAGCTGCGCAGGACTCTGAACCGGAGACTTGAGGAAGAAGGAGTGGAGTCCCTGCGCTTCGAACTCAAGCGCCTGGACCCTGAATCGTATGCGTCCATGGACATAGCGAACGGACAGAGGATTCTGCGGGCTCTGGAGGTGTGCCTGTCCACCGGACGCCCGTTTTCTTCATACAAGACGGCCGTCACGAAAAAACGCGGCTTCGAGATAGAGAAAATCGGGCTTTCAAGGCCCCGCGAGGAACTGTACGGCCGTATTGACAGACGGGTACTCGACATGATGGACCATGGGCTGGTGGATGAAGTCAGGCGGCTGGCCCGTTATCGCGAACTGCCGGCCCTGCAGACTGTCGGATATAAGGAGATTTTCAGCTATCTGGACGGCAGGATTCCTCTGGAAGAGGCTGTCCGCCTTATCCAGCGCAATACCCGGCATTATGCCAGGAAGCAGATGTCGTACTGGAGACGCGATCCGGATATCATGTGGTTGGGACTAAATGAAGGAAGCGCGGAAAACCCTGGGGACGGAACTCCCGTTCCGGCAGATTTCAAATCTGCCGGAACAGAGGAATATCCGAAACTGAAAAATAAGTTAAATAAAAACGGGGAGAGTCCTTGACCCGCCCCGTTTTCCGGTAATTGCATCCTTTAAGCCGGATGCATAAGGCTTTCAGCCGTTTCAGAACGGCAAATCATCTTCCGGCTGCGCATTCCCGTTGCTGCCTTCGCTTACGAAGCCATGTCCGGTACTGGCAGCTTCGGCAGGGTTGGGACTGTAGGTGTTGCCGCTTCCTTCCACTCCTGTAGGAGCGAAACCGGTGGTATAGTTTTCCACGACAGGAGCTTCACTCTCGATTTTCCATGCACGGAGGTCGGTGTACCATCTGTTGTTGTACTCGCGGCTGCTGATGTTGAAGGAAACTTTGACCTTGTCTCCGATCTGGTATTTTTCCAGTTCCTTGACCTTGTCGGCTCCCCAGACGCTCAGGCAGGCTTGTGACGGATAGTTCCCCTCCTGGTATTCGATGATGAATTCCTGTTTTGACCAGTCCCCCCTCGCTGATGTCCCGCTCTGGACACCGAGCTTGCGGATGATTTTGCCTTCGATTTCTAAAGCCATAGTTTAGTTTGTTTTGGTGTGTTATTTCTTGTCTTCAGCCTTGTCTGCCGGAGCCTTGCCGACCTTTACGAGCTCGACATCGAAAATAAGGGCCGAATTAGGCTTGATGGCTCCGGTACCGCGCATTCCATATCCGAGGTCAGCAGGGATAAAGAGCTTGATGTGACCGCCTTCGCCGATGAGCTGCAGGCCTTCAGTCCATCCTTTGATCACGCGGTTCATCTGCATGCGTACAGGATCTTTCTCTGGGTCCGAAGCATCGAATTCGGTGCCGTCAATAAGAGTTCCCGTGTAGTGTACGAACACTGTATCCTTTTCGCCAGGCTTTACTTCATTTCCCGGCTCGATGATCTGATACTGGAGGCCGCTTTCCGTGGTGATGATTCCGTCCTTCTGTGCGTTCTCCTTCAGGAAAGCTTCGCTGGCAGCCTTGTTGCTCTCGGCTTCGAATTCCCTGCGTGCGGAGATGAACTTGTTGAAGAGCTGGTTCATCTGGTCAGGGCTGACATCGAACTTGGAATTGAATTCAGGGTCGTTCATGTTCCCTTCAGCATTGATGAAGTCGAACATGCCTTTCTTTATCTTGGCATAGTTGAGGTCTTCGCCGAAGTTGTTGGCCTTGATGAAATAGCCGAAATTCACACCTACGAGATAGCTGACAGAGTCAGTCAGGGCTGCGTCAGGGAGTGAAATGGTAGTGGTCTCGCCGTCTTTTTCCACGGTGATGCTCTTAGGAGAGCTGGTGCAGCTTGCGGCCATTGCTGCAACGACGGCAGCTGCGCTAAGGATTTTCAATGTTTTCATATTAATCTGAATTTTGTTTGTCCGTTTTATGGTTTCCGTCTTTCCCGGTCCGGATTTCCGGTGTTCCCGCACATGGCATGCATGTCCGTGGAAAAACACATCATGCAAATATCGTAAAATTATTTCGGATTCCGTTTTATTTTATGCAAATATCATATAAAAATTCATTCCGGGTCCGAGGGTTCTCCCAAAATCCGTCTTATATGATGTTCCAATATATGATATGCAGGCTCCGCCATTGCTCCGTGTCCGTGCCCGTCTATTTCATACAGGTATGTTTCAGTATGGCCGGTAAGCCCCATCATCCTCCACATGTAGGCATTTTCCTCATATCTCCCGAAAAGTTCGATGTCCCGGTCTCCCGTAATCAGTATCAGAGGCGGTGCATCATTGCGGACATGATACAGCGGGGCGTATTCGTCTATCAGAGGCTGGAGATTGCCGATACCCTTCATGTCCCTGTATGCAAAATGGCTGATCATCTGACCGCTGAAAGGTATCAGACCGGCGATCTCATCTGCATTCGAATTATATCCGGCAAGCCATTTCCTGTCCAGGCCGATCATTGCCGTAAGGTAGCCTCCGGCCGAATGTCCGGAAACGAATATCTTCTTCCGGTCTCCTGAATATCCGTCTATGTTGTCGAAAACCCATGCTACGGCCGCCGCTGCATCATCTAGACATTCCTGTATTTCCACTTTGGGCAGAAGCCTGTAATTGACGGCCACGAGCACCATGCCTTTTTCCTTCAATTTCCATGGAAATGACTTGTTGCCCGATGTCAGGCCTCCTCCATGAAACCATACGACGACGGGGCATCCTGAAGTGTCGGTGGGATAGTATATGTCCAGTTTGCACCGTTCTTTCGTATAATCGTCTCCGGAGAGCTTGTAAGGGATGTCGCGGCAGACGGCGTATTCCCGTCCGGATGCTGATGCGGCTGTGCATATCGCAATGACTGTCAGAATAATGTAGAGTCGCTTCATCTTTGTGTTATTTAAATATTCCCGAATAATATACAAACATAAGAACAGTTTCTGTATTTTTCAAGGACACATTTCCTGTCCCGGCAGCTTTTATATAAACAAGCAACCGTATTGCAAATCCGGTTGAACGATGAAGGTTTTGTTGAACGATGAAGGTTTTGTTGAACGATGAAGAATCCGGCAGCATCTCTGATTGGAAGTTTAAAGTAAAATAATTCGTCGAACTGACGTTAAAATATTTTGACGTTATGAAAAAAGCGATAACTTAGTAGATAAAATCCTTCTGCCATATGCCTATCGACTCTAAAATGCTTCATTCCAAGCTAAAGGAATTTTTCGGATTTGATTCGTTCAAGGGCGATCAGGAAAAGATCATATCTCACTTAGTCGCCGGCAATGACGCATTCGTCCTGATGCCGACCGGAGGCGGAAAATCGCTCTGCTACCAGCTCCCTGCCCTGGTAATGGAAGGGACTGCCATAGTGATCTCGCCTCTTATCGCTCTCATGAAGAACCAGGTGGATGCCATCCGCGGATTTGTCGCAGGGAATGACGGCATAGCCCATTTCCTGAACTCTTCCCTGTCGAAGGCCCAGATAAACGAGGTAAGGGATGACCTTCTGTCCGGTGTGACGAAACTTCTCTATGTTGCGCCGGAGTCCCTGAGCAAACAGGAGAACATCGACATCCTGAAAGAAATCAGGATTTCCTTCTATGCGGTGGATGAGGCACACTGTATTTCCGAATGGGGCCACGATTTCCGTCCGGAGTACAGGAGGATAAGGGAAATAATAGAAGGCATAGGGATAGCCCCGGTAATTGCCCTTACTGCTACGGCTACTCCGAAGGTACAGAGCGACATACTCAAGAATCTCGGAATCCAGGATGCCAGGGTTTTCAAGTCTTCGTTCAACAGGCCGAACCTTTATTATGAAGTGAGGGACAAGTCGGATCCCAAGAAAGAGATAATCAGGTTCATCAAGCAGAATCCGGGGAAGTCCGGCATAATATACTGCCTGAGCAGGAAGAAGGTGGAAGAGCTTGCGGAACTTCTGAACATAAACGGTATCAAGTCGCTTCCGTATCATGCGGGACTGGATGCCAGGACCAGGGCGGAGAACCAGGACAAGTTTCTGATGGAGGAAATAGATGTCATCGTGGCTACCATTGCCTTCGGCATGGGAATAGACAAGCCGGATGTGCGCTTCGTGATACATTATGACATACCGAAGAGTCTGGAAGGATATTATCAGGAGACAGGACGGGCCGGGCGTGACGGAGGTGAAGGCAAATGCATCGTGTTCTACAGCTACAAGGATATCCAGAAACTGGAGAAGTTCATGCAGGGCAAGCCTGTGTCCGAACAGGAAATAGGCAAGCAGCTTCTGCTGGAAACGGTGGCATACGCGGAGTCGAACCAGTGCCGCAGGAAGCTGCTGCTCAACTATTTCGGTGAGGATTATCCGGAAGACAACTGCGGCGCATGTGACAACTGCCTGAATCCGAAAAAGCAGTTCGACGGACAGGAAGAGATGGCGCTTGTCATAGAGCTGGTGGAATCCATGCCGGAGCATTTCAAGATAGAACATCTCGCGAATATCCTGGCCGGCGAGTCCAATGCCCTCATAAAGTCATACGAGCACGACAGGCTGGATTTCTTCGGAGCGGGCAAGGACCATTCGTTCAGATTCTGGTGCGATGTCATACATCAGGGGATTGTCCTTCATTTCATGGAAAAGGACATAGAATCTTACGGACTCATATATGTGACTGACAAGGGCCGGGAATTCAATGCGCATCCGTATCCTGTCATGCTGACGGAGGAAAGGCACTTCGTGGAAGGCGTGGATGATGACGACGACATGCCTTCTGCCGGGTCCAGGGCAGGTGGAGGCGGCGGAGACCAGACTCTTCTCGCCATGCTGAAGGACCTGAGAGCGGATATGGCCAGGAAACTTCATCTGCAGCCGTGGATTATTTTCGGGGATCCCGCACTGGAAGACATGTCCATCACCTATCCTGTCACGATAGAGGAACTGAAAGGATGCCAGGGTGTGGGTGAGGGAAAGGCGCGCAAGTTCGGCAAGGAGTTCGTGGAGCTGATAGCCAGATATGTGGAGGAAAACGAGATAGAACGTCCCGAAGATTTCATAGTGAAATCCGTCGTGAATTCATCCACGGCAAACAAGGTGTTCATCATCCAGGGCATTGACAGAAAACTTCCGCTGGAGGACATCGCCAATGCCAAGGGTCTGGAGATGGAGGAACTTATGACCGAGATCGAGGCTATAGTGGCATCCGGTACCAGGCTGGACCTGAACTATTATATCAGCCAGAACGTCGATGATGATGTGGTGGATGAGATTTTCGAATATTTCAAGGAAGAGGCGGAATCGGATTCATTGAAGGACGCCATGGAAGTACTGGGGCAGGATTATGACGAATCGGAAGTCCGTCTGGTGCGTCTGAAGTTCCTCTGTGAGGTCGCCAACTGATTCTCCGTTCAACCGGATTTGCAATCCGGTTGTTTTCTTATTTTCCGGCAGATTGCAAATCTGCCGGTACAAAAAACTCTGTCGCGGTCCCTTCCGGACTATTGACCGCTCGCTATTCCAGTATGAGTTTTCTGTTTTCGAAGTGAGCCAGGCGGGTGAAGCCGCATGAACGGGCGAATTCCGCATATTCGCGGAACTTGTCGCCGACCCTTTCGGGATTGTGAGAGTCGGAACCCAGGCTTATGGCCTCCCCTCCGAGTTCCTTGAATCTCAGCAGGATATTGCGGTCCAGAACCGGAGTGCGCCCGTGGTAGTCCTGATAGGTCTTGGTGTTGATTTCCAATGCTTTCCCGTTTTCTGCCAGGTATTTGAACATGCTGTCGAAAATGTCGTGGAAATCCCTGTAGAAAATGCTGCATTGCGGGTATGGGGCGTATCTGGCGACATAGTCAAAGTGGCCCATGACATCGAAGTCACCGAGCCATGTCATTTCTTCATAAATCGTCTCCAGATAGTGCCCGTAGGCCGTTTTCCAGTCCTTGCCCTTGTAATATCCTCCCCAGAAAGGATCCGTGTCTTCCAGATAATGCACCGATGCCGTCACCTGGTCGAACCCGTGTGCTGACAGCACGGCCCGTATCTGTTCCCTGCACCGTTTCTGCAGGCCGATTTCTATTCCTTTGGAGACGGACAGGCCAGGCAGCAGTCCGCGGACCCTGTCTATTTCTGTCTGCTGGGCTTTTATGTCGAACTGTTCGGGAACAAGATTTTCGTGTTCTGCCTTCATGGCCGGGACATACAGGTCGCAATGGTCGGTAAAGCATATTCCTCCCAGTCCGGCTGCGGCTGCGGCGCGTGCCGAAGTTTCTACCGAGGCCAGTTTCCCGTCGAAGGAAAACTGGCTGTGATTATGATTGTCGTACAGTCTTGTCATATTTTATCAGCTGAGCCCGTCTATCTGTCCGTCCACTATGTCGATGTGCAGCGCCTGCGGCTCTTTCGGCAGTCCCGGCATCCTGATGATGTCGCCTGCTATGGCTACTATCATTTCCGCTCCGGTATTGATTATGATATCCTTGATTTCGAAGTTGAATCCGGACGGTGCGCCGTATCTTTTCGGGTCCTGCGAGAAAGAATATTGAGTCTTGGCTATGCAGACAGGCAGTCCGGAGAGTCCGAGCTGCTCTATCCTTGCCATTTGCCTGCGGCTTGCAGGACTGAAGGTCACGGAACCGGCTCCGTATATGTTTTTGGCTACTGCCGTTATTTTTCCGGCGGTGTCTGTCTCGTCGGGATAAGTGAAGACAAGCGG
>DVIP01000183.1 GCA_018711225.1 Candidatus Cryptobacteroides intestinipullorum | reverse complement strand
ACCGAATGTTGCGCCGAATATTACGAACTGGGAGGCGGATATACCGAAGCCCTGAAAGCCGAAGTGAAAGAGGCCATGAGGGCTACCGAAAAAATCATGGGAATGAAGTTCGGAGACAAGGACAACCCTCTTCTGGTAAGCTGCCGTTCCGGTGCCAGAAGTTCCATGCCGGGCATGATGGACACGATTCTGAACATCGGTCTCTGTTCCGCCACTATTCCCGGCATGATCAAGAAAACGGGGAACCCGCGTTTCGTATATGACGCATACCGCCGCCTCATCATGATGTATTCTGATGTCGTGATGGAAAAGGCAGAAGGCATCGAACCTGCCGACGGCCAGGGAATAAGGCAGCAGCTCGACAGGATGATGGAAGAGCTGAAAAAGGAAAAAGGCTACAAATCCGATACGGATATCACGGCCGAAGAGCTCGAAGTGCTCTGCAGCAAATTCAAGGACAGGGTCAAGGAAGTCCTCGGAGTGGAATTTCCGGATTCTGCCGAGGCCCAGCTTTGGGGAAGTATCGGAGGCGTGTTCAAGTCATGGAACGGAAAGCGCGCCATTGCCTACAGGAAGATAGAAAGGATTCCTGATGACTGGGGTACTGCAGTAAACGTACAGTCAATGGTATTCGGAAACATGGGAAGCACTTCCGCCACAGGTGTCGCTTTCTCAAGGAACCCGGCAAGCGGGGACAACAAGTTCTACGGAGAATGGCTTATAAATGCGCAGGGAGAAGATGTCGTGGCCGGTATACGTACGCCGAATCCTCTTAACGAGGCCACCAAAAACCCTCACAATGCCAAACTCGCATCACTTGAAAAGGCAATGCCTGACGTATACAAGGAGCTTGATTCCATAAGGCTTCTGCTGGAAGACCATTTCAGGGACATGCAGGACATAGAGTTCACCATACAGGACGGTAAACTCTGGATGCTCCAGTGCCGTGTCGGCAAAAGGACCGGAGTCGCTGCACTCAACATGGCCATGGACATGCTCGATGAAGGAATGATAGACGAGAAAACGGCCGTGATGAGGGTCTCTCCTGTCCAGCTGGATGAAATCCTGCACCCTATCCTCGATTCGTCATCAGAGAAGAAGGCGGAAGTCATCGCAAACGGTCTTCCTGCCAGTCCGGGAGGTGCGGTAGGCAAGGCTGTCTTCACATCGGAAGACGCCATGCAGGCCAATGAAAAGGGCATCAAGGCCATCCTTATACGTGAAGAGACTTCGCCTGAGGATGTGGAAGGAATGCGCGCCGCTGCAGGCATACTTACGCAGAGAGGCGGAATGACATCACATGCTGCCCTTGTGGCCCGCGGATGGGGCAAATGCTGCATCGTAGGCTGCGAAAGCATGCATATTGACTTGGACAAGAAGGTAGCCAAATTCAAAAGCGGGGCGGAAATCCACGAAGGGGACATAATAAGCCTGAACGGTGCAAAGGGTCTTGTGTATGCAAGCGAAATCGACACTATGGACGCATCCGAGAATCCTCGGTTCATCAAGTTCATGAATATTGTGGACAAATACCGCAAGCTCGGTGTCAGAACAAATGCCGACACTCCTGAGGACGCGCAGCGTGCACTCAGTTTCGGAGCTGAAGGAATAGGACTCTTCCGTATCGAGCACATGTTCTACGGCAAAAATGCGGAAACGCCTCTGGCCAAGCTGCGCAAGATGATTCTTTCCAAGACAGATGATGAAAGAAGGGCAGCCCTGAACGAGCTGGAACCTTACATCAAGGCTTCCGTAAAGAGCACATTGAAGGTCATGGACGGGAAGCCTGTGACATTCCGTCTGCTCGACCCGCCGCTCCATGAATTCGTGCCTCAGACACATGACAAGAAAGAGGAACTTGCCCAGGAACTCGGTATCAGTGAAGGCGAAATAGAGAAGAGAGGCGAATCCCTCCACGAGGTCAATCCGATGATGGGACATCGCGGAGTCCGTCTCCACATCACTTACCCGATGATTTCCGAAACGCAGTTCAGGGCCATATTCAATGCAGCCGCAGAACTTCAGGCAGAAGGACATCATCCTATGCCGGAAATCATGATCCCTGTCACGGTGTCCGAAAGAGAACTCAGGTTCCAGAAGGCCATTTGCGTAAGGGTCAAGGCCGAAGTGGAGGTTGCCACCAACCAGCATATCGACTACAAGTTCGGTACAATGATAGAAATCCCGCGCGCAGCCCTTACTGCCGACAGGATGGCCAAGACGGCAGAGTTCTTCTCGTTCGGAACGAATGACCTTACCCAGATGACATTCGGATTCTCAAGGGACGATATCGGGACTTTCATGGGTGACTATCTCGGGAACAAGATCCTCGACAGCGATCCGTTCCAGACACTCGACACCAAGGCTGTAGGGAAGCTTATAAAATATGCGGTAAATACAGGCCGCGAGACCCGTTCCGATCTGAAGTGCGGCATCTGCGGCGAACATGGCGGAGATCCGGCATCAGTAGAATTCTGCTACAAGATAGGATTGAACTATGTCTCATGCTCTCCGTTCAGGGTTCCTATTGCACGCCTCGCCGCGGCGCAGGCTGCCATCAAGGAAGATGCTGCGAAATAGGTCCGGAAAGGAATGAAGGTTTACGGCAGCATTATAGCGTTGTAAACCAATGGAAAGAAAGGGATTTGCTCTATGGAGTGAATCCCTTTTTGTTTGGCTTCAGGGATGGGAGTTTTGTTTTTCAGGCAATTGATTATAAAGTTATCTTCACCTTTTTCATAAAAATCATCCTTTTTATTTTATCCGGATATGGAGTCCGAATATACGAATAATATCGTATAATTCCAGCCGGATTACAAATCCGGCTGTACTGGGAGATGTCAGACTAACCGCAAAAAGTCGCGAAAATGCTGTTAGTCGCGCAGAAAAATGTCTGACTAACCGCAAAAACCGCTGAAAATGCACTTAGTCGCGCAGAAATGTGTCAGACTAACCGCAAAAAGCCACGGAAATGCTGTTAGTCGCGCAGAAATGTGTCAGACTAACCGCAAAAAGCGCCGAAAACGCTGTTAGTCGCGCACCAAATTGTTCCGGAACATGCAATCGGGTTGCAATGAAAGGACTGATATTGACAATCTGGGAAAGAATTGGCTATATTTGTTGTTTTACTGCCAGCGAAAAGGCAAAAAACAACGGATATGGAAGATACGGACGAAAAAACCAGGGAAAGAAAGATATACCGGGTCACTATAATAGGAAGCATCTACAATCTGATGCTTCTGATTTTCAAGTTCGTGGCAGGCATTGTCGGCCAAAGCGCGGCAATGATAGCCGATGCCATGCACTCACTGTCGGACTTCGTCACGGACATCATCGTAATAGTGTTCGTAAAGATATCAAACAAGCCGCAGGACAAGGACCATGACTTCGGACACGGGAAATACGAGACTCTCGCCACTGCGATAATAGGCATAATCCTATTTTTCGTCGGCATCGGCATTCTCTGGAACGGAGCCTGCTCCATCTGGGGCGTACTGCACGGGGAAAAACTCGAAGAACCGGGAAAAATAGCACTCTACGCGGCTCTTGCATCCATTGTCCTGAAAGAAGCTCTTTACCAGTACACCAGGATAGTCGGAGAAAAAGTGAACTCCAAGTCAGTGGTCGCAAACGCCTGGCACCACAGAAGCGATGCCTTCTCTTCTATCGGTACGGCGATCGGTATCGGCGGAGCCATCCTTCTGGGTGACAACTGGAGGGTGCTCGACCCTATTGCAGCCGTAATCGTGAGCTTTTTCATAATAAAGGTGGCATACAAGCTTTTCAAGCCGTGCATAGACGAACTGATAGAAGCCTCCCTTCCGGAAGAAACCGAAAAAGAGATAACAGGAATACTGCTTTCATTCCCGGAAGTCAGCAACCCGCACAATCTGCGTACAAGGCGTATCGGGAACAACTGCGCAATGGACGTACACGTGCGTATGGACGGAGAAATGACCGTAGAACAGTCCCATGCCGTCACCAGGGAAATGGAAAAGAAACTGAAGGATCTTCTCGGGAAAGGAGCCTTCATAAGTATCCATGTAGAGCCGCTGAAGAAATCCGGGCAGTAATCGGGGTTATCATTTCCGGAAATCCGGTTATCGCGGTTATCGGGATTTTTCATTCCTTTGCATAAAAGAAAAATATGAAGACATTAGCCAGAATTTCCGCCCTTGCAGCCGTATGTTCGGCTCTGGGATTGACAGGATGCATAGGAAACAATGAAAAAGACAACGATATGGACACACTGAATCTGACTGAAGAATGGGACAAGGTGTTCCCTCAAAGCGAAAAGACCGAACACACCAAAATCACATTCAGGAACCGTTACGGCATCACGCTTGCCGCAGACATGTACATGCCGAAAGGCGCATCGGGCAAACTGCCTTCGATAGCGGTTTGCGGTCCGTTCGGCGCAGTCAAGGAACAGGCCTCGGGACTTTACGCACAGGCACTTGCCGAACGGGGATTCCTGACTATAGCATTCGACCCATCATACACCGGTGAAAGCGGCGGAGAACCGAGATATGTGGCCTCGCCGGACATCAATACCGAAGATTTCTGCGCAGCAGTGGACTTTCTTTCCACTTTCGAAAAGGCTGATCCGGAGCGCATAGGCATCCTCGGCATCTGCGGCTGGGGAGGAATGGCAGTGAATGCCGCGGCCATAGATACCAGAATCAAGGCTACCGTGGCCTCCACCATGTACGACATGAGCCGTGTCAACGCCAACGGATATTTCGATTCGATGGATGAAGATGCGCGCTACGAACTCCGCAGGCAGCTCAATGCACAGAGGACCGAAGACGCGAAGAACGGCACTTTCAAACGTGCCGGAGGTGTGGTTGATCCGCTTCCGGAGGATGCCCCTCAATTCGTGAAAGACTATTACGCATACTACAAGACGAAGAGAGGATATCATCCCCGTTCTCTCAACTCGAACGAAGGATGGAACACCACATCTTCCCTGTCCTTCATCAATATGCCGATTCTTTCATATTGCGATGAAATCCGCAGTGCCGTGCTCCTGATACACGGTGAAAAGGCGCATTCACGCTACTTCAGTGAAGACACATACAAAAGGCTCAAGGGTGAAAACAAGGAACTGATGATTATCCCCGGGGCAAACCATACGGATCTCTACGATACAGACAGAATACCGTTCGACCATATCGAGAATTTTTACAGGAAATATCTGAAATAGCAATATGCAGGACCACGTAATACAGCTTGACACGGTAGACAAGTACAACCGTCTTTTCGGACTGGAGACCAGACATCCTCTGGTGAGCGTAGTGGATCTCTCCGAAGCCACGGAATATCCTACCCACTTTACATTGAATTACGGCATCTACGCACTTTTCCTGAAACAGACGAAGTGCGGTGACATCAGGTACGGGCGCCAGACTTACGACTACCAGGAAGGCACTGTCACGAGTTTCGCTCCCGGACAGATAACGGAAACCGAACTGACTGAAGGCGTAAAGCCTATGGCAAAAGGGCTGCTTTTCCACCCGGATCTTATAAAGGGGACATCCCTCGGACAGGAAATCAGGTCATACTCATTCTTTTCCTATAATTCAAATGAAGCTCTGCACCTGTCCGAAGACGAAAAGCAGCTCTTTACTGATTGCCTTGACAATATAGGGAAAGAGCTGGACAGACCCATAGACAGGCTCAGCAAACGGCTCATCGCCAGGAACATCCAGCTGCTTCTCGACTATTGCATGCGTTTCTACGAGAGGCAGTTCAACACAAGGGCGGCTGCCAACAGCGATGTCCTGACAAAATTCGAATCCCTTCTGGACGACTATTTCCAGAGCGGACAGACAGAATCCGAGGGGCTGCCTACCGTAAAATATTTTGCGGACAAAGTGTTCCTGTCCCCGAACTATTTCGGAGACCTGATCAAGAAAGAGACGGGAAAGACTGCCCAGGAATACATACAGGACAAGATAATCGACCTGTCAAAGGAAATGATTGCAGGCACGGACAAGACCATCAGCCAGATTGCCTACAACCTCGGGTTCCAGTACTCCCAGCACTTCAACAGGCTGTTCAAGAAAAACGTCGGCTGCACCCCGAACGAATACAGGAGAGCAGCCGGCGACTATAAGACCTGCTGAGCGGGCTACAATGCCAGACCGCGTACGAATCTTTCAAAGCGTTCCAGCGCTTCCTGAAGCCTGGCACGCGGGCATGCGATATTCCATCGCTGGAAACCTTCTCCCTCAGCCCCGTACATGGTCCCTGCATTCAGCCATATTCCGGCTTCCTTCATGAGTCTGTCTTCAAGTTCTCCGGAAGGGATTTTCAGGACACTGCAGTCCATCCACACCAGATATGTGCCTTCAAGTCTGGCTATAGGAAATTCCGGCAGGCGCGAAGTGCAGAAGTCCTTCATGAATGTGTAGTTTCCTTTCAGATAGGCAAGGAGCTGCTCCAGCCATTCCCCGCCCTCATTGTATGCGGCTATGGTGGCTATGACACCGAACGGATTCACATCGCACACCTCGTTTATGTTTATAGCCCGGTCTATCCTTGCCCTCGTATCGGGGTCTGAAACTATGATGTCGGCTATCTGGAGTCCGGCTATGTTGAAAGCCTTGCTCGGGGACACGCATGTAGCCGAATTCCTGCAGAAATCATCCGACAGGGAGGCGAAAGGGACATATTCGCAGCCCGGATAGACCAGTTCGCAGTGAATTTCATCGGCTATGACAAACACATTGTGCCTCAGGCAAATTTCACCCATTTTCCGAAGCTCTTCAGCTGTCCATACCCGTCCTGCGGGATTATGGGGGTTGCAGAGAATGAAGACCTTTACGGACGGATCGGCAGCCTTGGCCTCGAAATCTTCGAAATCTATCGTGTAGGTGTCTCCTGTCCTGACCAGAGGGGACGATTCCGCCGTACATCCGTTGTTCCGTATGGAAGAAAAGAAACAGTTGTAGACGGGAGTCTGTACCAGGACCTTGTCACCCGGTTCCGTCATGGCCTTCAGAATGGCAGATACGGCAGGAACGACACCGGATGTATAGATAATCCAGTCCTTGAGGATATGCAGGCCGTGCCTGCGGCCGAACCACCCGATAACGGCTTCATAGTATTCGTCAGGCACTTTCGTATACCCGAATATCCCGTGTCCGACACGCTGCCGGAGCGCGTCCACTACCGGAGCCGCAGTCCTGAAGTCCATGTCGGCCACCCACAGTGGTATCACACCATCAGGGGCGTTGTCCCACTTGTATGAGTTCGTCCCGCGGCGATCCGTGATTTCATCGAAATTATATTGCATAAAATTCAGTGCCGGTCCGACGGATTGTTACACTCAGCGCTGCAGGATCCGTCGGACCGTTTCAGGGATTTTTCCGAAATCCGTTTTACCTTAACCCGCAGCCGCTTCCATGCCTGCAAGGACCCTACCCTTCCCGGCGCACGGATATCCTGCAGTCGGCCGGAGCCTTGATATTCTCGTCTATTGTCACCGAACCGATGCTGTCCGCGACAATGCTGCCGGACATCGGATTCTTGATATTCGTGATTGCACCGCGGATATCGGCCTTCAGCGTGCTGTATTCGAAAGCCCTGTCACAGGAAGGGTCGAAGGTGCAGTTCTCCAGGACCAGGTCATGCGCATAACAGAGCGGCTGTTCGCCGCTGATATGGCAATTCACCAGGCGGAGGTTCCTCGAATGCCACCCGAGATACTCGCCGTTGAGTTCGGAATCGTATATGGTGACATTTTCCACTTCCCAGAAAGCGTCTTTCGTGGTGATTCTGGCATTATGTATTTCCACATTCTTCACATACTGGAAGACGTACTTGCTGTCGCTTTCAAGGCCGTCGACGTATATGTTGTCACTGAACATGAAAGGATAAGTGCCGTCATGCAGACGGAGATTGCTTATCCTGATATTGCTGCATCTCCAGAAGATTTCGTCGGCATCGTTGATCGTGACATTCTCCAGCTTTATATCATGCATCTCCCTGAACATTTTCGGTGCGTCTATCACCGTGTCGGACATCTCCAGATGGTCCGAATACCACAGTGCCGACCTTCCGCCCACGGCAAAGTAGCAGTTGCGGATGGAAAAGCCGTGCACGTGCCAGAACGGGTAATTTCCTTCGAAACGGCAGTTCACTGCCTCTATGTTGCTGCATTCCTTGATGGCGGACTCCCCTGCCCTGACAGTCACGTTTTCAAGACGCAGATCATGGGAAGCGAACAGAGGCCGCTCCCCGCCAAATTCAGCATTGGATATCTGTTTCATATTGTCATGTATTTATAGTTGTCTGATATGGAATATCGGTGACAAATATAAAACTGATCCGGGAAAAGCGATGTATACCTTTTACAGAAGATTGTACCGGATTTACGCCTTTCTTTTCCTGGCCGGATTTTCCGGGAACCATCCCTTCTTCACCCGTTTCTCCTGCTGGAAAAGTTCCAGTATGGACCAGAAGGAGGAAAAGGCCACGACTCCGGATATTACGGACCATTCGTCGGGAATGAAAAGCGACAATACGGCGAACAGTATGCCGGCAAGCAGGAAAATCCACCAGCACTGCTTGCCAAGATAATATTCAGCCTTGATTACCAGAGGATGAAACATCCCTATGATGAGAAAGGTGCAGAGTCCTATGACGATTCCGGTAAAATTCATATAATTCCAGTTTTCGGCAAAGTTAAGAATTTATGCATAGCTGTGAAGGCCTCCCAGAAAAAAGTTCACGCCGAAATATGTGACTATCACGCACAGGAATGCCAAAATGCAGAAAACATGCAGGAAAAGAGGGTCCCTGAATGTTTTCAGGACTTTTCCGTGAAGGGCAAACGAGTAGACCAGCAGTGTAATCAGTGCCCAGACTTCCTTGGGATCCCATGCCCAGTATCTTCCCCACGAGACATTGGCCCATACCGCACCGAGAAAAGTGCCTGCAGCCAGGCAGAAGACGGCGGGATAAAGGAACAGAAGGGAAAAATCCGCCGATTCCGACAGGCCGTTTCTGTTCCGTCCGTATTTCAGCAGGGCCATCACGCTGTTCAGCATCGCCAGACCGAGCAGGGTATATGAAATCATCATAGCCATCACATGTACCGAAAGCAGAGGCGATGACAATACAGGCATCAGCCATGCGATGGCAGGATCAGACTCCCCTATCGAAGCCACCAGAAGGGCAAAGCCTCCCAGCAGGAAAGCGAACGGCAGGATGACAGGGAATTTCCTCTGTATCAGTGTTCCGAGCATCAGCGTGTGCCAGGCCAGAAGCATCATTACCTCGAAACCGTTGGACATCGGCACATGGGCGGAAACATACCATCTGAGACCGAGCACCAGCGTCAGATAAAGGAAAACCGTGCCGGACAATACCGCTGCCGCAATCCTCAACGGCTTGCCGAGATTCGAGAAAAGGCAATAAAGGATAAAGAGCACAAGTCCGGCCGCAAGACAGGCCATGGCAGCGGTCTTGGGCCGTTCAACAGTATTGTACAGACGTTCCGCGGCAATACGGCTTTCCGGAGGCAGCTCTCCTGAAGCCGTTTTCTTCTGATACTCCGAAATCTTGCCGAATATTGCCCCGGCGCTGTCGAAATCCTTTCCGGCGACGGACTCCCCTGCCAGGCTCATGACCTTTCTGATGAAAAGCCACTGGTCAGCATCCATCTCTGCCGGAAGTCTGTCCACCGGAGAATACCATGTGACATTTCCTGCATCATCCCTGTACGGGAAAAGCTTCATAATACTTGCACTGCAGACGAGCATGACGGCCTGGCGCCTGTCCCCGATTTTCTTCCGCGCTTTGGGAGAGGCAGCCTCCGATTCTTCCGGAACAGTATTCTTCCAGCTGTCATAATAGAATATCCACCCTGTCAGCACCTGCTCTGGAGACAGCCCCATATAGGACGACTTTCCGTACAGTTTCAATGTAAAGTCCCTGGCCAGGGTCTGCACGGGACATACCCTGTCATTATAATAGATATACATCCTCCCGTATTCGGCGGCAGTCTCTTCCGGAAGATGGTCAGGCACACCGGAAACTTCCCGTGCAGACATTTCCGGGGCTACGCTGAATAAAAGCAAGGGAACGGAAAGCCACGCGGCGGCCCTTTTGGAAATCCTGGACAGCAGATGTCTGAATCCGCTGTCCTTACGGAAGAAATAGCCTGCCAGGGAAAGCAGAAGAAGCGCATATCCGGTATAGGTCACTGCAACACCCGCAGGATCGTGGCTTACAGCGAGAGTGGACCCGCGCGTATCTTCATCATAGGATGACTGGTAGAAACGGTAACCCCTGTATACGGCAGGACTGTTCATAGAAACGGACAGCTTTACGGGCCCGGCATCCCCGTCCGTTATTTCCAGAGTGCTCGTATAGTCCACCGGAGCATAGGTCCCCGGATAATACCTGATTTCGAAATCAGCCAGGGAAACGGCGAAAGGCAGTTCCCTGCTTTCCATGTCATCTCCGGTAAATTCGCGCACCTCCCCGTCTTCCAGTCTCAAATGAAGGGCGCCCTGCACCCCGAAAATGTGGGTGACAAGAGCGCCTGACAATATAAAGACAAATGCAAGATGGATTCCGGATACGGGATTGGCGATACTGTTTTTCCCGATCTTGCCCTCCGCAAGGTAAAAAGCCGTCCCTGCAACAGCCGCCACAGCCCACAGGGCAATGAAGACAGCAGAATGGTAACCCCATTCCATGGCTGCCGCAGTCCCGAAGAATTTCTCCAGGACCGTCATCGCAGCCATATATGCCACAAGCACGGCAATCGAGCCGAAAGACAGATATTTGCAGATTTTTTCCAACATATTGTCCTCTTTTTCGGAATCAGATGGAGTTTATAAATTCAACTATCGCCGACCTGTCATCCGAGGACAGTTCCCTGAATTCCTCTACCGAAGCCCTGGCATCGCTCTGTGACGAGCCATGCCACATGATTGCCTCTATGACATTCCTTGCCCGGCAGTCATGAAGCCTGTCCTGATGGCCGGAACATACCAGGGAAAGACCGCGGCCCCAGAGCGGAGTGGTCCTGCACCATTCTCCCCTGATATCGTTCTGCATATACAGCCTGTGCTGCATCATGTCACTGTAAGGCCATATAGTCTGCTCCGGATAACGCGGAAGTTCCGTCCCCTTGAAGAAGAGGTTGGGATCGTTGTAGTTATCCTGGCCGGTAGTCCATGACGGTCTGTGGCATGAAGCGCAGCCTATCTGGCGGAAAAGTTCGCGGCCTCTCTGTACCTGCGGATCACTCAGGTTCCTGGCAGCCGGGACTGCGAGACCTCTGTGCCAGATCATGAGGTCCGTGTATTCCTCGTCTGTCATCTCCACCGGGAGATCCTGCGACATGAGGAAATCATATATATCCTTCTCTACATCCCCGGTATTCCATTTGTCCGTATAGTCAGGGAAATATGTTTCGATGAAATGGTAGAATCCCTCCTGTACGTCAGGATCCTTGGACGCCGTGGAGGCATAGGCAGTCGTCATATAATGGTATCTCCGGTCGGAACGGGTCACGTTGGTGATGTTCCAAATCGCGTTGGCACCAGGACCGTCCTGCAGCGCCCCACGGCTGAGGGCGTATGTGAAGCGGTAAGGATGCTGCTCCCCGTTGCCCTGAAGAGTGTTTGAATACTGTTTCACCCACTCTCCGTCCTTGAAGAAGGCATCGTTCACCAGGTCTTTTCCGGTCTCTTTCTCCACGGCCTCGACAGATGCATACTGTTCTTTCAGAGCTTCGTCCGGTATGGCGTCAAGAAGTCCGGTACCGTATATGCCGATAGTGGATTCCAGGCGGATTCCCACTTCGTCAGCCGTCAGAGTCACTGTCTCCCCGTTTCGGGAAGCCTGTATAGGGACATAATATGCGGATTCCGGTATGATTACTTCGGGATATATGAGGTCGTATGTCTCCCCGTCAGGGAACTTGTTCCCCCACTCGTCCTGATACGAAATCCAGTTTATCTGAATCTGGGACTCGTCCAGAGGAGCCTTGAACGGCTCTATGGCCTGGGTCTGCGGCATGCCTGTCAACGATGTCAGGTAGGCATCGGTCTGCTTGTCATACAGGACGAGAAGGTAGCCGTTTCCCATCTCGTCATAGCGGTATGACGTGGTGCGCTTTCCGTGCCCGTAGCCCGGATGGCACATGAGGCATGATGTCCTCAGATAGAGAGGTCCCAAACCGTCAAAAGGCTCTGATGTAGGACCGTAATTGTGTTCGAATATCATTTCCCCGTGCTTGAATTCCTGGACCAGTCCTGCGTTTTCGACAGCAGGAGTCGGGTCTTCGAAAGCGGAGGCGGACACATTGAAAGTCGTACCGAGCAATCCTCCCGAGTAGGTCTCGGTTTCCACCCAGTCGGGGATTTCCTCCTGGTCTCCGTCAGCATCCGGGCTGACAGGGTCGTCAGTGCAGGCTGCAAGCATTGCCAATGATGCAACTGCGAAAATATGAAGTGTTTTATTTGAATCCATAAGTTTGTTTTTTGGTGGGGTGCCCGGAAGTTTTTTGGGGTCACCCCCAATGACTGCTACGACAGTAATTCGTTCCGATAGCTACTGCAATCATCATTCGGTGAGGGCATTTACGGCAAGCGACAGGGCCGTATCGAGTTCCTGTATGGCTTCGATGGCGGCAGCGCAATTCTCATTCTGGAAATTTTCGATGAACGGTTCCGGTATTGCCCTTATCTTGGCGATGGAATTGTCGATGGCATCGGAAATCCTTTTTTCGAGGTCAGGATTGGTCTCCTTGAAATAAGCAGACAGGGAGTTTACAGAGTCATAGTCACCCTCGATTCCACCGTTCCATACATTTTCGATACTTATCATGTTGTCCTCGAAATCCACGATGGACTTGTAGCTATAAGGGGACTCGACATAATTCGCATCCTCGCCGCTGTACACCATGCCTATTTTCTGTGAAGCCACCTCGTCGGCTATGGTGTTGCAGCCTTCTATAAGCCACTGCATGGCCACGGTGGCATTCGGGCAGGAACTTCCTGCATTTCCCGCGTTCAGAAGGTTTTCTCCGTAATATGCGCCTCCAGTCATGGTCAGAGGCAGTTCGAGTTCGTCGTTCACCTTGGCATAACGCTCAGGATTGTGGCTTTCACCGGCCCACGCAATCTCCATCTGCCAGCATTTGTTTCTCAGGTCACCGGCGACAGCCACAGCGTATGTCAGGTAGTCGGCGCAATTAACGCCATTGTCTGTATTGCCTTCCGCAAACCATGAAACCTCGCGGTTTTTCCCTTCATAGAAGAGCACATATTCGATTCCATGAAAACCAAGGAGCGAAGGGCCGAGCTTTTCTCCGGCATACACGTCTCCGTCTTCACCTGCAAGTCCGTCTATCTGGGCAGAGTTCGTCAGCGCCTCTTTCAATCCTACCAGATCCAGAGGCCACGTATCAATATGGGGATCAATTCCGAAATCCGTGGCGGCGCCCCAGAGGAAGGCTTCCGATTTCTCCCACCATGCACGTGCGGTAAGGAAGGTTTCACAGGCCTTGTCCAGATTCGCCTGAGTGGTTTCGGTCTTGAGGGCAGCAAGATCCTCCACCAGCTGTTCGGTATAGTCCGAAAGACTGGTATAGGTAGGGATTACCGTGTGATTGACAAAACGGTCGGCTATCGCCATGAATCTGGCATCACTGTCATCGGCAGTTTCCGGACCGCTTCCGTTCTTGTCGCATGCAGACAGCCCGGCCAATGCCAGTGCAGCTGCGAATAAATAGATTGTCTTTTTCATTGTATATAAGTTTATTGGATTTCTGAAAACATATTGAGTCTCAGGTGTGCCGTCCTGTCAGTGTTTGAAGAATCCGGCCCACACCACTCCCAGGGACAATGAAGGTTCCGGGTTGTACGGAGACTTCAGGAATCTGTGGGAATATTCGGCTTTTATGGCGATTTCCGGGATAGGGAAATAATTGATGCCGGCAGCTATACGGTGCTTGTTCGTCCAGTTGTTCGGGGTAGTGCCATCAGCCGGAATGTATGAATCATAGTATTCGTACCTGCCGAAGACATAGAACTTCTGCTCTTTTTCCCTCAATCTGTCCGACAGCGAGAAGAAATCATACCCCATTTCCACTCCTGCAGCGAAAGCCGCCTTGCCTACAAGGGAATGTGCATACGGTGACGAAGTGGTGTGGTTCTGCGTGGAATTACGCCTGTTTATATAGTCGATGTCAGTCAGATAGCCATAGTCGATACTTCCCCGCGCTATGAAGTTATGGTCGTCATACTGGAAATCGAAGGCCCCTATCATTACTGTCCCCTTCACTCCCTTGTACTGGTCGGAAGTGTTGGTAGTGATATCATTGTGGAAACTGTTCCCGACATATCCGCTGAGCCCCATGCGCAGGCCCTTTACCGAATAGTTGTCCACCCTGAACGCACCGGCTATCTGGTTCGCCGGCTTGAACTCGTAGGGGGATGCCGATCCGTCATGCACCCAGCCTGCCGTGGAAAACAGTGTGGAATTGAGGCCGGCTATCATCTGGGCCTCGTATCTCCAGTCTCCGGCGCGGCCCCATACACTGATTCCGGTCTCATGCCACGTGCACGGGATAATGGTATTCTCGCCTTCCGGCCGATAGACCGTAAAAAATTCCGTAGGAAGATGGTAGCTGTTGGTCAGACCCACCGGCACCACAATATGCCCGGCACGGACATTGAGCTGCGGGAAAAAGGATTTCTCTATCCAGAACTGCTCCAGGACCACCTCGCCTCCGCGCTCTATCTCCTTTTCGAACTCTCCGGCCTCTTCATTCTCGCGTTCGACAGCGGCTTCCACTCCACCGTGCTCAAATTCTATCTCCATACCGAGGCTCCATCCTTTTCCGAAATCATATCCGAGCATGAGGACTACATGCGGAAGATCGAAGCGTCCGTGTCCCGGAGAATCCCTGTATGCCTCCGGAGATGAATAGATGCCGAAATTGTCACTGTACATGTTGTATGTCATGACAGCCTCCCCATACCCTCCGACAGTAAGCCGGTCCATGAATTTTTTTCCGGGCTTGTCCGCATCCTTTTCCCCTGAAGGCTTTTCCTGCCTGGCTGTAGCTCCTGTCACCGCATCGGGTTCCGACTGGGCAAGTGCCTGAAGACCAATGGAAGAAAGGGCCAGTGCCAATACTGTGAAAATAGTTTTTGTCTTCATTTTTCGCTTGTTCATTTTCGAAGTGCAAAAGTAGCGCGGAGGCCAAAGCCCGACAATCACCATTTGTTAGTATTTTAAGGACTTCGCATAGTAAATTCGTATGATTGAGAAGCCGGGAAAGGGATGATGTGCGGCAATTCTGAAAAAAAGAGTACTTTTGCAGCGGGTTTCCGGACAGACGGCTGGGTTTACGGCCGGAACCGGACCATGAGATGTAAGATACGGAGCGGGAATGAATAATTTTCTGGAAAAAATAAAAGGCAGGCCACGCATAGCGGAAGGTACTGCATATACGATATTGTTCGCCATGGGCTTCTGCCATCTGCTGAACGACATGGTGCAGTCCGTCGTCCCGGCCATGTACCCGCTCATGAAAGAAGATTTCGGCTTTACATTCGCACAGATAGGTACAATCACGCTGGTATACCAGCTGGCATCATCCATATTCCAGCCTTTCGTGGGACTGTATGCCGATACCCATCCGAAACCTTATTCGCTCGCTGCCGGGATGTGCTTCACCCTGTCAGGACTGCTGACTCTCGCATACGCATCCAGTTTTCTCATGATACTTGTGGCCGTATCGGTGATAGGATGCGGTTCGGCAATATTCCACCCGGAGGCGTCGAGGGTAGTGCAAATGGGCTCCGGAGGAAAGAAAAGCCTGGCCCAGGCCATTTTCCAGGTGGGTGGCAACGGAGGCAGCGCTCTGGGTCCGCTTCTGGCAGCAGCCATAGTACTTCCTTACGGTCAGCATGCCGTAGGCTGGATGGCTCTTGCGGCCATGCTTGCTTCTTTCATTCTGGTCAGGGTAGGAGCCTGGTACAGCCTGCTGCTTGCACAGAAAAAGGGCATAAAGGAAAAAGCCGCAGCCGTATCCCGCAGTCTTCCTTCCGGAACTGTCAGGATGGCTATGGCCATACTGATACTCATGCTGTTTTCAAAGTATTTCTTCAATGCCTGCATGACCAGCTATTTCACGTTCTACCTGATAGAAAAGTTCGATGTCTCCGTCGGACATTCCCAGTTGTGCCTGTTCGCTTATCTGGCAGCCTTCGCCCTGGGGACACTTGCGGGAGGTGTCCTCGGAGACCGCTATGGAAGGAAATACATAATACTGTTCTCCATTCTCGGAGCAGCCCCTTTCACGCTTGCCATGCCGTACATGAATCTGGGCTGGACCATTTTCACGGCCGTCATGAGCGGTCTGGTCATCGCCTCCGCATTTTCGTCCATACTGGTTTACGCCACCGACCTTATGCCTGGCAAACTCGGGATGATTTCAGGCATGTTCTTCGGGCTGATGTTTGGGCTGGGAGGTATCGGGTCCGCTTTCTTCGGATGGCTTGCGGACAGGACAAGCATCGAATTTATTTTCAGGATAAGCACCCTCCTGCCGCTGCTCGGTGTCATAGCGGTTTTCCTGCCAGACATTCGTCCTTCAGGTAAATAAAAACGGGACGGCCGATATTTTAGCCGTCCCGTTCGACCGGATTTGTTGTCGTTCAATAGTTCTTTATCGTACAATAATTTTATCGTTCGACCGGATTTGCAATCCGGTCGTTTGTTTTTATTCCGGCAGATTGCAAATCTGCCGGTACGAAATTATCTGCCGGAACGAAATAATCTGCCGGGACGAACAATTACTTTCCGAGTCTGCCGTATTCTTCGTCGGATACCGGCTCAAGCCATTCGTTGGAAGTGTTTTCTCCCGGAATTTCAAATGCGAGATGCGCGAACCAGCTGTCAGCGGCAGCCCCGTGCCAGTGCTTTACATTGGCAGGAATGTGGATGACATCTCCCGGAAGCATCTGTACCGCAGGCTTGCCCTCTTCCTGATACCAGCCGCGCCCGGCTACGCATACGAGCATCTGTCCGCCGCCCTTGTCGGCATGATGGATATGCCAGTTGTTCCTGCATCCGGGTTCGAAGGTGACATTCGAAAAAGGTATCTGCTCAGCAGAGATACGGGCAAGATAGCTGTTGCCTGTAAAATACTTGGCGTAAACCGTGTTCGGTTCACCTACAGGGAATATCATTTCTCTCTGGAAAGCTGCCTTGCCTCCGTCCCCGGCAACATCGTCCGCCCATACGTCCTTGGCAAGACGGAAAGCTCCCCACGCATTGGGCCACCCTGCATAAAATGCGATATGGGTCAGCATTTCGGATATTTCGGTACGGGTAACGCCATTGCTCTTGGCGAACTGGAGATGGTGTGAAAGGGACGAGTCGATTATGCCTTTCCCGACGAGTGTGGCGACAGTCACCATACTGCGGTCATGAGGGCTGAGTCCCGGACGGTTCCAGACCTCTTCGAAGAGGACATCATCATTGAGCTTCGCAAATTCGGGTGCAAATTCCCCGAGCTGGACACGGCCAGCTGTCTGTGTGATTTTTTCCTGTGCCATAACTGTCTGTACGTTTAGTGCCGATATTGCCATGACTGACAACACGGCTGCCGATCTGATGATTGTGTTTTTCATTGTTTTGTATGATTTTGTAGCAGGTTGCGGTATTATATGTTTACAGTGAGGCCTCCTATGACTGATGCGCGCGGCATCGGATAGCCTGCGAGTATTTCATATTCCCGGGCAAGCAGGTTTTCCCCCTTCACATACACCGAAAGCCAGTCGAGAATCCGGAAACTGCACTGGAGATCCCACAGTACGAAATTCTCCACAGTGCCTGCATCGAGGTCGGTATAAAGGCCGTTCACATACTGCACTCCGGTAGAGGCGGCCCATCTTCCTTTGGAAAAATCCGCCCCGACATAGAGCTTGTGCTGAGGTGATGCCAGTACAGGGTTTTCCATGTGCAGCCAGCTGTAGTTTCCGTTCAGGCTCCATACCGGATTGAAACGGTATGAAATGCTTGCTTCCGCGCCCCAGTTCTCTATACGCCCGGAATTCTGGTTCAGCATTCCGCTTCCGGAGGGGTTCGGGAGACGCATTATAAGATTGTCCCCGTTGATATAGAAAATGCTTGCGCCGTAATGCAGCTTTCCGCGCAGAAGGTACTGTGATACGGAAAGCTCGTAGCTCCAGAGCCTTTCCGGTCTGAGATCCGGGTTCTGCGGAGGGAACATGTACATTTCCCTGATGGTAGGGTTGCGGAAACCCTTGCCGGCCATCGCCTTGAGTTCCGCCCCTTCAGGAAGGTGGAAAGATAGTCCTGCCTGAGGTATCACTTCCGTACCCGTAACGGAATGATGGTCTACCCTGACTCCGGCATCCAATGTCAGCCACGAGCCGAAATCCTGCCGGAAATCAACATACCCTGCATATTCGTCCAAAGCCTGGTCCGCAATCTCTTCCGTATGCCCGTCTGTGAGAAAGGAGTTCCAGGCGTCACCGCCGAAATGGAACCAGTCGAAACCGAACGTCACCCTGTTGCCCCTGAAAAACCTCGCACTCTGATACCATGAGACCCCATACATGCGGTCCCTCGAATTGAATCTGTAGTCCAGAGGCTGTTCTCCCGGCCTGTAACCGTCGTTTATCCAGTGATTTCCCCAGTTGTAGAAAAAACTTACCGAGCCTGAGGTCCGCCCGTAATCGTTTTCAACGGCCACGGATGCCATTCCGCGTGTGATTTTCTGGTCGTTGTCAATATACGGCTCGTCCGTCGCACCGGGATTCGAGGAATTGAAATGGGTCACATTCACATCTCCCCACACTTTCCATTTTTCGGAGAAGTCATAGCCCAGCTTGGCATATCCGCCGTACTGTTCGAATCCCATATTCTCACGGTGTCCGTCCGAACGGTTGTATGAAGCAGTAACCACACTGCTGAAACCGCCTTTCCTGATCCTGTTCGTAACTTCGCTCAGGAATGTGCCGTATGACCCGGCTCCGAGATTGACTCCGGTTCTGACACCGTCTTCTTCCATCTTGCGTGTGACAATATTTATGACACCGCCCATGGCGTTGCTTCCATAAAGTACGGAAGCCGGGCCTCTCACCACTTCCACACGCTCTATCATCATGTTCTGATATGCATCGGCTATAGGATGCCCCATCAGGCCCATATACTGCGGATGGCCGTCGATAAGCACCAGGACTCCCGTAGTCTGGAGACCCGACTGTGCCGGACCTCCGATACCGCGGACAGACATCTGGCCTGCAGAACCTTCAGACACGCCATACCCCAGAAAACCGCGGGATGTGGAGAAGAATCCCGGCACACGCGCATTAAGCACAGGAAGCACGGAGACTGCGCGGCTGTTTTCAAGTATGTCCCTGTCCACCACGGAAATGGTCATGGGCAGATATCTCATGTCCGCGGCCGACCTCGTGCCTGTCACCACCACATGGGATATGGTATCCTGTCTCTCAAGGGTTGATGCTTCTTCACTGTATTCCTCCGACGGCGATGATGATCCCTCTTCGCTTCCGGCATACGCACACGGCGCCGTCAGGAAACATGTTCCCAGAACGCATGATACGAATATGTCTTTCTTCTTCATCTTATCTGTTTTTCCGTCAGCAAAGATAATTGTTCCGGAATTAACAGATATTATACAAATCTCTGCTTGTTGTGAATATTTTACAGAAGTACGCGCCTGCCGGCGGGTTCGTAACCGTTCAACCGGATTTCAGGACCGCCAGAAAGAGACCCGTTGTCATTTGCCAGGGTCCCGGCCTTCTTATTTTACACGGACAAGTTCGTATTGCCTGCTGCCCAGACCTATCTTTTCCGCATGGGCAAGGCATGTCTTGTATTCCGTATTCGGATTCGCATTGTCGAAATGGTCGTGACGGTCATGGAAACCCGGTCTGGACATCTCGTCAGTCAGCTGGCTGCCAGGAAGAGGGGTCTGTTTCAGACATGCATCCACACAAGCCTGGTCCAGGGCAAGAGGGTCGAATGACGCGAACATGCCGACATCCGGAATGATAGGAGTGTCGTTTCCTGAATGGCAGTCGCATGTAGGCGAAACGTCGCAGATAAGGGATATATGGAAACCAGGTCTGCCGTCCACCACAGCCTTGGTGTATTCGGCCATACGGCAATTCAGTTCCTTGACAGCCGCATCCTGGGCAAAATCTATCGCATCGAAATTGCACGCCCCGATACAGCGTCCGCAACCCACGCAGTTTTCCTGTATGACAGACATCTTCTTCGCGGACTCGTCGAACTTCAGGCCGTCATTCGCACATTCGCGCATGCATCTCCTGCAGCCGCGGCACCTGTCCGGATCTATGATCGGCTTCCCGTTGCAATGCTGTTCCTTTTTTCCCGCACGGGATCCGCAGCCCATGCCGATATTCTTTATCGTGCCGCCGAATCCTGTCATCTCGTGGCCCTTGAAATGAGTAAGGGAAATGAACACGTCCGCATCCATTATGGCACGGCCGATCTTGGCAGACTTCACATATTCACCGCCGTTTACCGGAACCTCTATGTCATCTGTGCCTTTCAGTCCGTCGCCTATGATTACAGGGCACCCTGCACTGAGGGGCGTGAAACCGTTTTCCCATGCACAATACAGATGTTCCAGAGCGTTTTTCCTGCTGCCGGGATACAAGGTGTTGCAGTCAGTCAGGAAAGGGTTGCCGCCGTATTCCTTCACGATATCCGCCACCGCCTTGGCGTAATTAGGCCTGAGAAATGTCATATTGCCAAGTTCGCCGAAGTGCATCTTTATGGCCACGAATTTGCCCTCCATGTCTATCTGCCCTATTCCGGCCGCCTTTACGAGCCGTTTCAGCTTTGCGACAGGCCCTTCGTCCGGCTTGCAGCGGAAATCAGTATAAAATACCTTTGAAATGTTCTGCGTGTCATTCATATCCAGTCCTTCTTCAGATTGTCGTGTTATTCTGTTTCAGGCAAAATTAAAAATAGTTTCTGTTCACGTGCAATATTTTTCCGGAATTTTCAGGACCCGTGTTTCAGCACGAGCACCGTGATTTCTGCGGGGACACCTACGCGGGCAGGGAACATCGTCTCCCCGAGGCCGTCGTTTACATAAAGATACTGGCGGCCGTACCGTGTATTCTCGCTGTAAAGCCCGCTGTTCTCCCTGAAAACCAGACGGCTCGGCTCCAGACCGAGAATCTTCATCTGGGCATTGTGCGTATGGCCCGAAAGTGTAAGCCCGATATCAGCCTTGCCTGCAATGCCCTGTCTCCAGAATGTAGGGTCATGTGACAAGAGTATGCGGAAACTGCCGGATGCGCCCTCCAGAGCTTTCGGCAGATCCCCGTAAGACTCGAACTGCTTCATCGCGGATATGTTCTCCACGCCGGCCACGGCAATGGAATCCGTTCCATCTGCTCCCTTCCGTCCTATCACTATGCAATCATTGTCCAGAAGCGTCCATCCGGCCGCCCTCTCCCTGGCACGCACTTCCGCCACAGCCTTTTCCCTTTCCCCGGCGGACTTCCAGTCATTGTAAGGACAATAATCATGGTTTCCCATCACCGACAAGATCCCGTCCGCAGCCTCCAGCCTCCGCAGAGCGTCCATGAAAGGCTCTGTTTCGGACGGATGCGATGTGACAAGGTCCCCGGTAAACGCTATCAGATCCGGCCGGAGAGCGTTTATCCTGTCCACAATCCCGAAAAGGACACCTTTCCTGTTCCGGAACGAGCGCAGATGCATGTCGGATATATGCACTATCCTGTAGCCGTCAAATGATTCGGGGATATTTTCAGAAACTATCTCCACAGTGTTGACTGCAATCCTGTCACGTCCTATGAGCCATCCGTACAGAACCAGGGCAGGAGGCAGCAGAAGCGCCCAGAGGCCTTTGACGAAAACAGTTAAAAAGGCACCGCCGCACAAGGCCGCAAGTCCGGCAACGGCCAGGAGTATGATGGTTATCGCCACACATGTGACAGCCAGGAATATAAGGACAAATACAAGTTCTTCCATTTAAGAATCATGTAACAGATTGCAAAATTAAAAACAAAAGCAGGGGATTGCAAATCCCCTGCAACACATATCTTATCTTAACGTCAGTTCGACGAATTATTATACTCAGTACCAGAGATTTCGTCGAACTGACATTACGATTTCTGCGAAATCTCTTTCCTTTTACGTGTCACCCCTCTTAAAGAGGGTGACTCAAAAGTCACTTTTGGTCACCCTCGACCGCTTAAAGTGTCCAGTCAGCAGTCCAGTCGTCATCGGCTGAAACAGCACCGCTCTCCCCTACCTTGCCGATATAATTGCCGGTGAAGACTGAAGAGAAATCATAATCGGCGGTATTGCCGGCTGCTACGAAATCCTCGTTGAAATAAGTGCCGACATTGGCACCGCTCTCATCCTCGACCTCATTTACAAGCTCGCCTGAGATATAAGTATCCGATATCGTTGAGACTTTATCAGCAAATGAAGCGTCAGTCTGGGTGGTTTCAAGAGTGATAGGCTTTGACTTTCCTGTCACGAGAGCATACTCAAGGGTCACCTGGGTACCTTCACGGAAACGGAGGCCTCTGGCATTGTCATCACTGTTGTTGCCCACGAAAGTAGCATAGCGGATAGTAGGATGAGCCACTGGTTCAGCGTCATTGTTGTCACCGTTGTTGTCGCACTCCATGAGGCAGTCACACTCTGTTACGGACTGGTAAGCCACGATATATTCTGCAGTACCGTTCCAGCCTTCTGTCCAGTCGAAAGAATCGTCTGTGCAGTTCTCTACGATGCAGTGGTCGATATTGGCTGCTCCGCCGAAGAACTCTATACCGTCATCCGAGCCGTCGGTAATCTGGATATATGAGATTTCAGTACCGCTTCCCACGCCATAGAGAGAAAGTCCGTTGGCCTCATGCTCTGAATCCAGGGCAAGACCCGAATACTGGATACGGATATATTTCAGCACTCCTGAATCGTCAGTATCATTGCTTCCGCCATAAGCCGCACCGCCTATCTCCGATGTAGTAGAGCCGCTGGCATTCGTATGTGCATATCCGCAGATATGGAGTCCGCCCCATGCACCAGCCTTCTTCTCTTCTGCAGTCATGGTTATAGGCTCTTCTGCTGTACCTTCTGCCATGATTTTCGCGCCCTGCTCGATAAGGATGTAGATGATGTTGTTCCCTGAAGCTGCAGAAGTAATAGTCGTACCGGCCTCGATAGTAAGAGTAGCAGGAGCTACCATCTGAAGGCTCCCGGTGAGAGTATATTCTCCTTTACGGAGAGTCAGATCATTGGTGTAACGACCGCTGATTTCACCGCCGTCGAGTGTTACAGGCTGGTCGGTATCACCGTCTGTGTCGTTTTTTTCACATGATGAGAAACATACAGCCAAGCTGGCTGCTGCCAGAGCTGAAATGAAAAATCTGTTTGTTTTCATAATAGAAAATTTGGTTTTGTATTGATTGTATAAATTATTCTTTTCAGAGAGAATAGCTTATGCCTACCTCGAAGCCTGTACCTACCCTCCACTGCTCTACATCCACGGTCCTGTTTGCATTCGGTATGTCCTGTTTGAACTTGACAGTCGAATCGAGCAGGTTGCTGAATCCGAGTTTTACGGAGAAATGCTTGTCGATATTGTAGGTGGCGGCGAAGTCAAGCGTATGGAAAGGCATCTGCTTCACATCTCCGAGTCCCATTATACCCACGGCATGGATTCTCGGACCCTGGAGGTTGTAAAGAAGGGCGAGACTGAGGCTTGAGCCGTTCCTGAATTCAGGCGTATAGCTGATATCGGCATTGGCAAGATAAGGGGATGCACCCTGGAGAGACCGCTGCTGGTTCGTATAGACACCACCCTCAGGAAGAACTACGTTGGTGTACATGTAGGAGGCGTTGGCGCTCACTTCCAGATTCTTTACAATCTGCTTGCGGAATTCCACCTCGACACCTGCAGCCAGTCCGTTGTCCGCATTCTGGAATGAATGTTCGGTGGCACCTCCGGACAGTCTCTGGGTCCTTTCAATAGGGTTTTCCAGATACTTGAAATATGCTGTGACAGAGAACATGTCGGAATTTTTCTCGGCGAAAAATTCGTATTTCAAATCGAAGTTGTAGTTATAGCCGTTCTCCAGCGATTCGTTACCTCTTATCTGCGCCCCTCCGAAACTTTCCTGATAGAGGAACGGTGCCATTTCGATAAATGACGGTCTGGTGATGGTCCTGGAGAGGGAGAGACGCAGCATGCTCTTGCGTGTGACGTCGTATTTCACGTTGATGGCAGGGAAAAAGTCGAATGCATCCAGATTGCGCGTCAGATTCTCCACATCGTCGTTGTAGTCTACGCTCTGGCGGCTTGCCTCTATGCGGAGTCCGGCATTCAGGAACCATTTCTCGCCGAACTGGAGGTCTGCTTCCACGAAGCCCGCGCCTATCATGTTGGAGGCATCGTACTGGTCCCTGTCGAACTTGCTGCGGTTTATTGTCACAATGCCGTCCCTGATATTGTCGAAATTAAGGTATGGATCGGTATTGTTGAAGTCGGTCACAGGGTCATTCAGGTCGCTGACGTCATAATAAAATCTGGTGGTGCGGAACGTGCGGACCTTGTCCTTTGCCGAAAGGCCGAAACGTATCTTGTCCCCTTCGTTTATCATATAGGTAGCCTTGATGTCAGCCACAAGTTCGTTCTCGCTGAGTCTGCCGAAGTATCTCTGCGTCTCCTGCTGGTTCAGTTTGAAGAAATACCACTGGTCATCAGAGCCGAGACGGTACATCACCTGTCTTCTGTCTGGTTCGTCGCTTGCAGACATGGTGTATGACGCGCCCCAGTCCAGATGCCACTTTTCTATCTCATGATGGCCTGAAAGCTGGTAATTCTGGAGAGTGTAGATATGTGTGACCTGGTTCCTTCCCACGAGGTTGTAGGATTCCTGATAGTCCATTCCATGCCTGTCCAGATGCGAGTCCTTGGCGTTTCTGGCGAAAAATACCGTAAGGCCGATATTGTCGCTTGTCCTCAGCGTATAGTCCAGGTCGACAAGGGCGGCAATATCTATTTTCTGTGTATAGCTGTTGTAGTTGTAGTCGCTCTGCATGCTTCCCATGGAACTGGCCTCGTATGTCCTATAGAATGCATCTGTCATGGTTTCGTCACCGGTCTTGATGCTGGCGGAAGCCACCAGGCTCAGATTCTGGTCTCCCACATCGAACGTCTTTCCGAAGCCGATGCCGCCGTCCAGATCCGGAAGCGGATTCCTTTTGTATGTCCTGAAGGATGTACCGAAAATGTCCTTGGACCTGGAATAGGCGTTGAAGTCGCTGTACGGGATATTGTCGGCAGTCTTGTCAAGCTTGCCGGTAAGGAAGAGGCTCCTGCCGTCCATGCGGTAGAAATCGTTCGCGAGAGTGTGGAAATATCCTCCCGTAGAGAAAGAGACATTGAAGAAATCCTCACTCTTGCCCTCTTTCGTGCTTATATCCACATGCGCTCCGGAATAGTCGGCATACGAACTGGCCTCGTAGACCTTGCTCACAGTGATATTCTGTATGGTGGAGGCCGGGAAAATGTCCAGCGGTATCAGTTTGTTGTCAGGGTTCGGAGAGGCTATCGGAAGTCCGTTCAGGGTGGTAGTGCTGTATCTGTCACCCAGGCCGCGCACGATCAGCTGTCCGGCACTGGCTATGGATATTCCGGAAAGTTTCACCACGCTTTCCTGGGCATTGGATATGCCTTTGATACCCATTTCCTTAGCTCCGATATTTTCGATGGCGAATCCTGAAGTAATCCTCTCGTTCCTCAACGCCTGCAGGGATTCGAGGGTCTTCCGTCCCGTCACAACCGCATTTTCCAGCATTTCACCGTCCGGAAGGAGGGTTATAGTTATCGTGTTTCCTTCCAGGACGATGTTTGCCAGGTGTTCCTGTCCGGCATTGAGTCCGATTCTGCCGGATGCGGCGACCACCTCGAAAGGTACGGTCTTGTATCCTATATAAGAAACTTCGAGAGGTGTGCTTTCTCTCAGAAGATTTATCGCGAAGGCGCCGTCCAGATCCGTAATGACACCTTCGGTGGTGTTGCTAACCATGATTGCAGCCCCGATAAGAGGTTCTCCGGTTTCAGAGTCGATTACGATACCTTTCAGGACAGTCCCGTCATCTGCCGGAGCCGCAACGGCTTCACATACCGCTGTCTGCCCCACTATCATGGCAGCTACGGTCAGAATCAATTCCAGTCTTCTCACTGCTTTAGCTTTTTTCTTGCCCGGATCCGGTTCCCCTGCGGAACGGCGGCCCTGCGGCATGTTAATATCCTTTTCTTTCCTTTTCCGGCGGCAAAGGTATCGTGCTAAAGTGGAGGGATTTTTACGATTTCATTACAAAGTTGTTATCGGATATTAAGATTCTGTTAAAATCAGTTAAGAATCGGTTAAAATATTGAAGTTTCTGTTAATTTATGATATTGTCGGCCCGCGGAAAGACAATTAGTCGAGCAAAAAGATGTTCGACTAACCGCAAAAACCGCCGAAAGCGCTGTTAGTCGCGCAAAAAAATGTTCGACTAACCGCAAAAAGCCGCGGAAACGCTGTTAG
>DVIP01000182.1 GCA_018711225.1 Candidatus Cryptobacteroides intestinipullorum | reverse complement strand
CCCGTATCCCGACTCTTTCGAGTGGTCCGTATCGTTCCGGTTCACATCCAATGGGGAAAGGGTCCTCCTGTCCGGGAACGAAGCGGAAAGAAAAGCGTGGTTCACGCTGAGTATCGAATTGTTCGGTCCAGAGGCACTTTACGGCGACTGCACGAGGTTCACGAGCTATCGTATCCATGTACGCAACGGAGACAACTCCATTCACGGGCATTGGAATGAAAAGGACGGCTATCTATTGCGTGATGATGAATATCTGATAAAAGATGAAGGCTATACACCGGAACAGCTTGTCATCCTGATGCACAGACTGTCGGGTTTCGGCATCCGTTTTTCAAAGGTTCCGGCCGATGTTTCCGCTTCCAGAGGAATATCCGGCAAAGCCGTAAAGAAATGGATTCAGGAGGAAATGGAGGCATACGAGCATGACCGTATGGAGGAAGTGCGTGACCAGGCTCTCGACTTGTATCGGGATAAAGGTGATGTGGGCGATACGCTCAACGAGATAAGGAAAAAATGGGGAGAAGAGGTCCCCGTGCTGAAAGATAGCCGTTTCGATGAAATCGAGATGCAGTATTCCTGCTTCTCGCACGAGACGGGGCTTGCCGCCTTGGGACAGGAACTTACCGCCTGCGGGTACGCACTGTATGACCTGAACGGGGATGACATTTACCTGCTGGCATTGGTTCCGCAGGCGGAAATGCAGGCTTTTGAAGACAAATGCCGCAAGTACGGACAGTATTGCAAACTGCTGAAACAATCCCGTTATGAGTTCGGCATGAGGGCAAGAACCATAAAGCTGCGCAAGCAGATGCCCCGTGAAAGGATGGCATGGCCTGATGACGGGAACAGATATATTACAAGAGGTTTTGCGGGTTATTTCGTTTACGGTGAATGGAGACCTGAGGATGCGGAGGAATGGCAAGGTTCATTCGTCGCGGATCTGAGGGTTACACCGCTCCGGCCGGTGATGATGAAGTCGAGAAAAATCCACAGTTTCATATACTCGAAGGAACTGGATTTCTATGCGGCATTGTACCCCGTATCTTTTGGAGAAATAGTCATAGGGGGTAAGAATCCGCTTGAGGCGGAAAAATGGCCGCGCATGAGCGGTTTGTCCGTTGAAGGAAAGTATGAATTCCAGTGGTGTGGGCGTTATCTGTGTTTGGGCGATGTCCAGAGTGCCATCGTACACACCATGACACCCCGTGGTGTGGAACATGTCAGTCGTCTCATCTTGCCTAAAGGCATGAACTATGCTCCCAGTTTTGGCATAGACGGCAAAAGAACATTGTATATCCTTCCGGGAGAGTTCAGCACTTCTCATATTTTCCGTTATGAAGGCAACGGGAAATATTACAGGATGCCGTTCCTCATGTCCGGATATGACAGGTTCAGTAGCGGCTGCATTCCTGTGCCTGAAACCACCCGTCTTCTTCTGCTGGGAGATTATATAGCAAGGAGCAGCAGTGGGATATGGACGGAACACGGTCTGCTTGACCTGAACATGGCGACACAGGAATGCCGTATCGCCCCTCTCCGCATGGGAGACGGCTCTTTCCGTCTGCGTGAGTTTTACAAGGAGTGGGTGCTGGTGGAGAGCTGCTCGAACGGCAACCGCACCGACTATGCCCGTCTCTGGAACCGGAAGACTAACGAAGTGCTGCGCCTCCGTCCCGGCGTATTAGGAAACGAATCCTTCAGAGCCATTCATGCCATGCCGGACGGAACCATAATCGTGAATACCCTTGACAATAATGGAGATGTATTGTGCCGGGCGGAAGATTTCTGGGATTTCCTGCGCACGTCAAGCCGACCGAAGGAACTGGGATACTGGCTCAACTATCCGAATCCTTATCCGGCCAGAGAATACGAGCTGCCTCCCTTGTCGGAGGACGTCACCCTGATGCTCGCACCACCTTTTAAGGAATCTCTGATTTTCAGTTTATTGTCCGACAAATCTCTGAACACTAACGCTTCCAGCCATAGCATAGCAAGGAAAAATCCATCGGAGTACGGTAATGCCGAAAAGAACGATAAACCGGAAAAATCTTCTGCTGACGGCATCGAGATTTCTGACGGGATACTGAAAATCAAAGGGGAAACGATGGATATGCCTCTGTCCTACACAGCGATGGTCCGCATTTTCGGCAAGGAACGGATAGTGTTCACACACCGTACTCTGCAGGATGACAACGGACGGACCGTACAGTATGACAGACGCAGTTTTCTTGTCTGGGACAATGCCGGAGTAACTGCAGTAAGGAACGAGGAGAACGCCTACAACATCTCTGCCATATATCTATGGATGACGGAAAGCAAGACCCCGGCCGAGTCCATTCCTGTACCGGCAAGCGTTTTCAGCGGTGATGTCCTTGTGGATGGTGTCAGATGGGACAGGAAATCGGATATGGCAGTCAGCAGCGGCAAACTGGAGATAGCGGCACCGGTATCCGGAGGCTATATGGAAATCACTTTTGCGGACAGCCGTGACAGGAAAGATACATGGCAGCATTACCGTAATGCCATGGTTGAACACTTGCAGGCAGCACTTATGGACAGGGACCGGATAAGGCAGCTTGAAAAAGTCCGTCCTGCTGCCGGACTGCCGGGTGACCGGCAGGATGTAGCTGTCCGGTTGGCAGATGTCTGCAGATCTTTCATTGAACACATGGTTCAGGCCCTTGAAGCGGGTTATTCTATGGGCAGAAGTGTACGTTATCTGAAAAACAGCCTGATGCTGCCATTGACGGAGGCTGCCCTGAAATGCAGCGAACATGGTCCGGTCAAGCCATCAGACATGCTTTCCATGTACTCGGGATGCGTGTGCCTCGGTTATGAAAAGGTGAACATGAAACGGTTCTGTGAGAAACTGGTCGGGAACGGTGTCCGTGATTATGTATATGATTCATTGGTACGGTGCATTGTTCCTGAATGGGAACTGTCTGAAGGCAGTGTATTTCCTGAAATCAAGGAATGGCTCGTATCCCATCATGGGACTGAAGGCGGTGCGGAAGCTGAAACCGCATTGAAAGAGATATCCTGTATATCAGGTAATGCTCTGATTTGTGATGCGTTAATGAAAACCGTTCAAAACGGCAAACGGTAGAGGTAATATTGGAAATTAAACAAGAAGCCCTCCAACATAATTGAAGGACTTCTTGTTTTCATATTAGAGCGACATGGCTGCCTGTTCACAGAAGCGTGCATATTCCTCTTTGTCAGTTCCGCTTTCAATATGGCGGTCTATCAGTTCTCCCAGTTCATCGAAGCAGACTTCATCACTGAGGCACTCTATGTCTGTCCCGTTCCGGAGATATACTTCATAATAGTCCGAGCCGTTCAGACAAATCAGCACTTCCCCTTGGAAGAGTCTTCCGTTTACATGGAATTTCAGTCCCGGCAGGTCATTGAATACTGTTGCCATAAACTCCCCGATGCCCCATGACATAAGGACCGGCGTGTCGG
>DVIP01000181.1 GCA_018711225.1 Candidatus Cryptobacteroides intestinipullorum | reverse complement strand
CCGGAGTTGATGATGGTGTTGTTGTAGGCCTGGATGAGAGCCTGATGCCTTACTTCATCCTGATCCGAGCTTGAAAGCTTGAGACCGTTCGTATTAGGGCTGAACATGATGTTTCCTGCCACATCAACCTTGCAGCCTGACTTCACGTTCACAGCCTCGGCACCGTCATATCCGGTAGCGCTGAAGATGTTGTTCGCGATGATGGCATTTCCTCCCATCATGTAGATACCGTCTGACCAGCCGTTGCGGATAATGCTGTTCGTGATCACATATTTTCCGTTCACATTGTTCGTAGTGATCTGAGGATAGGCATCGTCACCTGCAGTATAATATCCGTTCTCGGCTGCTGGCGAACCTTCCACCACTTCACCTCCGGTGTATTCGATGACAGTATGGTCGATAATCATCTCTTCGCAGGTGGCACCGGCCACAATACCGCCCCACAGAGCGGCGAATGTATTGGCATATGTCCGGTCAGCCTCTGCCACTGTCAGGAGGACAGGCTGGTCCTCTGTACCGAGGCAGTAGAGGTTCCCGTCCACAGTGAATTCGATAGGAACATGATTGATACCAACCCCTTCGCTGCTGAAAATCACGGTAACTCCCGGCTCGATAGTAAGGCTTTCGCCTTCAGGAACCAGCAGGTGCTTGTCTACATTCACGGTAGTACCGGACTCCCAGACGCCTGAAACAGTCTGCACAGTCTCGTCAGTCTGCTGGCCGTCGCCGCCGTTGTCGCTACCGTTGCCGGCATTGCTTCCGTTCTCTTTTTCACAGGCTGCAAACATGAATGCGAATGCAGCCGAAAGCATGATAAAGTTTCTTGTTTTCATAATTGATTGTTTGGTATTATTTTCCGTATGTATAAAATTCAGGTATATAAGGCCGTTTCCGCATACCGGATTTATTTTTCCGTGAATCTGTATCTGACACCGACGGTTATCGCCTGTCCGTGCCATTCCCTGCGCTCTATCACACCGCCTCTGTATCTTTCATAGTCCGGCAGAGAGTCTGTCATGAAGTTGTCGTTGACGAATTTGAGGACCGGAGTATCCAGAAGGTTTGACGCTTTCGCAAATATTGCGAAGCCCGCCTTGAAACTTTTCTCTATGGATGCGTCCAGCTGCATGTAGCCGGCCTCCCAGATATCGTTGTCCAGCCAGTTAGAAATCTCGCTCAGACGACGGCCTGTATATGAACCAGAGACCTGGGCTTCCACACCGGCCCTGGTGAACTTGAACAGCAGGGACAGGTTGGCCACATGGGCAGCCTGGCCGTAGAGAGGACGTGTCTGTGAGACATTCCGGACTTCCGTGCCTTCCCGCATCCTTTTGTTGGTGGTGATGCTGGAATTCGTATAGGTATAGTTGGCCTTGATGCCGAACCAGTTGAAATACTTCATCACGTCCACTTCCACTCCGGCGTTAACCGCGTTTCCGAAATTCATCGGAGTAATGAAAGTGCCCATACCCTCAGTAATCAGACCGTATTCTATCGGATTCTGCAGTTTCTTCCAGAAAAGCCCCACCATGAACTGCTCGGATGACCTCGGGAAAAATTCATAACGGAGGTCGAGATTGTCGGCCACAGTATGCTTCAGGTCAGGGTTTCCCTTTTCGTCATAGTCCTCGTTCAATATGGTATATGGAACTATCTCGAAAAAGCCCGGGCGGTTTATGGAACGGCCATAGGAAAATCTCAGGTTCGCGTTCCTGTGGACATTGTACTTGAGATGGACGCTCGGAAGAATGTCCGTATAGATCTGGTTGCCTTCCGATTCCTCCTTCCTGGGATAGTCGAGAGTATATCCCTGATCAGTATGCTCCGCCCTCACGCCTGCGATGAATTCGAACTTCCGCCAATTGTATTTCGCCATAAGATAGCCTGCAGCAATATTTTCCCATGCGCCGTAATTGAGCGGGTCACCGACATTTCCGTATTTTTTCGGAGTAAGGAGAAGCTCGTCGAAATTCGTCCAGTCCTCACCGTAATACTGAGGGTCACGTTTTCCGGTAGAAGGATCGCTGGTTGCGGAATCGAAAGTGTATTCATTGAAGAAACTGTCACGGGCCTTGTTCCTGTACATTCCGCCAGCTTTCAACTGCAGGCTTGACTCGCCGGTGAAATCGAATCTGTATGACAGATTCAAATAACCTGCGAAGTCCCTGTCCGAATTGTGTTCCCATCTTTTCTCGGCAGAATCGGTATTGTACAGATGCGGTCTCTGCATATTGACATATATTCTGGCATTGTCCGGAGAGGTACTGTATGCTTTCGAAAAGACTCCCGTCCAGTCGACTTTCAGTCTGTTGCCTTCGAGGAAAGAATGATCACCCTTGATGGTGGTGTTGATGATGTATTGTCTTTCCCACTGCATCTTGACTATCCAGTCCTTGTCGTTCTGTCCGTCACGGACTTCGCTTTTGCGCAGGTCCATATATCCTCCGTAGAGCATCAGTTTGTGCCTTTCATTGAACCTGTAGTCAAGCTTGGCATGCGTTCCGAGCCTGTTCTGTTCCTCGGAATATGTCCTTGTTTCCGTACCGTCTCCCGTAGAGCCCTGTACGTAATATATGTCCGAATCCTTGCCTCTGAAGAGATTCTGGTAAGATACACCCACTATAAGGCCGAGTCTGTTTCCGAAATACCTGTCACCGAACGAGAAACCTCCAACGATATCAGGTCTCGGACGGGCCTTGGCCACTCTCAGGTTTTCGTAAGTGAAGTCATCTGCAGTCACTGAATAATCCTTGCTGACATCAGCCCCCATTCTCTCGAAAGGGGACATACGTTGACCAGCCCTGTGATTGAACGACTCGAAATCCCTGTCGAAATACAGTGCGCTGTAGCCAGTGGCGACATTAGCGTTGACCTCGAACTTTTCGGGAGCATCCTTCATCACCAGATTCACGGCTCCCCCGATGCCGTCGCCCTCCATGTCTGCAGTAAGGGATTTCGTGACTTCAAGACGGTCAAGCATTTCCGAAGGGAAAATGTCGAGAGGAACGAAACGGTTCTTGTTGTCCGGACTCGGTATCTTGACCCCGTTTACGAGGGTGTAGTTGTACCTCTTGTCCATGCCTCTCAATATCGCATACTGGCCTTCGCCGCTGCTGTTCCTTTCTATGGTGACTCCGGACATCCTTTTGATGGCATTGGCTACCGTCAGATCCGGAGAGAGTTCCATCGCCTTGGCGCTCATCACATTCACCACGTTCATGGAAGTCCTCTCTATGCCCCTTGCAGCCGCTTCAGTCCGCCCGTTGTTGTCGGCTGTCACGATTACGGCATCCAGCGCAATGTTGTCAGGTACGAGACTTACCAGAAGCTCGCCACCTGCAGTATGGCTGAACGTGACTTCAGCATCCTTGTAGCCTATCGACGTGCACAGAAGAGTGCATGCTGCCAAATCCGTATTCAGGACGAAACTCCCGTCAAGCCCCGTGACGGTGCCCGTGCCGGCGAGTTCCTTGAGTATAACCGCCGCACCTATGATTTCCTCACCCGTAGAGGCATCTATGATTTTCCCTCTTATAGTATTGGTTTCCACTCCGGCATGCACCGGAAGGGTCACAAGTAAGAATAGTGCAAGAATTGAAATTTTTTCCCTGAATATCATACTTTTGAATTTGCGGCAAAAGTAGTCCGGGGAAATTTCTTTTTTATTTCAGTTCCGTTTCGGAAATATTAACTCATTTTTAAAGAATTGTTACGGCACTATTCGACCGTGACGCTTTTGGCCAGATTCCTGGGACGGTCCACATCCTTTCCCTTGCATACGGCGATATGGTATGCGAGCAGCTGCAGCGGTATTGTGGAAAGGAGGGGATCCAGACATTCCAGTGAAGACGGGACCTCTATGACAGTGTCGGCAATCCTGCTTATGACGTCATCCCCCTCAGACACGACGGCTATCACTCTGCCCTTTCTCGCCTTGATTTCCTGGACATTGCTCAGTACCTTCCCGTAAAGGGCATTCCTGGTAGCTATGATTACTACAGGCATTTCTTCGTCTATCAGGGCTATAGGCCCGTGTTTCATCTCTGCGGCAGGATATCCTTCCGCATGTATGTATGAAATCTCCTTGAGCTTAAGGGCTCCCTCCAGGGCGACAGGATAGGAGTAGCCCCTGCCCAGATAGATGAAATTCCTGGCGTATGTGAAGATTCCGGAAAGTGCGGCAATGCGTTCATCCGACCTGAGTGCCGATTTCATCTTGTAAGGTATGCGGGCAAGTTCCCCCACTATTTCATGGTAAACGGAATCGGCTATGGAATGTTTCTCCCTTGCCAGATCCAGGGCTATCATGGTCAGGACTGTCACCTGGCCTGTGAACGCCTTGGTAGAGGCGACGCCTATTTCCGGTCCGACATGAATATAGGAACCCGTATCCGTCGATCTCGGTATGCTGGAGCCGACCGCGTTGCAGATACCGTAGACAAACGCCCCTTTCGACCGGGCCAGTTCGACGGCGGCAAGGGTATCGGCAGTCTCTCCGCTCTGCGAAATGGCGAACACCACATCCCGGCTGCCCACTACCGGATTCGAATACCGGAATTCGGAAGCGTACGCCACCTCTGTCGGGATCTGGCAGAGATTCTCGAAAAGCTGCTTGCCGATCAGACCTGCGTGCCATGAGGTCCCGCAGGCCACTATTATGAAACGTCCGGCCGACAGAAGCCTGTCCCTGTGCTCATGGACAGCCGACATGAATACCGTCTTGTCCTCAATATTCACCCTGCCCCTCATGCAGTCCCGTATACAGTCCGGCTGCTCGTAAATTTCCTTGAGCATATAATGGCCGAATCCTCCCTTCTGCACTTTTCCGAGGCTTTTGGGAACGGTAGTGACTTCATGGCGGCATTCGTCATTGGCCAGGTTCACGATTCTGAGAGGCTCCCCGCAGCACATCTGCGCTATTTCCTCGTCCTCCAGGAAAATCACGTGCTCTGTATATGACGCGACAGGATTCACATCGGATGCCAGATAAAATTCTCCGTCACCGATACCGATTACAAGAGGGCTGCTCTTCCTCGCGGCATAAAGACAGTCAGGGTGTTCCATGTCTATAAGGGCGATAGCATAGGCTCCCACGACTTCACGCAGCGCGGCCTGCAGGATGGAAACGGTATCGGAAGATTCCTGCCGGGAAGACATATAATCTATAAGCTGCACCAGAGCTTCGGTGTCTGTAGAACTGCTGAAGACATATCCCTTTCTTTCCAGATTTTCCTTTATCACGGAATAATTCTCTATGATGCCGTTGTGCACTATGGCAAAACGGCCTGATGCAGACACATGAGGATGTGCATTCCTCGCGCACGGTTCACCGTGCGTAGCCCACCTTGTATGAGCTATCCCCACATGTCCCGACCTGTCCTTGTCCCCTATGTAATCCTCCAGATCGGAGACCTTTCCTTTCTCCTTATATACATTGAGTTTCCCGGAGTCTGAAACAAGTGCCACACCGGCGCTGTCATATCCCCTGTATTCAAGCTGTTTCAGCCCGTCGACAAGAACCGGGTACGCATCCTTGCCTCCCAGATAGCCTGTAATCCCGCACATAATCCAAAAATTTCTGTTTTTCCAACACTTCCGGAACGACCATGTATCAATATCCGGCCGACCTGATGGCCGTGCGCCTGAATTGTATTCCGACGCAGGCCCGAATCCTGAAGCGGTTTCAAAAATACGCAAAAAGAGATTCCCGCCACCGAATATTTTTCTTTTTTTATTGTCCGGAACGGCAAACTTTCTTTTTATAAAAAAGAATTGTCTTTTTTAATAATTTGTTAACGGAATTTTGTTTATTTTACGGAATAATTTATATCAAAGCGTTTTATGCCTGTAAACAAGAACAAGAAATTCCCTTATGTCGAAAGGGATGTCAGCTGGCTTTATTTCAACAGACGTGTATTGCAGGAAGCCTGCAGGGAGGAAGTCCCTCTTCTGGAAAGGCTTTCGTTCCTCGGCATATATTCCAACAACCTGGACGAATTCTTCCGTGTCCGCGTCGCATCCCAGAACAGGATAGCGGAATGGGACGGGAAGCAGGGCGCCAAAGAAGCCGCGCTCGCCAAATCCACTGTCCGGCAGATAACCAGGCTGAACGCCGTCTACCAGAAAGAATACGAAGAAGGTGTCCATAAAGTATATTCCGATCTCAGGAAAGAGAATATCTGCATCATATCTGACAAGGACGTGACCGAAGACCAGCTGGAATTCATACATTCGTACTACTCTGAAAAAATAGACGGGCTCATAGTGCCGGTCCGCTTTTCTTCCGTAAAGCATCTGGACTATGAATCCGACCAGAGCATATATCATGCGGTACGCGCTGTCCGAACCACTGCGACAGGCAAACACACTTATGAATATGCATTTTACGAGCTTCCGGTCCAGAACTGCGGACGATTCGTGAGACTGCCGGACAAGGACGGGAAAAGCTACATAATGTATCTGGATGACGTGGTAAGATGTTCCCTCCCCAAGATATTCGCAGGGGCAGGCTACACATCATTCGAATCGTATGCCTTCAAGTTCACGAGAGATGCCGAAATGGAAATAGACGACGACCAGAGAAGCGGCATTCTCCAGAAAATATCCAAGGGTCTGAAATCCAGGAAAAAGGGAGAGGCCCTCAGGGTGGTCTACGACAGCAGCATGCCGCAGGATCTGCTGAAAAGAGTCATAGGGAAACTCGACCTGGGACTGAGCGATACGGTGACACAGGGAGGAAGGTATCAGAACCACAAGGATCTGATGAAATTTCCGGATTGCGGCAGGAAAGACCTGAAATACAAGCCGATGCCCCAGATTATCCAGAGTGTGTTCCAGGAGCCGGGAACCATTATCCAGAGGGTGAAGGAACAGGACAGATTCCTGCACGTCCCTTATCACAGTTTCTCGTCCTTCATCGGACTGCTGCATGAAGCGGCCCTCAACAGCAATGTCAGAAGCATAAAAATCACGCTGTACCGTCTGGCTAAGGATTCCAAGGTCATCAAGGCCCTGATCGGGGCTGCCAGGAACGGGAAGAAAGTCACTGCAGTGATAGAACTTCTGGCCCGTTTCGACGAGGAATCGAACATGGTATGGGCACAGAAGCTCCAGGATGCAGGTGTGAAGGTCATCTTCGGAGTAGAAGGGCTCAAGATACATTCGAAAGTAGTGCACATAGGCATGAAGAAGGGACCGGACATAGCCTGCGTAAGCACGGGGAACTTCCATGAAGGGAATGCCCGGACATACACAGACTGTATCATCATGACGTCGTCCCCGAGGATAACGACGGATGTGAACCTGCTTTTCTCCTTCATTGAGAAACCGTATATTCCGGTCAAGTTCAAGGAACTTCTGGTCTCTCCGAACACTATGAAAAAAAGGTTCCTGAATCTGATAGACGCAGAAATCAGGAACAGGAAGGCAGGAAAGCCGGCCTATATAAAAGTCAAGATAAACCATATCACCGACGAGACGATGGTGGCCAAACTGTACGAGGCTGCGGCGGCCGGTGTGGAGATTGACCTGCTCGTAAGGGGGAACTGCTCTATCGTGACCAGGGATCTGCCGGAGAATTTCCATCTGAGGATATGCGGAATCATAGACAGGTTTCTGGAACATTCCAGGATATTCATATTCGCCGGCGGCGGTATGGAGAAGGTATTTATCGGGTCTGCGGACTGGATGCCGAGGAATCTGGACAACAGGATAGAAGTGGTGGCTCCGGTATATGATCCTACGCTGAAGCTGGAAATGAAAAGGATTGTGGAATACGGGCTCAGGGATGTGATTCAGGGTAGGCTTGTGGACGGTTCCGGGGAGAATCTTCCGTGGACATGCGCGGAGCCGCTGGAGACGGGGTCACAGGAGGCGTTGTATGAATATTATAAGGAGAACGCAAATACTCCGGTATAGCGGGCTCGCACTTAAAATTGTCAGACTAACCGCAAAAAACGGCGATAATGAAGTTAGTCGCGCATAAAACAGAATAAAACCGATAAAGATATGGAAGAAGAATTGACCGACTACAAGGAAAACGCTGTGACATACGCAGCCATTGACATAGGCTCAAACGCAGTAAGACTTCTGATAAAGCAGCTTGAAAGTCCGGAAACCCCTCACTTCAGCAAAGTGCTGCTCCTGAGAGTACCTCTCAGGCTCGGATTCGACGTCTTCACCAACGGCAGAATCTCCGAAAAGAAGGAAAAGAACATGCTCAGACTGATGAAAGCCTACAAGAACCTGATGAAAATCTATGACGTATCGGACTACAGGGCCTGCGCCACCTCGGCAATGCGTGATGCGGAAAACGGTCCTGCCATCATCAGGGACATCGAAAAGAAGACAGGAATCAACATAGAGATAATCGACGGGCAGGAAGAAGCCAGGATGATATACAACAACCACATCGAATACATGAAAGGCAGGAAAGGGAATTTCATGTATGTGGATGTCGGAGGCGGAAGCACAGAAATCAACCTTCTGGCCGACGGGGAACTCGTATGCTCCAGGTCATACAACATAGGTACTGTCCGCATCCTGAACGAAGCCGTGGCCGAAAGCGAATGGGAGCGGCTGTCGAAGGACATGAAAGACCTGGCTCTTTCATATCCGGGGATAAACATAATAGGCTCCGGAGGCAACATCAACAAACTGATAAAGCTTGTACGCGGACGGGACAACCGGTATTCAAGGATGACAGTGGCATCCCTGCAAGAACTGTATGACAAGCTGAAAGCCATGACAGTGGAACAGCGCATGGAAGAATATGCCATGAAGCCGGACCGTGCAGACGTAATCGTGCCGGCCGCCAGGATATTCCTGACGATTGCAGACATAACTGAAGCCGTCTACATTTATGTCCCGGTAATAGGACTTGCAGACGGCATCATCGACGGGCTGTACACGAAGAACATCATGAAGAAGGCGGCTCGGAAATGAGTCTTTTCCGCCGTCTCACTCTGCTCCCGGATAGTCGGAATAATCAGTAGGATTCTCCACTCCGCCAGTCACCGTACGGACCTCCGTTTCTCCGTACAGAAGCTGAAGGAGATCATCCCATTCCAGCCTGTACGAAGGTTTGAATTCGGGAGAGGCGGCGTAATGCAGCAGTGAGTTCACGAATGCCTTGCCTTCAGGCGTACCGGACACTTTCCCGATATCCGTAGTGCAGATGAGCAGGGAGCCGTTCCCGACGGCAAACTCCGCCACGATACCAAGCTTGTGGCATCTCTCGATATTGTCTATTACCTGCAGGACAGGCGTATAACCTTTGATATTGTCCATTATCAGAGGCCTTGACGCATGTGCTATGCTCCACCACTGCCAGCTGCTGTGCCCTTCGTTCGGGAACAGGGAAAATGCCGGATGTCCGGGATCATTGATTACAGACAATGTTCCCGGAGATATTTCCTTGCCGGCCCTTTCAGAGACTCTTCTGAACATGGACCAGTTCCAGTAGTCCGGGGTGAAAAGTCCTCCGAGAGAATTGGCCGTGATATCTTCATGGACAGGGAAAAGCAGGACTTTCCTGCCTTCACCGAGCAGTTCACGGACATTGTCATCAGCCTTATCAGCAATCACAATATCCCCGCAGGAAAAACCGGCGGCAGAATCCGGATATATGTGGAAATCATATACGTTGGAATACTCCCCTGCAGAAAGTTCCAGAGTCATGACACAGGCCATATC
>DVIP01000180.1 GCA_018711225.1 Candidatus Cryptobacteroides intestinipullorum | reverse complement strand
GGATCCTGTGGCGGTTCACATACTGGCAGAAATTGAGTCCGGAATATTTTCTGACTGCCTTTGACACATACAGTTTGTTTGTAAACAGGCGTCTGGCCACTGCTTCCACCGTCAGATTCCCGTCCAGATATGGTTTTTCCGTCCTGAAATACTCTTCAAGCCTGGAATAGACTGTATTTATGGTGTCGTCCTGACGGCTGTATGACAGTGAAGGCATCACATCCGGCTGCGAGTCCGCGACATTGCCCGGCATATCTTTTTCCGCTGCGGATTCCGGCCTGCACTCAGTTCTCCTTCCCCTGTTCCGTATGGGAATCATGACCAGGACTGCCGCCAGCGACAACAACACCGTCACGGCAAGAAAAATCAGAATAATCTGCTTCATAGTTCAGCATTGAAATTATAAGTTAGGGTTACAAAAGTATAAAATAACCCTCTCAGTGAAAACACATCAGAGAGAGGGCTGCCAACAGTTTTTCTTTTTTTAAAAGGAATTTTTCTTTTTCATCTGGCAGATACAGGTTTGTCTGCAGAATCCGCCTTCTTCTTTTTCCCGGGACCGCCTTTCAGCTGGTCAAAGCCCAGTCCGTAGACACCCATCACGCTTGAGACTGACAGGAAGGCCTGGGGGTCAATGGACTTGACATACCTGAGAAGAAGATTCAGGTCCGTCTTCCTCGCCAATATTATAAGGATATCGCTTTCGGACTTGGTATACCATCCCTCAGCCCGTATCCATGTCACACCTCTGCCCATGTTCACAGTCACGGCATCAGCTATCTCAGCATATTTCTTGGAAAAGATGAACACCTGCACCGACTGTTTCGTGCCGGACAGGAACAGATCTATGGCGTACCCGTTTACTGTTATGAGGATAAGTCCGTAAATCACGGTAGCCAGCTTCTCCGCGAACGGGATGACGGTTTCTGTCCCGACATAGTACAACGGGAACAGCATTGACGACAATATTATAACCACGTCCATGAGCAATATCAGCTTGCCGGGCGAGATGTTCCGGTATCTTGCCACTATCAGGGCTATGATATCGGTACCGCCGGAGCTTCCGCCCTGGGAAATGGACATTCCTATCCCCACCCCGGTCATCACACCGCCTATTATGGTGCAGAGCATCTTGCCGTTCGACACGGCCAGGGCCTGTGAAATGGTTTCGGGGATAATGGGAGGTATCACATTCAGCATCACGGATGTTATGATGATGGCATACACCGTCTTCCCTCCGAAACCTTTCCCCATCACCTTGAATCCGACCAGCAGGAGGATGACGTTGATGACAAAATAGGTATATCCCATCGGGAGCCCCAGGGCATAGTATATTATGGCGCAGATTCCGGAAACGCCGCCCGCTATGAGATTGTTGGGCAGCAGGAACACTGACCAGCCCAGAACGTAGCACAGCATGCCCAGGGTAGTCAGGGCATACTCTTTAAATATGGTCCATGTATTTTTCTTAAGCTCGAACATTGTCCTGGGATTTTGGCTTCAGGTGGAGTCCCGTCTTTATTTCCTCGAACCCTTCCCCGTACACGCTTGTAGCAGTAGATACTGATACAAAAGCCTTGTTGTCAATACGTTTTACAGCCGACACTATCTGGTGCAGCTGGGTCTTTCTGGCCACTATCAGAAGGACCTTGGTGTCTTCCTTGGAATACCATCCCTGCGAGTATATGGCAGTCACGCCCCTGTCCATCTCATTGATAATGAAATCCGCCACTTCCTGATATCTGGAAGAGAAGACCAGTATCTGCACTGAAGACTTTCTTCCCAGCAGCATGGCATCTATCATGAATGAAAACGTGACCATGGTAGCATATCCGTAAATCATGTCCTCGACAGTCTTGCCAGGTATGAGCAGCACGGAGGCTATGATGAAAAGGTCCGAATAGAGATATACCTTTCCCGGAGACACGGGCCAGTACTTGTTCACTATCATGGCAGCTATGTCCGTACCTCCCGAACTGCCACCTCTGAGCAGGACAATACCGATGCCTACCGCCTCCACGATGCCGCCGACCACCGCGACCACGAGCCGTTCGTCGAAATGTGCTACAAGACACTCATATTCCGGCAGCACCTTGAACAGAACCGTCGACAGGAGTATCACATAAATGGTCTTGAACCCGAAGCCCTTTCCCAATGCCAGGAATCCGGCTATCAGAAGTATGGCGTTCAGTACGAAAAACGAATAGGATACGGGTATGCCTGTCGCGAAATAGATTATCGTGCACAAGCCGGTTCCTCCGCCGCTGGCTATGCCGTTGGGAATCAGGAAGGAAGTCCATCCCATGCAGTACAGAATCGTACCGACAGTAACAATACCGTAATCCCAGATTACGGAAAAGAAGCGCCTGGCCGTCAACATATAGGATAAGTCATTGATTACTATTATACTATTATGCCGCAACCATATTACTTGATCACGACATTCACTATCTTGCCCGGAACGACAATCATTTTCGCTATGGTCTTGTCCCCGACATATTTTGCAGTAAGCGAATTGGCCCTGATCTCAGCCTCGACAGCCTCCCTGGACATATCCTTTGGAAGTTCGACAGTGAATCTGGTCTTACCGTTGAACGATACTGCATAAGTGCAGCTGTTTTCCACGGTATAGGCCTCCACGTATTCAGGGAATGTCGCGAAGGATATGCTTTCCTTATGCCCCAGGGCCTCCCACAGTTCCTCTGCGATATGAGGGGCGAACGGAGAAAGCAGTATCACCATCGGTTCCAGAATCTCCCGTTTGCTGCACTTCAGTTCATACAGCTCGTTTACGGCTATCATGAACGCACTTACAGTGGTGTTGAAAGAGAAGGACTCGATATCGGCTTTCTCCTTGCCGATAAGCTTGTGCAGCGTCTTGAGTTCGGCAGGAGTGGCTTTTTCGTCGGTAACGATGAAGCTGTCCCTGTCATAAAAGAGTCTCCAGAACCTTTTCAGGAACCGGTTGACGCCGTCTATACCCTTGGTATCCCACGGCTTCGACTGTTCCACGGGACCGAGGAACATTTCATACAGCCTCAGAGTATCAGCACCGTAGGCGTCGCATATCATGTCCGGATTCACCACATTGAACATGGATTTGCTCATCTTCTCTATGGCATATCCGCAGATATATTCCCCGTCCTCAAGTATAAATTCGGCATCCGCATAGTCAGGCATCCATTTCCTGAAAGCGTCAATGTCGAGCCTGTCATTATGCACGATATTCACATCCACATGGATTTCCGTAGTCTCGTAACTGTCCTTCAGACCGTATGAAACGAAGGTGTTGGTGTTTATTATCCTGTAGACGAAATTCGAACGGCCCTGTATCATGCCCTGGTTTATCAGCTTCTTGAAAGGCTCCTTTTCGCATACATAGCCCAGGTCGTACAGGAACTTGTTCCAGAAACGCGAATATATAAGATGCCCCGTGGCATGTTCCGTACCGCCCACATACAGGTCCACGTTCCTCCAGTACCTGTCGGCCTTTTCGCTGACCAGGGCGCTGTCATTATGGGGATCCATGTATCTCAGATAGTACGCGCTGCTGCCTGCGAATCCCGGCATCGTGCTCTTTTCTACAGGCCAGCCTTCGTATGTCCAGTCCGCAGCCCTGCCGAGAGGCGGTTCTCCGGTCTCGGTCGGCAGATATTTGTCTATCTCCGGAAGTTCCAGAGGCAGTTTTTCCTCAGGCATCGGAGTGGCGATGCCGTCCTTGAAATATATCGGGAACGGTTCTCCCCAGTATCTCTGTCGTGAGAAAATGGCATCCCTGAGCCTGTAGTTGATTTTCCTCCTGCCGAGTCCGTGCTCTTCCACGTAGCTGATGGCTGCAGGTATGGCTTCCTTCACGGTCATGCCGTCAAGGAAACCGGAATTGCACATTATCCCGTCCTTTGCGTCGAAACTGCTTTCGCTTACGTCACAGCCTTCTATCAAAGGTATTATCGGGAGATCGAATGTCTTCGCGAAAGCATAGTCCCTGCTGTCGTGTGCAGGCACGGCCATGATGGCTCCCGTACCGTATCCGGCCAGCACATATTCGGATATCCATACAGGGACTCTGGTGCCTGTCAGCGGATTAAGGGCGTATGAGCCGGAGAATACGCCTGTCACTTTCCTGGTCTCGGCTATCCTCTCCCTCTCCGTCTTTTTCCTGGCCATTGCCAGGTATTCTTCTACCGCAGCCTTCTGCCCTGGAGCCGTGAGTTTTTCCACCCATTCGCTTTCAGGCGCAAGTACCATGAAAGTGACACCGAATACGGTATCCGCCCTGGTCGTGAATATGGTAATGTCATATTCATTGTCACCGTTGAAAGCCTTGAAGACGATTTCCGCACCCTGAGACCTGCCTATCCAGTTCCTCTGCATGTCTTTCAGGGAATCCGTCCATTCCAGATCCTCGAGATCATCCAGAAGCCTGCCGGCGTATGCCGATACCCTGAGCTGCCACTGTGTCATCTTCTTCTGCTCCACAGGATAGCCCCCGCGCACAGAATAGCCTTCCTTCACCTCATCATTGGCAAGCACAGTCCCGAGCTTCGGGCACCAGTTCACGGATGTCACTCCCTGATATGCGATACGGTAGTTCATCAGGATATCAGCCTTTTCCTTGCCGGACATGGAATTCCACTCGCCGGCAGTGAATGAGAGCTCTTCCCCGCAGGCAGCATTGACCCCCGCAGTACCGTTCTTGGCGAAAGCCTCTTCCAGTTCGGATATCGGCCTCGCGGACTGTCTGTCATTGTCATAGTACGAAGAGAACATCTTCAGGAATGCCCACTGGGTCCACTTGTAATATGACGGATCGCAGGTCCTGACCTCACGTGACCAGTCGAAAGAAAAACCTATTCTGTCAAGCTGTTCCCTGTATCTGGCGATATTCTTCATCGTAGTCACGGCCGGATGCTGGCCTGTCTGTATGGCATACTGCTCTGCAGGGAGACCGAATGCGTCATAACCCATCGGATGCAGGACATTGAATCCGCACAGCCTCTTGTATCTGCTGTATATGTCACTGGCTATATAACCGAGAGGGTGTCCCACATGGAGTCCCGCACCGGAAGGATACGGGAACATGTCCAGAACATAATATTTCGGTTTGGTCTCGTCTTCAGTGACCTGAAAAGTGTGTTCAGCAGCCCAGTACGCCTGCCATTTTTTCTCTATTCGTTTGAAATCGTAGTCCATATCCGGAAGTTTTGTGCGCAAATATAATATTTTTGTCAGTTCGTCATTGTCACTGGACCTTATTTTAAAGACCGTATTTTAAAGGCGGGAACCGGACTATCTGATACCGAACCGTCTCCGTTCCGTCTTCTTTTCCAGCCTGAATTCCACAGGTATCGTCATGGATGTCTTCACTTTCTCCCCTCTGAGCCTGCCCGGACGCCACTTCGGTGATGCGCTTATTACCCTCACGGCCTCGTCGTCCAAAAGCGGATCCACACTCTTCGCCACAGTCACATCCCTTACTTTCCCGTCCTTGTCTATGATGAAATTCACCTGTACAGTCCCCTGTATCCCGTCACGCACGGCTTCCTGAGGGTATTTCAGATACTGGTAGACCCACTTGTCCAGGAACTGCCGCGGATCCGCGCTGTTCAGGAACATGGGACGCTGGTCACAGTCATAATAGGCCACCACATCTTCATATCCTTTCGCGCCCTCTGTCACAGGCTCGTTCCGGAACGTTACGGGCCTGTCGGTATTGGCCAGTTCCAGTACGAAATTGTAGACATATTCGAGTTCCCTCTCCATCATCCCGTAGTCGAGTATGCTTTCCGTGTCTCTCGGGGTATTGTGTTCCGGATATTTCCCCGTAGTAAAATGCACCGAAGGAATTTCGGAAGAATAGAACGCCCTGTGATCCGACGGATACTGCTCGTCCGAGCGGAGTACTGGATTCACTGGCTGAAGCTGCCCCGAAAGCATGGATATTATGGAATTAAGGTCATCGTTAGAGGCCGTATAAGCATAAAAACCGTTCTCGCCCGTGCCTACCATGTCCAGATTCACCATGGCATCTATCCTGTCCGTATCTGCAAATGACCTGTTCAGGAAATACCATGCCCCGGCATAGCCTTCCGATGAGGCGCCGAAACCTATGAATATGACGGATCTCCTGAATACCAGCGAATTTACAGACACCATTCTGGCAAGTTCCAGCATCATCGCTATGCCGGACGCGTTTCCGTTGGCTCCGGTATATGTCTGAGTGACCTTGCTGCCGTCCACAGTCATGACATTGGTACCCAGATTGTCCATTCTGGCGCCTATGACAATATATCTTCCGTTCAGTGTCCTGTCGTATCCCTGGATGAACCCGTAGACATTGCGGGAAGTGAGGGTGTCCCCGGATTCCATGGTTATGCCGAACACTTCCCCGCCTTCAGGAGTAAGCATCTCCACCCCGTAATCCTTCAGAGAAGTGTAGACATACTCCGCGACAGCCTTCTCGCCTTCCGAACCGGCTTTCCGGCCCTCGAATCCCGAAGAGGTCACGTATGCGACATGTTTCTTGAACATGGACACGGTCTCGCTGTCATACAGGTCTGCATAGGGATTGTCCGTTCCGATATACTGCGCGCCGGCAGAAAGACATGAAAAAGCCGCAATGAAAACCGCGGCGATTCTGCATATATTCATTTTCATATTGCTCTATTCGTTGACAAGAATCCATACATCGTCAGGACAGAAAGATTCCTCCCTGACCTTTTTCAAGGCATGGAAGACAGCATGCAGGTCATCCGACGGTGAGATGGCAATGGCATTGAAGCCGTTCCTGAAGCTTACAAGGATGGGCACATAGCCGCTATCGCTGACTTCCTCGAAAAGGGCCTCGGCATTGTGGCGGCTCTTGAAGGACCCGACCACTATGTAATACCTGGAGTCAAGCCTGGTGGTGAACAGTCCGCCCATTTCCGACGGATTGAGGATAGTGCCCTTTATCTGCGACAGGGAATCCATCACGGCTATCGAATCTTCCTTCGCGGTCTGAATTCTGGCAAGGGAATCTATGCGCTGCCGTCTGACCGCTTCCTCCCTGATCAGCTGCTCTATCCTCAGCTGTTCCAGCTCTTCGGCTGTAGGGCGGCCTGCCATCCGTCTGAACATGTCACATCCCGAGGATGCTGCCAGCGTCCCCAGAAGCAGCAAAATCCCGCAAGTCCGTTTCAGTATTCCCATAATAAAAATACAATTAGCGCATTGATGCAAATTTAACCAATTATTGTTCCTGCTCAAAATAAAAATACATATATTTGAACCAAATACAAAAAAGGTATTTAAACGATGTCTTTCTGGAATAATCTGAAGGCTCAGATCAGTTCGATCGCCAGCCTTTCCGAACATATTGATACATTCCAGGCCGAAAAGGCCATAAGGAACAGTATATATTTCAAGGGGCCGAACGTGTGGATTCTGGTATTCTCCATCATCATAGCATCCGTCGGCCTGAATGTGAATTCAATCCCTGTCATCATAGGAGCGATGCTTATCTCGCCTCTTCTCGGACCTATTTTCGGCATCGGGCTCGGGCTGGGAATAAACGACACCGGCCTGCTCAAGTCATCTCTCAAGAACATACTGGTAATGATGCTGATAAGCCTCGTGGCCTCATTCCTGTATTTTCTCATAACACCCTTGAGCCTGTCCAACCCTACGGAACTGCTCGCCAGGACAAACCCTACCATATACGATGTGCTGATAGCCCTGTTCGGCGGCTTCGCAGGGATATTCGAACTGAGCAGGAAAGAAAAGGGTACGGTATTTTCCGGAGTGGCCATAGCCACCGCACTCATGCCGCCTCTCTGCACCGCCGGATTCGGTCTGGCAAACGGCAACCTGATGTATTTCATCGGAGCCCTTTACCTTTTCACCATAAACTGCATCTTCATCATTCTTGCCACTTATCTTACTGTGAAGTACATGAAGTTCGAGCAGTACGAATACAAGGATGAAAGGACAGGAAAAAGGGCCAGGCGCCTCATAACCATCGTAACCGCCATCGTCGTTGTCCCGAGTATCTGGTCAGCCATCGTCATGGTCCGGGAAAACACATTCAACCAGGATGTGGCCGAGTTCATCAACATGAACAAGAACCTGTATTCAGGCTACATCATGGATTACAAGGTAGAGCACAGGAAAGGCTCCAGAGTGGAGGTCTATTTTACCGGAGAGCCTCTTTCAGCATCCGAAAAGAACAATTTCCTCGAATCCGCAAAAGAATTCGGGCTCAAACCGGAACAGGTCATAATCAAGGAACATGCTCTGGTGGAAGGTACCGGTGAGGCGGAAATACTGAAAGGAATTTACGAGCGCACCGACAATGAGATAACACGCAGGGAGGCCGAAATAAAGAAACTGGAGGACGAACTGAAACTGCTGCATGCCAGCGACATTCCATACAGCCAGATTACCAGGGAAGCGGTAAACCAGTACCCGGAACTCAAATCCCTTTTCGTGGCAAGGGGCGCAGAAGTCCGGTCTTCGGACTTCAAGGAATCGGACGGGCTTCTGGCTGTCGCCACCACGACCAGACCTCTCAGCGACGAGCAGAAACTGAGGCTCAAGAACTGGCTCAGAATACGCCTCGGAATCGAAAATGTAACACTCTACGAAATCACGGCAACAGACGATAAATAGACGGCAGGGGCCTTGCCCCGGGCAAAATCAGGAAGAATTGCTACAGGACAGAAAGACATCACGGGACAGCCGGAAACGGAGATATGCGGGGGCGCTGGCAGCCGCCGTACTTCTTCACGGCATACCGTCCGCAGGATGGGTCCATCCGTACCAGCCGCCTCACGTCCGTGACTCAGCCATAGTCAGACAGGCACTGGAGTCAAATCCGGCCTCCAGATCCATGGACACGCTCACCCTCGCCTTTATCGGGGACGTGATGCTTCACCAGGCACAGATAGCAGGTTCCCTGAGAGACGACGGAAGCCATGACTTCACAGGGTATTTCAGCAGCATCGCAGATGACCTTGCGGAAGCCGACATCGCCACAGCCAATATGGAATTCACTCTGGCCGGAGAACCGTACACGGGCTATCCGTCATTCAGCGCGCCGGACAGTTATGCGGAATATATGGCAGAATGCGGGATAGATGTCTTCCTGACAGCGAACAACCACATTCTGGACAAGGGCGAAAAAGGGCTTGCCAGGACTATCAGGACATACAGGGAGCTTGAAAGGAAATACGGGGTAAGGATGACAGGCTGTGCTGAAAATGAAGAGGCGATGCTGGCAGGCTATCCTCTGATGATGTCCTGCGACGGCCTGAAAATAGCCTTCATAAACTTCACATACGGCACCAACACCGGCTTCGGCAAGACCTTTCCCGGCACAAACTATACCGACATGGAAAAGATAGCCGGGGCCATCAAAAGGGCGGAAGACCTGGGAGCCGGACTTATAATCGCCCTCCCGCACTGGGGAGAAGAATACAGCACATCCCATTCCGGATCGCAGGAAAAACTGGCACAATGGCTTGCGGACAAAGGAGTGGGGCTGATAGTAGGGACACACCCTCATGTAGTCCAGGACACCGGCATCATCGGCACGGACAAAGGTGAAGTCCCTGTAATCTATTCTCTCGGTAACGCCATTTCAAACATGAGCGCAAGGAACACCCAGATAGGACTCATGCTTGAAATGAAGATAATACGCGACGGCTTCGGGGAAGTGGTGTCGCTCGAACCCTGCTACACCTTTCTCTGGACATCTCTTCCGGGCAGACTTGCAGGAAGGCATTGCACCGTAAAAGTAAAGGACATGCTCGGGAAAAGAGACGAATGGATATCCCCATACGAATACGACAAAATGGTATCGACATATTCCGACATAAAGGAAGTGACTGGAATAGAAGACTGAAAAAGAGGAAAGAGAGACTAGTAAAGATGAAAACGACGGTAAAACTTGAAAATATTGATCCTGTAGAAATATACGGGGCCGGGAACAGGGTTCTTGAAGCCTTGTGCGGATGGTTTCCGCAGCTGAAAGTAGTGGCGAGGGGTGAAGAAATCATGCTTGAGGGCTCGGAATCAGACTGCGCCGGATTCGAAGAGAAGATAAGGCAGCTGGTGCAGAGAAGGCTGCACAAAAGGAACCTCACGCCTTATGATGTGGAAGACCTGTTCGACGGGGAAAACACTCCTGCCAGAATGGTACCGGCCGGAGATTCCGTCATAGTACACGGCCTGGACGGAAAGCCTATCCGCGCCAGGAACAAGACGCAGGAAGACATGGTGAGGGCCTATTTCGAAAACGACCTCATATTCGCCGTGGGCCCTGCCGGAACAGGAAAGACCTACATCGCCATCGCCCTGGCCGTAAGAGCGCTCAAGCGCAGGGAAATAAAGAGAATCATCCTTACCAGGCCGGCCGTAGAAGCAGGAGAAAGGCTCGGATTCCTTCCGGGAGACCTGAAAGACAAGCTCGATCCCTATCTCCAGCCCCTGTACGATGCCCTCGGGGACATGATTCCCGCCAAGAAACTGAATGATTTCATGGAAGAAGGAATAGTACAGATCGCGCCTCTCGCATATATGAGAGGACGTACACTCGACAAGGCCTGCGTAATACTCGACGAGGCACAGAACACCAATATAGGGCAGCTGAAAATGTTCCTGACCAGAATGGGCTGCGACGCAAAATTCATAGTCACCGGAGACGCCAGTCAGATAGACCTTCCGGACAAGAGGGAATCAGGACTCATGCACGGCATCAATCTGGTGAAAGACATCAAGGGAATCAGCTGCATATTCTTCAGGACGGAAGACATAGTAAGGCATCCGCTTGTCAACAAGATAGTAAAGGCCTTCGAAAAGACAGAAAAATAAAAATTGCCCTGGTAAAAAATTGTCCCCAAAAAAACGTTGTCCGGTGGGGCTGGGTCAAAAGTCCCGAAGGGACCGCGACTGGGAGTCGCACAATCCCCCTAATAGGGGGTGCAGGGGGTTAGGATGGGTCCAGTCTTTCGAAGAAAGACGTTTGAGGGTGACCAAAAGTCTCTTTTGAGTCACCCTCATCCAGCCCGAAAACATAAACCAGTCTCAGGCCATTCCGCTAAAGACCGTTCTCCACGATGGAAGAATATTTCTGGTAACCTTCCTGATATTCAGGTCCGTTGTCACGGAAACGATAGTAGATATTCTTCAGGTATTCGGCAATGCTGACCTTTATATCATTGTCCTTGGTTATATTGAATGCTTTCTCGAACGGTTCGATGGCATTCTTGAGGGCAGCCTCAAATTCCACCATGATAGCATCATACTTGGCCTGGTCAAACTCTGTGGAAGCTTTTTCCTGAAGTTCGAGAGCCTCGTTGTAATACAGTATGCCGATACCAATAAGACCGAACTCGTAGTCAGGGTTGATTTCATTTGACTTCAGGTATGCAGCGATAGCCTCTTCCTTGTGTCCCAGCTTGTTGTGGATATCACCCTCCACATAATAGAGGGATGCGTTGTTCGGTTCGTTCTTCTTGGCGACATCCAGAAGCGCAAACAGTTCGTCAGGCTGGTCACCGCTTTCGATGTAGTAGTTGATAAGCCCTATTATGATGCTCTGGTTCTGAGGGAAAGCCTTGAAACCGTCCTCAAGGATGGTCTTCGCCTCGCTCTTCCTGTCCAGGTTAGAGTAGATGTCGGCAAGTTTTGCGTAAACCTCACCATCCTCTACATAGCCCAGGTCAAGACATTTCTTGAAGAAAGGCTCCGCGCGGTTATAGTCCTTGGTCATCCATGCGGTAAATCCTGCATTGTAGACAGCCATGGTGTCCACTGATGGCGTAGGTGCGGACTCGGAAGCCGTCACAGCCTTTTCGAAGCACTGGCTGGCCTTTGCAAGGTCACCGAACATATAGCTGTTCATACCCTGCTCTACATATTTTGCGGAGATATTCTTGATACCTGCATCAATATCCTTGGTCTTGCTTCCTTTCGCATCCACCTTTTCCGCCTCCAGATATGCAGACAAGGCGCGGTCGAGGGCGTCGTCATATACGGGAGCCGTCACTTCGATGATAGCCAGCTGCTGGTTCGCATTGAAGTAGTAGTTCATAGTGGAATATGTTTCCTTGGTATAGCTTTCGCCGGCAAGCGTCACCGACTGTGTGGAAGTCGGTTTTTCATTGCCCATCAGGAAAGTAAGCTCCTGCTTGTTGGCACCTACCCAGCCGTTGCCCATCGGTGCATTGTATGCATCCATATAAGCATTGGCAAGTTTGATCCATGTCGCAGGCTTGACAGCCTTCTTCGGATTTTCAGTAGCTGCCACAGCTGTTTCTACCGCTTTTTTCGCATCAGCAGGCGATTTTACCTGCGCATCGGCTATCTGAACAGTCAGCAGAACAGCCAATGCTATGAGAATTCTTTTCATAACCGGTTAATTGTTAATGATTTCATTAAATTATTATTCTGTTTTTACTCCAGTCGTATCTGTCTGTCCGTCCGCATCCGCGCCGGAAACAGTCCCGTCGGACTGCTGCACGTCGTCTGCATCATCATTCTTGCTGACAGCGGAAACTGCGGCTATCGAATCTCCGTCCTTAATATTTATAAGGCGCACACCCTGGGTAGCCCTTCCGGCCACCCTGATATCCGACACGTTCATCCTGATCGTCAGGCCGGACTTGTTTATTATCATAAGGTCATTGTCATCCGTGACATCCTTTATGGCGACAAGACGCCCCGTCTTTTCGGTGATGTTCAGGGTCTTCACACCCTTGCTGCCCCTGTGTGTCGTCCTGTACTCGTCATAGTCGGAGCGCTTTCCGTACCCGTTTTCACTCACCACCAGAATGGTATGGCTTGCCGCATCCTCGGCTCCCGGATCATGGCAGATCATGCCCACCACTTCATCATCTTCTCCGATATTGATACCTTTCACACCGGAAGCCGTCCTGCCGAGCGGTCTGGCATCCGTCTCTTCGAACCTGGCGCAATATCCGTTCTTTCCGGCCAGGAGTATCTGGCAGCGTCCGTTGGTCATGGACGCCTCGAGAAGTTCGTCCCCGTCCCTGACGGTGATGGCATTGACACCATTGGTCCTCGGCCTTGAATAGGCTTCCAGCAGAGTTTTCTTGATGATTCCCTTCCTGGTGACAAGCACTATGTAATTGTTGTTCACATATTCCTCGTCCCTCAGATTCCTGACGTTTATGAAAGCCTTCACAGTATCGTCAGGCTCGATGTTTATGACATTCTGGATGGCACGGCCTTTCGAAGTCCTCGTACCTTCCGGAATCTCGTACACCTTAAGCCAGAAGCACCTTCCGTTCTTCGTGAAAAGAAGCATGGTGCTGTGCATGTTGGCCACATAGATATACTCTATGAAGTCCTCATCCCTGGTGGCGCTGCCCTTGATGCCCACGCCGCCGCGGTTCTGCGTCCTGTACTCGGCAAGCGGGGTCCTCTTAATATATCCCAGGTGCGATATCGTGATGACTACATCCTCATCTGGATAGAAGTCTTCCGGATTGAATTCCTCGGCAGAAAGGGCGATTTCCGTCCTCCTCGGATCCCCGTACTTGCGTTTCAGTTCCTGCAGTTCGTCCTTTATGACACCCATCTGCTTGTCATAGCTGGCCAGTATCTCTTCGCAGTAATTTATGAACTTCATGAGTTCGTCGAACTCTGACTGCAGTTTCTCCCTTTCAAGTCCTGTCAGCTGCCTGAGCCTCATTTCCACGATGGCAGTAGCCTGGGCATCGGAGAAGGCGAAACGCTCCATAAGCTCGTTCTTCGCCTGTTCCACGGAACGGGAAGCGCGGATGATGCTGATTATCTCGTCTATCACATCCAGAGCCTTCAGCAGTCCTTCCAGTATATGGGCGCGTTTTTTGGCCTTGTCCAGGTCGAATTTCGTCCTTCTGACCACAACATCATGCCTGTGCTGCACGAAATACTTGATCAGGTCCTTCAGATTCAGTGTCCTCGGCCTTCCGTGCACCAGAGCGACATTGTTCACCGAGAAACTTGACTGCAGAGGTGTATATTTGAACAGCGTGTTCAGGACCACATTCGAATTCGCGCCTATCTTCAGCTTGATGACGATGCGCATTCCCTTTCTGGTCGTCTCGTCATTCACATAGACAATGCCGTCCACTTTCTTGTTCTCCACGAGCTCCACGATTTTTTCGATAAGCTCGCGTTTGTTCACCATATAAGGGATTTCGGTCACGACGATGGTTTCGCGTCCCGATTCGCTTACTTCGATCTCGGTCCTGGAACGGATCACTATCCTGCCCCGGCCCGTCTCAAACGCATCCCTGATACCCTGATGCCCCTGGATGATTCCTCCCGTAGGAAAATCAGGCCCCTTGATATAGTGCATCAGTTCGTCGACGGTTATATCGGGATTGTCAATATATGCACAAATCGCATCACATGTCTCGCCCAGGTTATGCGGCGCCATATTCGTCGCCATACCCACTGCGATTCCCGACGAGCCGTTCAGAAGCAGGAGCGGAGCCTTGGTAGGCAATACCGTAGGTTCCTGGAGGGTGTCATCGAAGTTGTTCTGGAAATCCACGGTATCCTTGTCAATATCCGCCATCACCTCTTCCGAAATCTTCTCCAGCTTGGCCTCCGTATATCGCATGGCTGCAGGAGAATCCCCATCCATGGACCCGAAGTTTCCCTGTCCGAATACGAGAGGATATCTCATGCTCCAGTTCTGGGCCATCCTCACCATGGCGCCATAAACGCTGCTGTCTCCGTGCGGATGGTATTTACCGAGGACTTCACCGACTATTCTGGCCGATTTCTTGGTCTGCCCGGAATAACTGAGCCCCAGTCCCGTCATACCATACAGCACACGCCTGTGTACAGGTTTCATTCCATCCCTCACGTCAGGAAGCGCCCTCGAAACTATCACCGACATCGAGTAGTCGATATACGAACTTCTCATCTGCCTGTCAATATTCACGGTCTCTATCCTTCCGCCTGACGTCATCTGCTCCGACCCGTTCGGATTCACTTCATTATCCATATATATTCTCCTGATTTTCGTTCCAATGACGAAGACTCCCCGCCCTCAGCCGCACGCATTCTTCCGGAAAGCCCGCCATTATGCTTTAAACATAGTTTGCAAAGATAAAAAATTTTCAATACCTCAGCAAATGATAAGGAAGTCATTTGCATCTGTTCCGCTGCAGGATATTGAAAAAAGATGTGCATTTGCAGATGGCTGACACGGCCTGAGCGGTGATTCTTGATGACAATTATGAAAAAATGCGTAAGTTTGTATGATTTATCCCGCACTGAAGGCTCGCCGTCTTTACGGCATGTATGCCGGAACCGGTCCGCACGGCCAGGCGGGAAAAGAGAAAAACGACATTATGGAAATCAAGATATCGAGAGAACTCAATATAATAATGAACTTCGCCAGGGACGAGGCGATGAGGACGGGCAGCTACGGCATTTCGCCGGACCATCTGCTGCTCGGCATCCTCAGGCACAAGGACAACGAGGCTGCAGGAACACTGCTGGGACTGGGAACAGACCTGGATGAACTGAAACAGTTCATCGACGCCAACATAAGGACAGACAAATACATCCCGTTTTCCGAATTCGAAAAGATATCCCTGTCACGCGGAGCCTACAACATACTCAGCCTGTCCATTCTGGAAGCCACCAAATCACTTTCTGAAGTGGTGCGGCCGGAACATCTGCTTCTGGCCCTGCTCAAGAACACGGCCGGAGGATTCGGACTTACATGGCTGCAGGACAAGGGAGTGGACTACGTATGCGTAAGGAACTACATGGAAGCCGCCGGTGTCCTGAGCGGCAGCGAAAGGAAATGGCAGGTGGAAAACCCTGATGAGAATCCGGCACAGGCCGATGAACAGAAAGGGCAGTCCGCAGAAGAATCCGCACTGGAAAAATACGGCTATGACTTGACAAAAGCTGCCATGGAAGGGAAACTCGACCCGGTGACCGGGCGTGAAGCCGAGACGGACAGGGTGATACAGATTCTCGGAAGGAGGAAAAAGAACAATCCCATGCTCGTCGGCGACCCTGGAGTAGGAAAATCGGCCATAGTGGAAGGGATAGCCATGAAAATAGCCGGAGGCGACACTACCCCGGCACTGGCGGGGAAAAGGATAATATCGCTGGACATAGCTTCCGTCGTCGCCGGCACCAGATTCCGCGGGGATTTCGAAAAAAGGCTCAAGGAAATAATAAAGGAAGTGAGCGGCAATCCGGACATCATACTGTTCATAGACGAGTTCCACACTGTAGTAGGAGCAGGAGGGACTGGGGGCAGCCTGGATGCGGCCAACATACTCAAGCCTGCACTGGCACGGGGTGAAATACACTGCATAGGAGCCACGACTTTGGACGAATTCAGGAAAATCGTGGAAAAGGACGGTGCGCTGGACCGCAGGTTCCAGAAAATAATGGTAAATCCCACCACTCCGGAACAGACACTGGAAATACTGAAAGACCTCCAGATGAAATACGAGTTCTTCCATTTGGTGAACTACGACGAAGATGCACTGAAAGCCTGTGTCGGGCTGTCGGAAAGGTATGTCACGGACAGATGCCTTCCCGACAAGGCCATAGATGTCATGGACGAGGCCGGCTCCATGGTCAGTCTCAGACATTCGGGAAAGAAACCAGGACATCTGCCCCATGTGTGCGCCGATGATGTGGCCGAGGTGGTTTCCACCATGACAGGAATCCCTGTTTACCGTGTGGCTGAATCGGAAAGGTCCAGACTTCTGAAAATGGAAGACCGGCTTAAGGAAAAGGTTATCGGCCAGGACCAGGCCGTCGAAAAAGTAGTCAGGGCCATCAGGAGAAACCGCGCCGGCATCAAGGATCCGCACAGGCCTGTAGGTTCTTTCCTTTTCTACGGACCTACCGGAGTGGGCAAGACCCAGCTGGCCAAGTCTCTGGCAGAATATCTCTTCGGGTCCGAGGACAGCATGGTCCGCATAGACATGAGCGAATACATGGAAAAGTTCGCTTCCTCCAGGCTGATTGGAGCCCCTCCGGGCTATGTCGGCTTCGATGAAGGCGGACAGCTAAGCGAGCAGGTCCGCAGAAAACCTTACAGCGTAGTACTCCTGGACGAGATAGAAAAGGCACATCCTGACATTTTCAACCTGCTGCTGCAGGTTCTGGACGAGGGCAGACTGACAGACAGCAACGGCAGGACAGTGGATTTCAGGAATACCATCATCATCATGACCTCCAATG
>DVIP01000179.1 GCA_018711225.1 Candidatus Cryptobacteroides intestinipullorum | reverse complement strand
CAGCAGCACTGATCATAGGAGGTGTCGTATGCACGGCCCTGTCTGTAGCAGGAGCTTTCGTCACGGATCTGAAGATAGGCTACTGGATAGGCTCTACCCCGAAGAACCAGGAAAGCTGGAAATTCCTCGGCACTCTGGTGGCAGCCGCGACTGTGGGAGGTGTAATGCTCGTCCTTAACCAGACTTACGGCTTCACCGGAGAAGATGCGCTCGTCGCCCCTCAGGCCAATGCCATGGCGGCAGTCATCGAGCCTATGATGAACGGAGGAAATGCCCCGTGGCTCATGTACGGCATAGGTGCGGTCATAGCCGTAATCCTCACATTCCTGAAAGTGCCGGCACTCGCTTTCGCCCTCGGAATGTTCATACCTCTGGACCTGAATATGCCTATGCTGGTAGGTGGTGCGATTTCATGGTTCGTAAGCAGCCGCAGCAAAAACCCTGAAACAAACAATGCCAGACATGAGAAAGGGACCCTCATCGCTTCCGGCTTTATCGCAGGCGGCGCACTTATGGGGGTAGTCAGCGCAATACTCAAATTCGCCGATATCGACTGGTTTATGGCTCCATCCGCGTGGACCGAACCTGTCGCCATTATCCCTTATATTCTGATTATAGCCTATATCATCATGTCGTCCCTGAGAGCCGTGAAATCCGGCGGGGAGAAAGCCTGATTCCTGAACGATGAATCCGATATTGACAGCACTGCTGCTCACACTGACGGCAGGAGCGGCTACAGGTCTGGGAGGTGCGCTCATTCTTTTCAAAAAGAAACTGAGCAGCAATTTTCTGGCTGCCGCCCTGGGACTTTCCGCCGGAGTGATGATATTCATTTCCCTGGCGGAACTGTACCCCGAAGCGCAGAAAACCATCGGAAATGCGTTCCCCGGCATATCAGGAGCCGTATCCGTGTTGACGGCCTTCTTTTCAGGCATGGGCATAATAACACTGATTGACTTCCTGATTCCGGAATATGAAAATCCCCACGAGGCTTCAGGACTTACCCTCGACACGGAAAATGCGGCCACCGATATGATAAGCCGTACCGGGCATGAAGGCAAGGCGGCCCTCCACAAACTGGGAGTCATGTCGGCGATAGCCATTGCCGTACATAACTTTCCCGAAGGCATGGCCACGTTCATAGGGGCATTGAACGACCCTCAAATGGGAGCGGGAATTACATTTGCGATAGCGGTGCACAATATTCCCGAAGGGATTGCGGTAGCGATACCTATTTATTATGCGACGAAAAGCAGAGGCAAAGCACTTCTGTATGCGACATTGTCAGGACTGACAGAGCCTGTCGGGGCAGCGATATGCTATGGAGTGACGGCATTGACCGGAATACGCATAGACAGCGGAGGGGCGGCATTCCCGCTTATACTGGCGGCAGTGGCAGGCATCATGATATACATTTCACTGGACGAACTGCTGCCGACTGCGGAAAAATACGGAAAACATCACATCGCCATCGCCGGAGTGGTGGCAGGCATGGCGCTGATGGGCATCAGTCTGCTCATATTGTGATTCCGGGAGATTTTTATGTAATTTTGCAAGAGTTAAAACAGCTGTTATGGAAAAAATTATAGACAGATTCCTGAGATATGTCTCCATCGACACTCAGTCTGACCCTGAGTCGGAAAGCCAGTCGAGTTCCAAGAAACAGTTCGTGCTTCTGGAAATGCTGCAGGACGAACTCGCATCCATGAGTATAAAGGCAGAACTCGACGAATACGGGTATGTAATGGCGTCAATCCCTTCAAACTGCGGGAAAGAAGACGTTCCTCCCATCGGATTCATCGCACATGTGGATACATCTCCGGATGCTTCCGGAAAAAACATAAAGCCGCAGATAATACATGATTATGACGGGAATGACATACCGCTGGCTGGTGTGCCCGGCCTGGCATTGAAAACATCCGATTTCCCGGAACTGGCAGAGTACAGGGGGCAGACCATCATTACCACGGACGGCACCACCCTTCTCGGTGCAGATGACAAGGCCGGGGTGGCAGAAATCATGTATATGGCAGAATATATCATGGAGCATCCCGAATTCAGACACGGGGAAATCAAAATAGGTTTCACTCCCGATGAAGAGATAGGACGCGGCGTAGCCAAGTTCGATGTGGAGAAATTCGGGGCCAGGTACGCCTATACGATGGACGGGGGAAAAATCGGTGAGCTCGAATACGAGAATTTCAACGCGGCTTCCGCCACGGTCCGCATCCAGGGCAGGAATATCCACCCGGGCTATGCCAAAGGGAAAATGCTGAACGCCATCCTCATAGGCATGGAACTCAATTCGCTTCTCCCGGTAGAACAGAGACCGGAATTCACGGACGGCTATGAGGGATTCTTCCATATAGTCAGCTTCAGCGGAACCGTAGAGCAGGCAGAATTTTCCTATATAATAAGGGACCATGACATGGGTCTGTATGAGAAGCGGAAAGAGACTCTCAGGAAATGCGCGGACTTCATCAACGGCAAGTACGGAGAAGGCACCGCTTCCGTGGAGATAAAGCACCAGTACTACAACATGAAGAAAGAGGTGGAGCCTCATTACCATATTATAGAAAAGGCCGTCAAAGCCATGGAGATGGAAGGGATAACCCCTGTCATCAAGCCGATAAGAGGCGGTACTGACGGAGCCAACCTGTCTTTCATGGGACTTCCTTGCCCGAATATCTTCGCAGGCGGCCACAATTTCCACGGGAAACTGGAGTTCGTGCCGGCAGAGAGCATGGAAAAGGCAGCCAAGGTAATATTGAACATAATCTCACTGTTCTCCGAATAGATTAATGAAAGGAAATTCAAGAGAGTAGGTGACACGAAAATACAAGGAGATTCCGTAAATAAAAGGACAATGATCCCGGGTATGCAATGTTGAAAAGCAGCCCGGGACAATTATTTTAAGAAATTTATTATTATCTTTAGAAAAATTCAGATATAATGAGAAAATCCCTGACAATCCTGGCGTTAGCCATCATCGCCGCAGGCATCGTTTCCTGCGGCAGAAAACCCGTGACATTCGCTCCCGTTACCTACAGCAATGCGGTCTCTCTGGAAGAAGGCTCTGCGGATTCCATAACCATTTCCGTCAATGTGGAATATCCGGATACGGACGCTGACAAACGTTCCGAAAACATCACAGGTGCCATCACCGAAGCACTGTTCGGAGATGCCTGCACCGGCATGAAACCGGAAGATGCCATAAAGGCATGGGCGGACAGCCTGGTGTCGGAATACCGGGAAAGCAATCTCGAAATCTTGGATATGCTGCGGAAAAACGGGGATAAAGGTCCTCACATGAGCATGAACTGGGGATTCGACAAGTCCGGGAAGCAGACAGGCATATACAGGGACATCCTCGGTTACACTGTTGTCTCATATTCATTCACAGGAGGCGCACATGGCGGCATGTCGGAATTTCATCTGAATTTCGACCTGTCTACAGGGAAACTTCTCAAACAGGAGGACGTTTTCGCCGACGGATTTGAAAAACAGACCGGGAAACTGCTGATGAAACATCTGAACGACGGCAGAAGTCCGGAGGAGGAAATCAGCCTCCTGACTGACACTATAGAGCCTAACGGGAACTTCTCCATCGGAGAAAACGGAGTGACGTTCACGTACAACCAGTACGAAATCGCCGCATATTCATTCGGAATAATAGATATTCTGATTCCCGCCGATGAAATCAGGCCATACCTGAAAACCGGCATGAACCTGTACGACGACTGAAAAACCTTATACTGACGGAGCCATGGATGCCGCGCCCGAATGGATAGTATCTACTGTCAATGACAGGATAGTCTCAGTTTCGCTGGACTACACGATTTTCACCGAGATAATGAAAAAGATATCCCGGATGCCTGTAGAATCGGTATCCGGGATAAACTGCAGGAAGGTGTCCACGGAGGATGTCATCGCGATGTCCCCGTCCGTAAGGTGGGACGACCTGTATCTTTTCGGGACGAATTTCCAGAAAATGGTGTGGAAGAAGCTGTTTGATCTGACGCATCCGGCCCCGGAGGGGCATCCGCGACTGCTAAGCTACACGGATTTCGCCGATATGTGCGGAAAAAGGTCCGGGGTCCGTGCCGTAGCACATGCCATAGCGCAGAATCCCGCAGCCATCATCATTCCGTGCCATCTGATCGTACCCAAGGAAACGATGGACAGAATAGAGGAAATCGAACATCAGGCTGAAAATTCCCTTTTCGGCACAGACGGACTCATTCTCGACCCGTCACTCGACTTCGGTGAATACCGTTACGGAAAAGCCATCAAGAAATGGCTGCTGACCGGCACCGTCTAATACCGGCATATCAATCCCGCAGGTTGGCAAAAGGCCGGCGACCGCCATACTGTGATTTGAAGCCGGCAATCAGTTCTGATTCCAAAATTTCCGCATCCTCCGATGCTTTCCAGCAAAACAGCAGATTGTCGCAATCCTTAAGCTGCCAGATATAACGACCGCCCCAATGCCCTACCGGCTTGCCTTCACCGAATCGGATATACTGGCCTATTCTTTTTCGCAAAGTAGCGCGAGAAGTTTTTCCTCCGGCCTTCCCTATATATAACACA
>DVIP01000178.1 GCA_018711225.1 Candidatus Cryptobacteroides intestinipullorum | reverse complement strand
CAGCCTGGATCATTGAAATTATGGGACAAGGACGGCAGCGGAAAGATCGACGACTCGGACCGTGAGGTGATCGGAAACTTCCTCCCGGACGTGTATGGAGCCTTCTCTACCACATTTGACTACAAGGCCTTCAACCTTTATCTCGGCTTCCAGTATTCCATAGGCAATGACCTCTATAACGCCAATTACAGCATGACGGCCGCTTACACGGGAGACGGTTCCAACCAGATGGCATACTGGAATAAAAGATGGACCACGGAAAACCAGTCTTCGCGTTATTATTCGCAGATTCCTGACGGACTCGTGTCTTCGGCTTTCGTAGAGGACGCCTCGTATCTGCGTTTTGCGACGGCAAGGCTGACCTATACGCTGCCGACGCGTGTCCTTCGCAGGACAAAGCATATAGAGTCCTGCAGGTTCTATGTTTCCGCGGACAATATCTATGTGTTCACGAAATACTCGGGCTACGATCCTGAGGTCGGCATAAGCCAGAATTCGGCGGCGGCGATATTGTCCCAGGGCTTCGACTACGGCAATTTCCCGAAGGCGAGGACATTTACATTCGGCGTGAACATTTCATTCAAATAGCAGGAGGGTACAGATGAAACGAATACTTTTTATATTGATCCCGTTCTTGTGGCTGGGGGTTTCCTGCGACTTTCTGGAGACCAAGGTCGAAAGCAACATCACGACCCAGAATTTCTTCAAAAGCACGACGGACTTCGATATGGCTCTTACGGGTATATATTATACATTCACTTCCGTGGAATGGGATGCCCAGCACCGTTACGGAAACTATTTCACCGGATTCATGTACTGGGGAAGGATAGGTACCGACGAATGTTTCGTGCCGTTCGGAAACAACGGTGAGGAAATGATCGGCTTCTATAGTTATACTCCGGAGCATCTTTTCGTGGAAAAGGTGTGGTTCATGCAGTATCTCGGCATACAGAGGGCGAATGTTGTCCTTAACCGTCTGGAACAATACGACGGGGACAATATTTCCGAGGCGGACAGAAACAGGATTGCAGGGGAGGCGTATTTCCTCCGCGGATGGTTCTATTTCCAGCTCGCGCGTTATTTCGGCGAAGTGCCTCTGGTCATTACGGAGACTACGGATATCAGCGAACTGAATACGGGAAAGGCGCCTCTGGCAGATGTCTATGACCGTGTCATTAAGGATTTCACCGAGGCGGAAAAACTTCTGCCGGAAACCAATACTGTCGGACATGCTTACAAGGCTGCCGCTACCGCACTTAAGGCAAGGGCATATCTCCAGATGGCAGGAGAGCCTCTTAAGGACAATTCCGCAGCGTCACTTGCAGCACAGGCCTGCCGTGAGTTAATAAAGAGCGACAAGTTCGCCTTGGTGGAGGACTATTTCTCCCAGTTTGACGGACTTCACGAGCACAACAGTGAATATATCTTCGATGTGGAATTCGACAATTCCCACAGCAATTCCCTCTACGGAGGCCAGGTCGGGACTACCGACGGAATACCGCATACTGATCAGATATACTGGACACAGGTGCGTGCTTTCCCGGAAATGTATGACAAGTTCGAGGAAAACGACCTGCGCCGCGGTTCCGTGAATGCGGGAGGACATGCTATCCTCAATCCGGACACGGGAAAGATGGAAATCGTGTATGATGACGACTATGAAGGCAACTACTGGGTCTACAAGTTCCGCCATCCTCTGGACAAGGCGGACAGGGGAAACAGCTGGGCCAACTGGTGCAACAACATCAATTTCCCTATAATCCGTTATGCTGATGTCCTCCTGATGCTTGCCGAAGCAGAATGGAGGGCAACCGGGACTCCGTCGGATGAAGCCATAGAATATGTGAACCAGGTGCGGCGCAGAGGCTACGGAGTGGATATCCATACGGCCAATGCCGATGTAGACTGGCATATCGGGGACGGCCCGTTCGACGAGTTCATCCTCGAGGAGCGCAGCCGCGAACTCTGCTTCGAGGGGCACAGATGGGCTGATCTCGTCCGTTTCGGGAAGCTGCAGGAGGCTTTCCGTTCCGTAGGACAGGACCCTGACTGGCTCATGTCCGCGGATTACCAGAACCTTATGAACAACTGCCAGGAAAAGCACAGCATTTTCCCGATACCGCAGTCAGTAATAGACGCTTCCAACGGAGCGATAACACAAAACCCGATATGGCAATGAAAATGAAACTGATGATGTTTGTCTTCCTGGCAGGGGCGTCGGTAGCGCTCTGCTCCTGCAGGAAAGAATGGGTGCCTGTACCGGAATCGTCTGTCGTGAATCAGGGTACGGGTACGCAGACTCCCGAAGAGTCCGAAACATGGACCGAAATAAACGGAAACGTCTCCATGACTGAAACCAAGGTCGTGGAACAGGGCGAAAATACGTTCATGAAAGGATATTGGCCTGACGGGAAACTTATTCCTGTGAAGAAGGACAATTCATGGCAGCTGTTCTGGGGTGAGTCTACCGATGTCCTGACTGTCGCGTCCACTCCGTTTCCGGAGGACCATATATCGGATCTGACGCAGGAAAATACGGTGTGGGGAAAGGAATTCGACCGTACCGAAGGCTTCAATGACGGAGGGTCATGGTTCATTTCCGTATTCCCTCTCGATGAACCCGGCAAGTATGTGGGATTTTTCCATGCGGAGAGCCATTGGGACGAATCTGGGATAGCCCACAAGTCCATAGGCGTGGTCTATTCAGATGACTATGGCGCCACATGGCACGACCCTAAGCCGATAATCACGGACAAGAACCCTAAGCCTGACGAACCTGACTGGACCGGACTCGGTGACGGCTGCGTCATCTGGGACGAGGCGAACTCCAGGTACATCTGCTATTACCAGGGCAGGGTAAGTTCCGGGGCGAACGCACTTTGCATGGCTTCGTCATCGGACAGGACCGGAGCCTCCGGCACATGGAAAAAATGGGACGGGACAGATTTCACGGTTCCTGCATACGACAGTTCCACAGGTCTCGGAGGGGAGAATATCCCTGTGTCAGGTCTTGCAGGCGTACCGGGAGCCAATCCGTCCGTGATGTGGAACGATTTCCTCGGACAATGGGTAATGGTCTATGCCTCATGGACGAAGCGGATTTACATGTCATTCAGCGATGACGCCATCGCCTGGAGCACTCCGCAGGCCATTGTCGGGGATGCTGACAATCCGGCAGGATATCCGAACCTCATAAGCGAGGAAGGGGATCTGAAAGGCGGGGAGACCGTCCGGATGTATTGGGCCAATAATCAGAATACCATTGGAATACGTGATCTGGCATACGCCAAAATCAGATTCAGGAAATGAGAAGGTTTGTTTTTTCGATAATCTCCATGGCGGCCGGACTTTTGGCCTTATGCTCGTGCGGACCTGAAACGGTCGTTGTCGAGGCGGATCCTGATGTCAGGGACTATACGCCTGTGGTGAAGAGAATCCTGGAAGAGCATCCTGACGGGAATGTGGAGATACGTTTTGCCGCAGGCCTTTACGAGTTCTGGCCGGAGGATGCGTGTACGGAATTTCTGAGCATGTCGAACAACGACAGCGGAGACCGCAAGGTGGCTTTTCTGATAAAGGACATGGAAAATGTCACCGTGACGGGCGACGGCTCCGATTTTCTGTTCCACGGTGCGATTGTCCCGTTTGCCGTCAAGAATTCCAGGAATGTCAATGTCGGTGGTTTCACGGTCGATTATGACTATCCGTGGACATTCGAAGGCGAGGTGATAGAAAACGACCAGGAGAAAATGACATTTGCCGTAAGGGTATTTCCTGACAACAAATACCGTATAGAAGGGGACAGGCTCTTTTTCGGAGGCTACGACTGGGAATATCCTCTTGCCGAGAACATAGTGTTCGATCCGGCTACGCGCAGACCGTATTTCAATACGGCCATCTACGAGCACAGGCATTGGACCGGAGAACTGAAGGCGAGGGAGCTCTCGCCGGGAATCGTGGAGTTTTCCGGGCTGTCGGCGGTGTCGGTGCCTCCTGTGGGCAGCATCTGGGATGACAAGGGTCCTATGGATCTGAACAGGTCGTACCCCGGGTTCGCCATTCTCCGGAGCAAGGATGTCAAGGTACATGACGTGCATGTCTACAAGGCAGGTGCCATGGCCCTGATAGCCGAATTTTCCGAAAATATTACGGTGTCAGGCGTCTCCACGGCTTCGAGGCCCGGTTCTCCGAGGATGATAACGATATCCGCGGACGCCACCCATTTCGTGGACTGCAAGGGTACGGTGACACTGGAGGACTGCACGTTCGAGAGCATGCTCGATGACGCAACCAATATCCACGGGGTGTATATGAAGGTGGACACGCTGCTTTCCCCGGCAGTGTTCCGTGCTTCCTTCGGGCATTTCCAGCAGGAGGGCAATCATTTCGCCGATGTGGGTGACATGCTGCGTTTTGTGGACAGAAAGTCACTCAGGCCGGTGGGCGAGTCGAAACTCATAAGTATTGACAGAATTTCGCGGAATTGTTATGAACTCACTACCGGCCTTGATCTTTCATCTGCAGGCAATGTCGCTGACCTTGCCGTAGAGAATATTTCCAGAGGCTGTGATGTGGTCATAAGGGATTGCAAGGTCCGCTACAACAGGGCGAGAAGTCTTCTCCTTTCCACTCCTGGGGACGTGCTCGTGGAAAACTGCGACTTCAGTTCGATGATGGCCGGCATAAGGATTTGCGGAGATGCGAACTACTGGTATGAGTCCGGTCGTACACGGAATGTGGTCATACGTTCAAACAGGTTCAGGGACCTCGGTCTCGGGGGCGGGCAGCCTCAGGCTGTCCTTCAGATAGATCCGGTGATTCCGCAGGATGCGAGGGACACTGACTTCTTTTTCCATGGCAATATCGTGTTTGCCGACAATGTCGTCGAGACTTTCGACAGGCAGGTGATCTACGGACTGAGTGTGGAGAACCTCGAAATTACCGGCAATACCTTTATCGACAGCCGGTCATACAGCCCGCTGTTTCCGGATCTTTCCGTGATTGATGTCCAGTATTGCGGCAATGTCAGGATTAAGGGAAACGACTTTTCAAGATGGCAGCAAGATGCGACAATCAGTATACACGACTGCATGAGTGTGGACAATGATGCGCCTCTGCCTGTCGTGGACAATCCCAATCCCTACTTCTTCGCCAGTTAACACACAACTGGTTATCGTACAGCCATCAACGTACAGCCAGTTAATGTACAGCCGGATTTGCAATCCGGCTGTTATTGCCGGTATTCCGGTATATTAATTAAAACGTTCCGGCAGATTTCAAATCTGCCGGAACGTTTTACGAAGCATTTGAAATTTAAAGGTTGTCTTTCTCGATATCCTTGAAATAACGGTAAGTGTTGACCTTCAGTTCTCCTGCTGCAAGTTCGTCGCAGACGATGATGCCGTGAGGGTGGTTCTGAAGGGCTGACAGTGTGCATGTGTGGGAGTATGCGCCTTCTACAGCCTGCTGGAGGGCACGGGCCTTCTTGTGCCCGAATGCGAGTACCAGCACTTCTTTTGAAGACATTACTGTCCCTACGCCGACTGTAAGTGCGAGCTTCGGCACCTTGGTGATATCATTGTCGAAGAATCTTGAATTTACGAGGATAGTGTCGTAGGTCAGTGTCTTCACACGGGTGCGCGACACGAGAGAGGAGAACGGTTCGTTGAATGCAAGGTGGCCGTCCTCGCCGACACCTCCCATGAACAGGTCTATTCCGCCTGCAGCTTCGATTCTTGCCTCGTATGATGCACATTCTGCTTCAAGGTCGGGAGCGTTTCCGTTCAGGATATTGATGTTTTCCTTAGGAACATCCACATGGTCGAAGAAATTCCTGGCCATGAACGAATGGTAGCTTTCCGGATGGGTTTCAGGCAGTCCCACATATTCGTCCATGTTGAATGTTATGACATTCTTGAAAGAAACCTCTCCTGCCTTGTTCATGCGGATGAGCTCCTTGTAAGTGGCTATTGGAGTGGAGCCCGTAGGCAGTCCGAGGACGAAAGGCTTGTCCGTCAAGGCAGCCTTTGCCTTGATTCTTGATACTATGTAATGCGCGGCCCATACGGCTCCTTTCGCATCGTTTTCATTGATGATCAGTCTCATTCTTTTTTGTTTTTTATTTTTATAATGCCGGCAGATTGCAAATCTGCCGGAACGTTGATGTTTGTCCGATTTTGCCGGAACGTCGTTGTTTATCCAGTCTGCCGGACAGGCTGTCAGAACAGTTTCACGAACACCTCGATAGCCTGGTATTCTGCCATTCCGAGCTCGTTGTAAAGGCGTGCCGTGTTCTGTGTCCTGTCTTCGGCCCTCTGCCAGAATTCACGGGAATCGTCACCAGGGAAAGGCACGATGTCTTTCTGCGATACGTGCCTGTAGATGGCGTGACGCTTCTTGATAAGCTCGTCCGGACTCAACGGCACAGCCATGTCCACCTTTCCGAGCTCCCATTCCATCCATGCACCACGGTACAGCCATACATGGCATTCTTTCAGCCACGGTTCATCCTTCAGCTGTTCGAGAGCTGCAAGTACGGCTTCCGTACAAACCCTGTGTGTCCCGTGCGGGTCAGCAAGGTCTCCTGCCAGGTAAATCTGGTGAGGCTTTACTTTCTGGAGCAGTCCGATGATGATATCTATGTCCGCCTGAGTCCTCTGCCCTTTCTTTATTCCTCCTGTCTCGTAGAACGGCAGGTTCAGGAAGTGGGCGTTCGTATTCTCGTTCAGTCCGAATGATCTTACGGCAGCCCTTGCTTCCGCACGCCGTATGGCAGCCTTGATATTCAGAAGTGCACGCGGCTCCGGTTCTCCGGGCTTCTTGGAATCCACGATAGCCTTCATTTCGTCGAATTTGTCCGCAAAGCCGAGTTCGTGGGCTGTGTCCATGTGCTGGAGAACCACATCATCGTGTACGGCTACGTTTCCTGAAGTTTCGTATGCGACATGGACATCATGTCCCTGTTCTACCAGACGGATGAAGGTACCGCCCATGGAGATGACGTCATCGTCAGGATGCGGCGAGAAGACCACCACCCTTTTAGGGAACGGGGATGATGCTACCGGACGTGTCGAGTCATCGGCATTCGGCTTTCCTCCCGGCCATCCCGTGATGGTATGCTGCAGGTCGTTGAATACGTCGATGTTTATCTTGTCGTATGCGCCTTTCTGCTCCAGAAGCTCTCCCAGGGAATTTTGTATATAGTCCTGGTGCGTCAGTTTCAGTATCGGTTTGTGCACTGTCTCGCAGAGCCATACCACGGCCTTCCTGATGAATTTAGGAGTCCATTCGCAAGGCCCTACAAGCCAAGGGGAAACCACCCTTGTCAGCAGGCTCGAAGAATTGTCGTCCGCATAGAACGTGATGTTCTCATGTTTCTGGAGGAAAGATGCAGGGCAGGCAGAAGTGACCGGACCTTCCACGATATCCTTGACCGCATTGGCCTTGTCCTCGCCCCAGGCCATGAGAATGATTTTCTTGGCACTCATCATGGTGGCGATGCCGATGGTTATGGCAGTCTTCGGGGTGTCGGCGATATTGCCGTTGAAATTCCTGGACTGGGTTTTCCTGGACTTGTAGGAAAGCAGGACTGTCCTGGTGCGGCTTTTTTCTGAAGAACCGGCCTCGTTGAACCCTATCTGACCCTGTTCTCCGACACCGATAACGAGCAGGTCGAGACCTGATATGGCCTTGTCGTATTCGGCGCAATATGCCGAAATCTTGTCCTTGGGAACCGTCCCGTCCGGTATGTGGATATTTTCCTTGCGGACGTCCACATTGTTCAGGAACTCTTCGTGAAGCCTGAAATTCCTGCTCTGGGCCTCACTTTTACCTACCGGATAATATTCGTCTATGCTGAATACCTCGACATCCGCGAATGAGATCGCCCCTTCCTTGTATTTGGCAGTGAGTTCCCTGTAAAGGCTTACCGGCGTGGTGCCGGTGGTAAGGCCAAGCTTGAATGTCCCGCCTTTGTGCCCTTTTATGGCAGAAATGATGGTATCGGCGATTTTTGCGCTCGCATCTTCCTGGTCTTCGAAAATCTCGGCAGGGATTTTCTCGTAGCTGTGAAGAATGTCTGAAGGCAGATCCTTTTCAATCAGACCGCCGTCTTTAGGTAAAGTAAAGTGTTTCATAAACGTATAATTATGTGCTGTTATCTGTCTAATCTCACAAAATTAAGAAAAAATAGACGGAAATATGAAATTTCTCCTTATTTTTATAAGGATAATTGACAATACCAACCATTAATTGATAACCGTCACCGTGTCACCGGAAACGGCCCGGTTCTGCCGCCGCATTTCCGGACCACGGTGAGCCAAAATGTTCCGATTATGTTCGATCTTTTCTATCTGGTGCCGCTGGCGGCCGTTCTGGCGCTGGCTTTCGCGTGGTTCTTCTTCAGACAGATGATGAAGGAGAGCGAAGGGTCCGCGACAATGAAGGAAATCGCGCTTTTCGTGCGCAAGGGGGCCATGGCCTACCTCAAGCAGCAGTACAAGGTGGTGACGATAGTGTTTGTCATCCTGGCTGTCTTTTTCGCAGTCCTGGCATACGGCTTCGGGGTGCAGAATACCTGGGTGCCGTTCGCTTTCCTGACGGGAGGCTTCTTTTCCGGACTGGCCGGCTTTGTGGGTATGAAAACGGCGACATACGCATCAGCGAGAACCGCCAATGCAGCCATGCGTTCGCTTAATTCCGGACTCAGGATAGCTTTCCGGTCCGGTGCAGTAATGGGCCTTACAGTAGTGGGCCTGGGCCTTCTGGACATATCGGTGTGGTATATCATACTCGACCATTTCGTAGGTGCCGAAGGACCGCAGAAGCTGGTGATGATCACGACGACGATGCTGACTTTCGGCATGGGGGCGTCCACGCAGGCACTTTTCGCCCGTGTCGGAGGCGGAATATACACCAAGGCTGCCGATGTGGGAGCCGATCTTGTGGGAAAGGTTGAGGCCGGCATCCCTGAGGATGATCCGAGAAATCCGGCCACGATAGCCGACAATGTCGGGGACAACGTAGGTGATGTGGCGGGAATGGGCGCCGATCTTTATGAATCATATTGCGGTTCGGTCCTGGCTACAATGGCTCTTGGAGCCTCGGCATTTTATATGGGAGGTGAGGAAATGCAGATGAGGGCAGTCTTCGCTCCGATGCTTATAGCGGCTACAGGAGTCATCCTTTCCATAATCGGCATCTTCACCGTCAGGACTAAAGAAAGCGCGGGCATGAGCCAGCTTCTCAAGTCTCTGGGTTTCGGTACCAACATAAGCGCTGTCCTTATAGCTGCCGCCACATTCGGGATAATGTATCTTCTGGGTATGGAAAACTGGCTGGGAATGTCGTTTTCCGTAATAGTGGGACTGGCCGCCGGAGTCATCATAGGGCAGTCTACCGAATATTACACGTCACATTCATACAAGCCGACGCGGAAGCTGGCCGAAAGCTCCCAGACAGGGCCTGCCACAGTCATCATTTCGGGTGTCGGGCTGGGAATGATATCCACTGCAATTCCGGTGGTGACAATCACTGTAGCCATTCTGTTGTCGTATCTCTGCGCCATAGATTTCGATTTCGCCAATATCCTTTCGGCGGAAAACCTGAGTCTGGGTCTGTACGGTATAGGAATAGCTTCTGTGGGCATGCTTTCGACTCTGGGAATAACACTCGCTACCGACGCCTACGGACCGATAGCGGACAATGCCGGAGGCAATGCGCAGATGAGCGGACTGGATCCTGAAGTGCGCCGCCGCACCGATGTCCTGGATGCTCTCGGAAACACTACGGCAGCTACGGGAAAGGGGTTTGCGATAGGTTCTGCGGCACTTACTGCCCTGGCTCTCCTGGCGTCCTATATTGAGGAAATAAAGATAGGTCTGGAGCACATAGGCACCGAAGTGATAGAGGTGGCCGGACGGAGTGTCGAAGTGGCATCCGCCACTATTCCGGACATTATGGAATATTATCAGGTGAATCTGATGAATCCGATGGTCCTTTCCGGTGTGTTCATCGGGGCGATGATGTCTTTCCTTTTCTGCGGCCTTACCATGAATGCGGTGGGCAGGGCAGCTCAGAAGATGGTGGAAGAGGTGCGGCGCCAGTTCCGTGAGATCAAGGGTATTCTGACCAGAGAGGCTGTTCCTGACTATGCGCGCTGTGTGGAGATTTCCACGAAGGGTGCTCAGCGGGAGATGCTTCTTCCTTCGCTCATTGCCATAATAGTCCCTGTGGCGACGGGCCTGATTCTGGGTGTCGCAGGTGTGATGGGTCTTCTTATCGGCGGACTCGGTTCCGGATTCGTGCTGGCTGTCTTCATGGCTAATTCGGGAGGCGCATGGGACAATGCGAAGAAGTATGTGGAGGAAGGCAATCTGGGCGGCAAGAACTCGGAATGCCACAAGGCTACCGTGGTGGGCGATACTGTTGGTGATCCGTTCAAGGATACTTCCGGGCCGTCCCTCAATATCCTTATCAAGCTCATGAGCATGGTTTCCATTGTCATGGCCGGCCTCACCGTCTGGGTTCACTGACGGGCTGAAATGGCAGGGAGAATCAGATATTGCATTAAAATCCGGACAAAATGACAAAAGAGGAAGTATTGGATCTTATACGAAGCGATGAAAGCTACCGGATAGAACTTACTGCGTCTACTACGGACAAGGATAAGTTCCAGGAGGCTATCTGTGCTTTTTCCAATGATATGCCCGGTTCACGCAAGAAAGGCTACCTGCTGATAGGTGTAAGAAACAACGGAGACATTGACGGGTTAAAGGTGGATGACGGACTGCTGACTTCCATTTCGGCGTTACGGTCAGCCGGCAACATCCTTCCATTACCTGTAATGCATTGTGAAAAGGTGGAAATGGATGGTGGTGATGTACTCGTAGTTGAAGTTACGCCATCATTCAATACTCCTGTAAGATACAGGGGCCGGACATTTATCCGTATAGGACCTCGCAAGGATATTGCATCTGCTGAAGAAGAGCGCATATTGTCAGAACGATGCACGGACAGTATAGCTACATTTGATGTCATGCCGTGCCGAGAAGCGACATTGGATGATATTGATACTGATTTTATAAAGGAACATTATCTTCCTCAAGCCATCAGTCCCGAAACTTTGTCGGAAGATAAACGTGACCTTAAAGAGCAAATGGCTTCATTGCGGCTGTTCAGTGTGCGCTATAACTGCCCGACAATGGCTGCTGTCATTTTATTCGGCAGGGATCCGCGCTATTTTCTTCCAGGAGATTACGTGCAGTTTGTCAAGTTTGCCGGCAAGACCAAAGCTACGGAGGTTCTGAACGAACGGCAGTTCAAAGGCAGTCTGGTGACATTATTGCCCCGGTTGGAATCATTTGTCGGTGATGCGGTAGTGGCTCAACGGCCTGTGCCGATATCGTTGTTTCGTGAAAAGACGGTAACAAATTATCCACAGCCGGTTTTGAGAGAGCTGCTTATGAATGCCTGTATGCACCGTGATTACCAGTCGAATACACCGATCAGGCTTTATCAGTTTGAGGATCATATTGAACTGATGAATCCCGGGGGTCTGTATGGAGATGCCCGTCCGGAAAATTTTCCGAATGTCAATGCTTATCGCAATCCCGTCATAGCCGAGGCCATGAAGTACATGAAATATGTAAATATGTTCAATCGCGGGATAGGCAGTGTTCAGGAGAACCTGAAGAAGAACGGTTCGGAACGGGCTGTTTTTACAGTGGACAAGCTGACTGTATTCGAGGTGAGTATTGAGGATGCAAATGTAACTGATCTGCGTAGGTATGTAAAGATTGGGAATACAGGACTTGAACGGAACTTGAACGGGATTTTTCCGGAACATGACACTTGCTTCTCCGAAGTTGGCCCTGCTGGTGTGCTGGATTTGAATGACAATATCAAAGCGTTGATTGTCAGACTTCAGAGACAAGTCCTGTCGGTCTCTGAAATACAGGATACAAGCGAACTTGAACGGAACTTGAACGGACTTGAACGGAACTTGAACGGACTTGAACGGAACTTGAA
>DVIP01000177.1 GCA_018711225.1 Candidatus Cryptobacteroides intestinipullorum | reverse complement strand
GTGAACACGAAGAGCACCGCCACACCGGAAAGGAGAAGCAGGCTTCCGCGCAGGGGCACTCCCATCATATACCTGGACAGCAGCAGGATTGTGATGAAATTGATCGTAGATACGAGAAGGTACGGCAGCACTTTGCTCACTATTATCCACAACGGCTTCACCGGAGAGACCAGCAGCAGTTCCATCGTCCCCATTTCCTTTTCCCTGACTATGGACACCGAAGTCATCATGGAACATATCATCATCAGGATAAGCCCCATCACTCCTGGAACGAAATTATAGGCTGACTTCATGGCAGGATTATACATCAGCTGCACTGACGGGGCATTGTCCGAAAGAGCCTCCTGACCGGAAAGGGATGCGGAAACATCCGCCTGCTCATCTCTCAGCACTCCCATGACATAATTCACGACCATCTGGGCGGAATTAGGATCCGAGCCGTCCCCGATAATCTTCACCTGTCCCCTGCCCGTCTTCCCGATAACGGAAGAAAAATCCTGCCCGAAACACACTGCCGCATCAGCCTCGTTCTTCTCGAAACGAGAGGCAATCATACCCGTCGAAGGCAATATCTCCCCGATTTCAAGATACCTGTTATTGTCAATTCTGTCCACAATCCGCCTGACCTCCGGATCGGAAATGTCGCCTACCACATCCACGCGGGCATTCTCGATTTCCGTCCTCACCGCAAAACCGAAAAGAATCATCTGCACGACAGGAAGTATAAGGACAATCATCATTGTCCTCTTGTCCCTCAATATATGCCGGAACTCTTTTCTCACAAATGCCAGAAACTCATTCATAGCCATCCCTCCTATTCTTTGCGGGCTGCGGAACCGGCCAGTATCCTGAAAACCCCGTCCATATCGTCCGCACCGTACTTCCGTTTGAGGACCTCAGGGGAATCCAGAGCCTCAATCCTGCCGTCTACCATGACAGACACCCTGTCGCAATATTCCGCCTCATCCATATAATGGGTAGTCACAAAGACAGTGACACCTCCGGAAACCGCCTCGTATATCAGCTCCCAGAACCGGCGCCTGGTCTCAGGGTCCACACCGCCGGTAGGCTCGTCCAGAAATACGATTCCGGGACGATGGATCATGGCGATGCTGAATGACAGTTTCTGTTTCCAGCCGAGAGGAAGAGAGGTGACGAAGGCATTGCGAACATCCTCCATTCCCAGACCAGACAATATTTCCTCTGTCCTGTCAGCTATCTGCCTGTCCGTCAGCCCGTATATCCCTCCGAACAGCCTGATGTTCTCCCATACCTTAAGATCGGGATAGAGAGAGAACTTCTGGCTCATATATCCGATATGTTTCTTGATTCTTTCCGGTTCCCGGACAATATCATAGCCGGCAACAGTCCCGCCGCCCGAAGTCGGGACGCTGAGTCCGCACAAAATCCTCATGGCCGTGGTCTTGCCTGCACCATTGGCCCCGAGGAAGCCGAATATCTCCCCTTTACCGACAGTGAAACTGATATTGTCCACTGCAGTAAAGTTCCCGAATTTCTTGGTCAGATTGTGTATTTCAATGGCGTTTTCCATCATTTCCGCAAAACATTCCCGTTATTTGCATCCTGTCCGGCCAGGTTCATGAAACAGTCTTCTATACCCGGACGGATTTCCCGCACTTCGCAATCCCTGAAGCCGGCCTCCGTTATTCGGGTCAATATGTCCCGTGCACATATTCCGGAACCGTCTATGGCCACATGATGGACAGACCCGAAAGAAAAGCAGTTAAGCACGCCGTCCAATCCGCGCAGGAACTTGAGCAGCCGGTACATCGGCTTTCCCTTCACGGCCAGCAGGGTATAAGGATATTTGGCGACAATCTCTGCCGGAGTACCTGAATCTATGATTTTCCCGTGCATCATGAGTGCGACCCTGTCACACAGGGCGGCTTCATCCATGTACGGTGTGGACACGAAAACCGTGACTCCCGAAGCCCTGATCCTGCCGAGCATATTCCAGAAATCCCTGCGGCTGACAGCGTCCACGCCCGTGGTAGGCTCATCCAGGAAAAGGACGGAAGGTTTGTGGACAAGGGCGCAGCTGAGAGCCAGTTTCTGCTTCATACCGCCGGACAGCGCCCCTGCACGACGGTCCTTGAAAGGCTCTATCTGCGAATAGATGTCCTTTATGACGTCATAGTTCTCCTTCACGGTCGTTCCGAACACGGTGGCGAAAAACTCCAGATTCTCGGCCACGCTCAAATCCTGATAAAGGGAAAAACGACCTGGCATATAACCTATTATCTTCCTTATCGCCTCGTAGTCCTTCCTTACATCGAATCCCATGACAGAGGCCTCGCCCCCGTCAGCGAGCAGCAGGGTGGTCAGAATACGGAAAAGAGTGGTCTTTCCGGCACCGTCAGGCCCTATAAGTCCGAATATTTCGCCTTTCTCCACATTCAGCGAGATACCGGACAGCGCCCGGACCTTTCCGTAGCTTTTGTCCACATCACGTATTTCTATCGCATTCATTTCCGTATATATGCATACATGCCCAGCCGCAGATCCCCGTCATTCCTGAGCGAGACTTTCACCGCGTAGACCATGTCGGCGCGTTCGTCCCTGGTCTGGATATTCTTGGGCGTGAACTCGGCCTCATCCGAAATCCAGGTGACAGTACCTTCGTATTCCTTTGGAGAAGCCGTGCCGTCATCAGGTATAACAGTCACCTTGTCCCCTACGGCCAGAGAAGAAAGCTGTGCCGTGGAAAAATATGCCCGGACGAATACCCTGTCCATGTCGGCCACCTTGAACAGCGGCTTGCCGGAAAGCACGGTCTCCCCCGCTTCCGCATATTTGGTAAGCACCGTACCGCTTACCGGGGCCGTTATCCTGCATTTCCTGAGCTGGTCCTCCCGCTGGGCTATCTGCACGTCATACATTCCTATTTCCGACATCGTAGCCTCGTTGTTCTGGCTATATGTCTGCTTCTGTGCGGCTATCTGGCCTTCGAGCACGGCTATCTGCGATTCGTTGTCATCAAGCTGCTTCTGCGTACCAGCATCCTTGGACAACAGGGCGACGAATCTCCCGTGGTCCTTTCGCAGATTCTCAAGCTGGGCCAGAGACGGGGCTATCTGTCTGTCAATATCCACTATTCTGGCACGGGCCCCTTCCTTCCGCTCCAGAAGTTCTTCCTTCTGCAGCCAAATCTGCATGGAATCTATTGCTCCGAGCAGCTGTCCCTCGGAAAGCATGTCCCCTTCTTCGATATCCAGAGACAATATCCTGCCGCTACTTTCGGCCGATACGGTCACTTCCGTGGCATCAATCTGGCCGCACGCGTCAAATTCCAAATCCCTGTCGCCGCATCCGGCAACGGCAACCGCCGCGGCTGCCGCCGTAAAAATTCTTTTCAGATCCATATTCCAGTCTTTACCTTTATAAATTCATTACGATACAAAACGGGGCCGTCACTGGCCTACAGTGTCTTTCAGGTCATAGATGGCCATCAGCAGCTGTATGTGATGGACAGACCTGGCAAGACGGGCGTTATGCTCGTTGTCTATCATATCCATGAGATCAGTCATCTTGATAGTCCCGTTCCGGTACTGTTCTTCCCCGGCAAGCCTTATGGAAGACCGGAGGCGTATGATTTCATCGTCCTTGTCAAGCATCATACGCGCCTTGTCCACCTCCGTCTGCTGCTGCGTGGCATCCAGACCGGTATTGAACAGGAAAGTCTCCCTCTCCAGTTCTATGTCCTGTCTGGCAGACTCTATCTTGCGCTTGTCGCTTTTCCTGGTATAAAGGGAAGCGATATTCCACTGCATCTTGATACCCGCTATGAACATCGGGGCAAAATCATTCTTGAGCATGTTCAGGCCCGGCCTTCCGAGGCCGCCCTGCAGCGTCAGGTCGAACTGAGGGGATATCTTCGCATTCAGCTGCTTTATCTGGGCGTCATTCTGGCGCAGCCTGGCATCATACAGCGCCATTTCCGGTCTGGATACGGACCGCACATCCACCGCTTCCGCATCGGACGGCACTTCCAGTTCCTTTCCGGACATGTCCTGTCCCGTAAGAAGGGTCAGAATCTTCACGTAAGCCTCCCTGTCCGCATTGAGCGCATCAGTCTGCTGCATGCAGTCGAGGATGTTCACATTTATCATATCCAGGTCGGAACGGTAGGCCATGCCGTTGTCTATCATGACCTGCACTTCCGCCGCATTCCTCTGCAGACTCTCCATCAGAAGCCTGTTCTGGCTGATCTGCTCGTCAAGAAGCAGGATTCCGAGATACACATTCTGCACGCGGGACCTTATGGAGTACAGTGAGACTTCCGTCTGTCCGCGCTGAACTTCTGCGGCAGTCTTCACAGCCTCCCTCTGGCTTGAACTGACACCGCCGTCCCAGATGTGTTGCGTGACGTTCGCCGACAATGAATACTGGTCATGCGGCATGTCCAGTTCGAAACCCGGAATTTCAAAAGGCATTTCCACCACATCGGACTGCCACGTGGCTTTTCCGGACACCGAAAACTGCGGAATCCATGTAGACGAAGCTATCGACAGGTCATATTTCTCCGTAGCGTCTATAAGTCCGAACTTCCTGATCTGCGGATAATTCTCCCGCGCCATGTCCAGGCATTCCTCCATACTCACGCACGGAGATCCGAGGTCCGCCCCTTCCCTGTACTGCGCAGACGCGCATAAAGGGAAAAGCACCGAAAACGCCAACAAGTGATAAAAACGTATCATTGCTACCTATAATATTATAATGTCATTCTTTTCCGAAAAGCCTTGCATCCAGTGTCCTGATTATCTCCCGCCTTCTCTCATCAAGGAATGCCTCCAGACGTGCATCATCCATCCCGAACAGGTTTTTCAGAACCGGCAGGGAAATGTATGTGGACAAATTCATCGACACTATCATGAACACCATCTGGAACGGGTCCATACTGTTCATGTCCCCGGCCGCTGCGGCATTTCCGAACCTTGCACGATGCCTCGCCACCTCCGTATCCAGGGTTTCCTGCAGGCGGGACTTGTACCTCAGCAGCATGTCGGGATTGTTCTCCGCGATTTCCAGGAAAAGAGCCGGAAGCTTCCTGTGGCGGGAAAGGAACTCATAGTGCAGGTTCACCACTTCGGTAAGTATCTCCCTGAACGAGAGGTCGGGAGACATCGCAGTCTGAAGCATGGAGAACATCTCGTTCATGTTCTTGTCCAGTATTTTCAGGAAAATCTGCTCCTTGGTCCTGAAATAATAGTGCAGCATCGCATGTGTCACTCCGGCTTTCGCCGCTATCGCCGTCGTGGTGGCGAGCTTGTAGCCTTTTTCCATGAAAAGGGCTTCAGCGGCCTCCAGTATAGTCTGTTCCGTATTCGTATGTCCTGTCATTTGTCAAATCTGATAAACAAAACTGTTTAACACTATTGTTAACAAAGGCAAAAGTATAAATAAAACAGATACGTTGTTCAGCAGGGACGGAAAAATTTTTACAGCGGAAACATAATCAGGAGCCGGTTTCGGGAAGGATATGACAAGATTTTTTCAATCTTGTTCATTTAAATAGTTGAAAATTAAAATAATAATTGTATATTTGCAGCCCGCAAAAATGCATTGCGGAGAGTAAGTTATTAATAAACAATTAATTAAACAAACCAATGCCTGGATTAATTGGAAAGAAAATCGGAATGACTTCCGTTTTCGGTGCTGATGGGAAAAATATCCCATGCACCGTAGTTGAGGCTGGTCCGTGTGTTGTTACGCAGATTCGTACAGTAGAAAAAGATGGTTATGCCGCTGTACAGCTTGCCTATGACGAAATTTCTGAAAAGCACGCCAGCAAGCCTCTGTTGGGGCACTTCGCAAAGGCAGGAACCACTCCTAAGCGCAAACTCGTCGAATTCAAGGCGGATTTCGCTCAGGAACTCAAACTAGGCGACGTTCTGACCGTAGCTGATGTTTTCGCGAACACGGCTTACGTCGATGTTGTCGGTACTTCCAAAGGTAAAGGTTTTCAGGGTGTCGTAAAACGTCACGGTTTCGGCGGTGTCGGCGGGCAGACCCACGGTCAGCACAACAGGCTCCGTCACCCGGGTTCCCTCGGTGCATCATCCTGGCCTTCACGCGTATTCAAGGGAATGCGCATGGCAGGACACATGGGCAACGAAAGGGTGAAGATATTCAACCTTGAGGTCATCAAGGTAATCCCTGAGAACAATCTTCTCGTTCTGAAAGGCTCTGTACCTGGAGCAAAGGGTTCATATGTAATTTTGGAGGATTAAGGTTATGGAATTGTCAGTTTACAAAATTGACGGAACAGAGTCCGGAAAGAAGGTGGTTCTGAATGATGCCATTTTCGGCATCAAACCTAATGACCATGCTATTTATCTTGATGTAAAACAGTATCTGGCAAACCAGAGACAGGGTACAGCCAAGACAAAAGACCGCAGTGAAGTGGCATACAGCACCAAGAAGCTGATCCGTCAGAAAGGATCCGGCGGTGCACGTCACGGAAGCCTCAAGGCCGGCATCTATGTCGGCGGCGGACGGGTGTTCGGTCCGAAGCCTCGCTGCTACCGCACCAAGCTGAACAAGAAACTCAAACAGCTCGCAAGATTCTCCGCACTTACCTACAAGGCACAGGAAAATTCCATCATAATGGTAGAGCCGTTCGCAATGGAGGCTCCAAAGACCAAGGAATTTATCCAGATCCTTAAAAACATCAAGGCCGGGGACAGGAAAGTACTGTTCGTGCTTCCGGCAAACTCGGAGAACATATATCTCTCTTCACGCAACATCCCGTATGTAAATGTGATTACAGTGGATGAAATCAATACCTACACCATCATGAATGCCCATTCAATGGTCATGGTAGACGGCGTGCAGGATATACTTGAATCAAGAATCAAATAAAACCGATCGAGCGATGGGAATTATCATTAAGCCTATAGTAACTGAAAAGATGACGGTTCAGGGCGAGAAGTTGAACCGCTACGGCTTCATAGTAGACCGTGACGCAAACAAGATCCAGATAAAGGCTGCGGTGGAACAGATGTACAATGTGTCAGTCGCTTCTGTCAACACATTGAACTATCACGGGAAGAAAAAATCCCGCTACACCAAGGCCGGCATCCTCAAAGGACGCGCAAATCACTTCAAGAAGGCATACGTGACTCTTGCCGGTGATGACAAGATAGATTTCTATAGTAACATTTAAGGTATTGTACAATGGCAGTAAGAAAATTCAAACCGGTAACTCCGGGACAGAGAAACAAGGTAATTAGTGCTTTTGACGACATTACCTGCACTGTTCCTACGAAATCACTGTTGGCACCGCTCAAGAAAACAGGCGGACGCAACAATCAAGGTAAAATGACAATGCGCTACCTCGGTGGCGGTCACAAGAGAATGTACCGTATCATCGACTTCCGCCGCGCAAAAGATGACTGCAAGGCTACAGTCATGACGATCGAATATGATCCGAACCGCAGCGCACGTATCGCACTGGTACAATATGAAGATGGTGTAAAGAAGTACATCATCGCTCCCAACGGACTGAAAGTAGGGCAAGTAATTGCTTCCGGCCCGGGCGTGGCTCCGGAAGTCGGCAACACTCTTCCTCTCTCTGAAATTCCGCTCGGTACATTGGTCCACAACATCGAACTCCATCCTGGACAGGGTGCGGCAATGGCACGAAGTGCCGGCACATTCGCCCAGCTTGCAGCTCGTGAAGGCAATCACGCCATACTCCGTCTCCCTTCAGGCGAGACAAGGATGGTTCTCGTGACTTGCCGCGCCACTGTGGGCACTGTATCAAATCCTGACCACAATCTGGAGTCTCACGGTAAGGCCGGACGTAACAGATGGCTCGGACGCAGGCCTCGCAACAGGGGTGTCGTAATGAACCCGGTAGACCATCCTATGGGTGGTGGTGAAGGCCGTGCATCAGGAGGACATCCTCGTTCACGCAAGGGCTTACCTGCAAAGGGCTACAAGACACGTAATCCTAAGAAGGCTTCAAACAGGTTTATCATTGAAAGAAGGAAAAAATAACGGAATAAAACTTTAGAGATTATGAGTCGTTCATTAAGAAAAGGTCCTTATATCCAGCCTAGCCTGGAAAAGAAAATTCTTGCTATGAATGAAGGTAGCATGAAGAAAGAGGTTGTCAAGACTTGGTCACGCGCAAGCATGATCTCTCCTGACTTCGTAGGGCATACCATAGCTGTTCATAATGGAAACAAGTTCATTCCGGTTTATGTCACTGAAAACATGGTAGGCCACAAGCTCGGTGAGTTCGCGCCAACAAGAACATTCAGAGGCCATTCGGGCAATCGTAAATAATTAAAATGAGATTGAAATTATGGGAGCTCGTAAAAGATTGATGGCCGAGAGGCTGAAAGAACAGAAAAAGAATACGGCTATAGCCAAGTTGAATGATGTCCCTACTTCACCCCGCAAGATGCGTCTTGTAGCTGATATCATCAGAGGAGTAGAGGTGAACAGGGCACTGGATATCCTCAAATACTCCAAGAAGCACGCTTCTGTGAGCCTTGAGAAAGTAGTACGCAGCGCCATTGCAAACTGGGAGGCAAAGAACCAGGACAAGGCAAGCGAACTCGATAACGGTAATGTGTATATCAAGACCCTGATGGTAAACGAAGGCAAGACTCTCAAGAGAATCCGTCCTTGCCCTCAGGGAAGAGCCGGAAGAATCCGCAAACGTTCAAACCACATCACCGTCATCCTTGATGTGAAGAAACCAGCAACAACAGTGGAGGAATAATTATGGGACAGAAAACAAATCCTATCAGCAACAGAATCGGAATCACCCGTGGTTGGGACTCTAACTGGTGTGGTGGTGACTATGCTGCAAAAATTGCAGAGGATTATAAAATCCGCAAATATCTTGTAAACCGTCTCGCCAAGGCAGGACTTTCCAAAATCGTCATCGAAAGGACTCTGAAGCTTATCACAGTGACTATCCATGCAGCCAGGCCAGGTGTCATCATCGGCAAGGGCGGCGCTGAAGTGGACATGCTCAAGGAAGAGCTGAAGAAGGTTACCAGCAAGGATGTGCAGATAAACATCTTCGAGGTCAAGAAGCCTGAGACAGACGCCCATTTCGTAGCGGACAACATCGCCCGTCAGATCGAAGGCCGTGTATCTTACAGAAGGGCCATCAAGATGGCTATCGCCACTACCATGAGAGTAGGTGCAGAAGGTATCAAGATCCAGATCAGCGGACGTCTCGGCGGTGCTGAAATGGCCAGAAGCGAAATGTTCAAGGAAGGACGTACTCCTCTCCACACATTCCGTGCAGATATCGACTATGCGCTTGCAGAGGCTCACACCAAGGTAGGTGTTCTCGGTATCAAGGTGTGGATCTGCAACGGTGAGGTATACGGAAAGAAAGACCTTTCACCTAACGCAGGCGTTTCTGCAGCACAGGCCCAGAATTCACGTCAGAGCGGTCGCGGAGACCGTCGCCGTGGAGGAAGGAACCGCGGTGGGGAACGCAAGGAAAGCAAATAATTCATACTTGCAATATATTTTGAAGGGGCGTGCCGGACTTCCGACACGCTCCTTTTTCATATTCTCAGCCACGATATTGTCCGACAAGGGCTGGAAAGAGAAAAGAAAACCCATAAAACCAAATAAAAATTTTGGTTTATCAAAAATAAGGTGTATATTTGCAGTCCAATTCGAAAGAAGAGGGTATTCGGGGTGTGGCGCAGTTGGCTAGCGCATCTGGTTTGGGACCAGAGGGTCCTGTGTTCGAGTCACAGTACCCCGACAAAGCAAAAAAGAGGACGGGTCTCACGATCCGTCCTCTTTTTATTTGCTTTGACTATTGTTCTCTAAAGCATCGCCTTCACCTGTCTGTACACGTTTTCAGGTGTGAAACCGAGCTTTTCATCAAGGACCTTATACGGTGCCGAGAACCCGAATGACTCCATTCCCCACACATGGCCGTCCGCACCGGTCAGACCCTCCAGCGTAACAGGAAGCCCGGCTGTCAGACCGAACTTTTTCACACCTGCAGGAAGCACGCTTTCCTGGTACTCCTTATTCTGGGAACGGAACAGACCTTCGGAAGGGGCAGAAACGATTCTTACCCTGATTCCGTCTTCCCTGAGAAGACGCGCTCCGGCCACAAGAGTGGAAACTTCCGAACCGGATGCCACCAGAATCACATCAGGATTCGCGTCTGAACCTTCCACGATATAAGCCCCTTTCGCCACCTGCGAACTGTCATTGCCCTCCGGCAGATTTTCTATGTTCTGGCGGGAAAGGATGAGGGCTGACGGAGTCTTGTCATTCTCCATAGCCAGTTTCCACGCCTGCGTGGTCTCGTCAACATCTGCAGGACGAAGCACAAGCATCGAATTTCTCCCGTGATGATTTTTGAGCCTCTCCATGAGACGGAGCTGCATCTCCTGCTCTACCGGCTCGTGCGTAGGCCCGTCCTCCCCTACACGGAAGGCATCATGCGTCCAGATGAACTTCACAGGGACCTCCATAAGGGCAGCCATCCTGAGTGCAGGTTTCATATAGTCCGAGAAGACGAAGAATGTGGCACAGGCCGAAATCACTCCGCCGTGCAGCATCATCCCTATGCAGCAGCAGGCCATGGTAAGCTCTGAAACGCCTGCCTGGAGAAAGGCGCCGGAAAAATCACCCTTGGAGAATGCGCGGGTCTTTTTCAGAAAGCCGTCAGTCTTGTCTGAATTCGACAGGTCTGCAGACGAGACTATCATATTGTCCACATGTTCGGCAAGATAGCCCAGCACAGTGGCGGAAGCGGCCCTGGTAGCAGCTCCAGGCTTCTGCACTATGGCACTCCAGTCAAGCGTCGGCAGCTCTCCGGAAAACCATCTCTTCATCCTGGCTGCAAGTTCCGGATTCGCGGCAGACCATTTGTCATGTGCAGCCTTTTTCCCGGCTACAATCTTGCGGAGCTCATTCCTGCGGGCTTCGTATATTTCCGCGACTTCCGGGAAAATGACGAAAGGATCTTCAGGATTCCCGCCCAGATGCCTTATCGTATTCGTATAGGCTTCCCCGCCAAGCGGAGCACCGTGTGTGGCACAGCAGTTCTCATAGCTGGAACCGTCAGCCCTGAGCGCGCCCCTGCCCATCACGGTATGTCCGATTATAAGGGCAGGCTTTCCCTTTACGGACAGTGCCCAGTCGAGTGCCGCACGGATCTGGTCCGTATCGTTCCCGTCTATTTTCATCACTTCCCAGCCCCATGCCCGGTACTTCATCTCCACATCCTCGTCCGTGACTTCCGAGGTCGTTGTAGACAGCTGGATATCGTTCGAATCATAGAACATGACAAGATTGTCCAGTCCCAGATAACCTGCAATACGTCCGGCTCCCTGGGAAATCTCCTCCTGAATACCACCGTCCGAAATATAGGCATAAACAGTCTGGTCCATCTGGTCTCCGAGACGGGCTTTGAGGAACTTGGCCGCTATCGCAGCACCCACTGCGAAAGTATGCCCCTGGCCGAGCGGTCCGGACGTGTTTTCTATGCCTCTGGCCACATTGACTTCAGGATGTCCCGGAGTAGGACTGCCCCATTGCCTGAACTGCTTCAGATCGTCCATAGAGAACTTGCCCGACAGTGCCAGCACGGAATAAAGCATAGGCGACATGTGCCCCGGATCCAGGAAAAACCTGTCCCGGCTCTCCCAATAAGGGTTATCCGGATCATAGACCAGATACTCCGAGAAAAGCACATTGATGAAATCAGCCCCGCCCATAGCACCTCCGGGATGCCCGGACTTGGCCTTCTCTACCATAGACGCTGCCAGGATTCTAATGTTGTCAGCAGCCCTCAGCATAACTTTCTTGTCGTTCATGATTAAAATTGACTGTTTTCAAATTACAACCGATTTCCAAAAATAATCAATTTTAATATCAACTCTAAACTTTTTTGTAGATTCAACACCGAAGTGCAACGAGGGTGACCAAAAGTCCTTTTGGTCACCCTCAAACGTCTTTCTCAGAAACCTCGTTCAACCGGATTTGCAATCCGGTTGTTTGTTTATATTCCGGCAGATTGCAAATCTGCCGGTACGAAAAAATCTGCCGGTACAAAACTCCCGGTCGCGGTCCCTTCGGGACTTTTGCCCCAGCCCCTTACTGTAAGGGATACCGATCTTCTACAGATTCGGATTCAGGGTCTTCCAGTCTGCAATGGCCGGTATAATACCCAGGTCTATGATCTCATCCCTCATCTTGCAGAGATGTTCGTATGAGGCTTCGAGAGCAGCCATCTCTTCAGCAGTACCGTGTACATCCGTGTAATGTACTCCGGTGCCGTCGATGACAGTAGGCATGGCCATCATGACATTGTGATACTTGGATGTATTCACGTAGCATCCTGCAGGCCAGGTGAAAGGCTTTCCGCCCATAGCTGCAGCTATCATCTCTATGGAAACGTATGAAGGACTCTGGAATGAAGAGCGGCCCCTGAGCTCGATGATCTTCTTTCCGCCCTGGATGACATTCTGCTTGATTTCATCCCATTTTACGAGAGGAAGCCTGTTTCCGAGAAGCTCGGTGAACGGAGTCCCGTCGATCTTGGCCTCGGATGCGAAAACCGCCATCTGCTCTCCATGTCCGCCGTATGTGTGGCAGCCGGTAACCTTGCTCTGCTGTACGCCGAACTCCTGTGCAAGTGCGCTCTGCAGCCTGGTGGAATCCAGAGCAGCAAGCGTAGTGAGCTGGCTAGGTTTCAGACCTGAATGAAGAAGGGTGACAAGACCGGTCAGGTCGGCAGGGTTGAAGATGATGACCACATGCTTTACATCCGGACAATAAGACTTGATATCCTTTCCGAGCTGCTCGGCAATCTCGCAGTTGCCCTTCAGAAGATCCTCGCGGGTCATTCCCTGCTTGCGCGGCGCACCGCCTGAAGAAACGACATATGCTGCACCTGTCAGAGCTTCCTTGATATCATCTGTATAAGTGATATCGGCACCTTCAAAGGCGCAATGGTACATTTCCTCAGCCACGCCCTTAAGACCGGTAGCGAACGGGTCATAAAGACATACATGCGGAGTAAGCCTCATCATCATGGCTGTCTGGGCCATATTGGAACCGATCATTCCAGCCGCACCGATGATGGTCAATTTTTCATTAGTCAGAAAATCCATAATACAACTATATTTAACATCATTGATCCATATTCATCGGGACATGATACACGCCTGTCCCGACAATCTTCAATTCGACAAATATAATAAATTCTTTTACTCCTGATTCAAGGAACAGGAGTTAATTTTTCCTTCAGGAACAGGCGGCAGCAGACAATTTTCAAGAAAAAACAATACCGCATCTGAAAATTTCATATATTTGCAGTCTGAACCGGAGCCGGCATGGCGGATGCGCTATCCGGCCGATAAACAGGATTTACCACGTGGAACCTCCCAGTCCAATACTGAAATCTTCAAACAACGCTGCGGATCCGATGTCTGATGATCCGCTGTCGAACTGCGTATTCATGATATTCGATAATATGTCCGGGCAGGAAAACGGCTGCGGACGAAGGTGCATATGTGCCTATACGGCGCATAGCGGACTGCTGTATATCGGGGACACCGACAGCAGCATGTCATGATTTGCGCGCGGAAATGTATTACGGACAGGAAAAGGAAAAGGAAAAGAAAAAGAAAGACTAAGAACGAAATATGGGACTATATTTAAGGAAAACCCTTGAAAACAAAGCGGAGATCGCTGTCTGGAAAATCACCGAGACAGAAGAGGAACTTGTCAGGACAGGTTCCGTACCTACTGATGAAATGGAGGAAATCTCCCTGATCCGCAATGCGGACGTCCGCAGGCAGAAACTCGCCGTAAGGGCCCTGCTGAACGTGATGTTCGAGGAAAAGGTGTACCTCGGCCACCACGACAACGGCAAGCCGTTCCTTGAAAACTGCATCACGAACATCAGCATCTCCCATTGCGACAAATATGTAGCCATAATCGCCCACCAGGAAGAGGACCTGGGAATCGACATCGAATCCATAGACAGGGACTTTTCCGCCGTAGAGCAGAAAGCGCTTTCCGAAGAAGAGCTTGAGGACCTGGATGACGACCAGAAGAACGAGCAGCTCGCCATATACTGGTGCGCAAAGGAGGCCATCTACAAAAGAATGTCACAGAACAGGGTGGATTTTGCCGAACAGATAGAGGTCGAAAAGTTCAATCTGAAGGGAAAAGGAGAACTGGAAGCCACGTTCACGCACAAGGACGGCCACGAAGAGGAATTCGAGCTCGGCTACGTGTTCTTCGACAGGCACGTCATGGTCTGGGTCGTAGGGTAGACATGTAACAGACTTGTTAGCCAATTTTGAAAATTTCTAATTTGATTTATCACAGAGTCCCTGTTAGCCAATAAGTTAACAGGGACTCTTTTTATTGTGGATAACTTTTTAAGACCCTTTCCAGATATTCTAATGATAATTGGAGTATCTTTGTCCACGGTTACCCGCAAAAGAAAAAGGCGGGCATTTCTTTTCTCAACAATTGTTTAAACATCTCTGATTATGGTAAAATTTGTGATAAAGCGTGACGGGCGTATTGTCGAGTTTGACAAGCGGAAAATCGTTGATGCCGTACTGAAGGCGATGGACGTCACGGAAGAGGGTGAAGATATTGTGCTCGCTGCCGAAATCGCAGCCACCATCTCGAAGATCGGAACCGAAAGCATGAGCGTGGAGGACATCCAGGATCATGTGGAAATGGAGCTGATGAACAGTCCGAGAAAAGAAGTGGCCAAGAAATACATCGCATACCGTAACCAGAGGAATCTCGCCAGAAAAGCCAAGTCCCGCGAAATCTTCAAGGAAATCATCGAAGCCCAGGCTACCGACGTCACCAGGGAGAACGCGAACATGAACGCAGACACTCCGGCAGGCATGATGATGAAGTTCGCATCCGAATCCACGAAGTCTTTCGTAGACGAATGCCTGCTGTCCGAAGACGTGAAAGAGGCCGTAAAGAACGGCTATATCCACATACACGACAAGGACTACTACCCTACCAAGAGTCTGACCTGCGTACAGCATCCCCTCGACAAGATTCTGAAAAACGGATTCTTCGCCGGACACGGTGAATCAAGGCCGGCAAAAAGAATCGAGACCGCCAGCATACTGGGCTGCATCTCGATGGAAACCGTGCAGAACGAGATGCACGGAGGACAGGCAATCCCTGCGTTCGACTTCTACATGGCCCCGTTCGTCAGGAAGACATTCCACGAGGAACTGGAAAAGATAGGCGACATGCTCGGCAAGGATTTCAGCCATCTGAAGGATGTAAGAATTGATGACTACATAAAGAGGGACCTTCTCGGAATCCAGGGAGAGGAAAGAGTCCTGCAGCATGCCATAAACATGACAGTAAGCAGGGTGCACCAGTCCATGGAAGCTTTCGTGCACAACATGAACTCCATACACTCCAGGGGAGGCAACCAGGTGGTGTTCAGCTCCATAAACTACGGCACCGACACTTCAGCCGAGGGAAGATGTGTCATCAGGGAAATCCTGAATACGACATACGAAGGCGTAGGGAACGGTTCCACCGCCATATTCCCGATTCAGATATGGAAGAAAAAACGCGGCGTCAGCTACCTCCCGGAAGACAGGAACTACGACCTGTACAAGTTCGCATGCAAGGTTTCCGCCCGCAGGTTCTTCCCTAATTTCCTGAACCTCGACGCCACATTCAACCAGCATGAGAAATGGAATGCCAACGACCCTGAAAGATACCAGTACGAAGTGGCCACGATGGGATGCCGTACAAGGGTATTCGAAAACCGTTTCGGTCCGAAAACGTCAATAGCGAGGGGAAACCTCTCGTTCACTACCATAAATATTGTAAGACTCGCCATAGAATGCATGGGAGAGCCTGACCAGAACAAGAGGATACAGATGTTCTTCGAAAAACTGGACTGGGCCCTCAACATCACTGCCAAACAGCTCTGCGAGCGGTACAATTTCCAGAAGACAGCCCTGAAGAAACAGTTCCCTCTGCTTATGGGAGCCCTCTGGCTCGGAAGCGAAAACCTGAAAGAGGACGACACCATTGAGTCAGTAATCAACCAGGGAACCCTCGGTGTAGGCTTCATAGGTCTGGCTGAAGCACTGATTGCCCTTACAGGGAAGCATCACGGAGAATCGGAAGAAGCCCAGGAACTCGGCATCAGGATAGTATCTTACATGAGGGATAAGGTCAATGAATTCTCTGAAAGATACCAGCACAACTTCAGCGTCCTGGCCACACCTGCGGAAGGTCTTGCAGGAAGGTTCACCAAGATGGACAAGAAGAAATTCGGAATCATCCCGGGTGTCACGGACAAGGAATACTATACAAACTCAAACCATGTCCCTGTGTACTACCACTGCACGCCTAAGCACAAGGCCGAAGTCGAGGCCCCTTACCATGACCTGACCAGGGGCGGGCACATTTTCTATGTGGAAATAGACGGAGATGCCACACACAACCCTGAGGCCATAATGGCGATAGTGGACCTGATGGACAAATACAACATCGGCTACGGCTCCGTAAACCACAACAGGAACAGGTGCATGGACTGCGGCTTCGAGAACGCCGACGAAAATCTGGAAGAATGTCCTAAATGCCACAGCAGGAACATAGACAAACTCCAGAGAATCACCGGATATCTGGTAGGTACGACAGGAAGGTGGAACAGCGCCAAGCTCGCCGAACTGAAGGACCGCGTTGTACACAAGTAGAACGGAGATCTGGCGGAATGAACATCAGAATACTTGATATTTTGGAGGAGACCATGGCCGACGGCCCTGGTCTCCGTACTTCAATATATTGCGCCGGATGCGCACATCATTGTCCCGGATGCCACAACCCGCAGTCATGGGCATTCGACGGCGGCCACGAGGCCAGTGTGGAAGAGCTTCTGGAAATCATCAAGTCCGACGAGTTCAGCAACGTCACCTTCACCGGAGGGGATCCTCTATACCAGGCGGAAGCCTTCACGGAACTGGCAAGGCGTATAAAGGAGGAAACCTCCAAGACCATCTGGTGCTATACAGGTTTCACATACGAGGAAATCCTGGCTGACGGCAGGCTGTCGCAGATACTGCCGTACATAGACGTCCTGGTGGACGGACCGTTCATACTGGAAAAGAGAGACACCGAACTGCTGTTCAGGGGCAGCTCAAACCAGAGAATCATTCATCTGCACGGGAATCCTGACGAAGAGCCTGTTCCCGGCACTGTGGCGACAATACCGCTGAAATGAACCTGTTCTTTCCGGTAGTCGTGGTATAGACCTTGTCATAGCCGCATTCCGGGCACCATCCGCCTCCCAGAAGGATATATTCAAGCGAGGATTTGAACCTGTGCCCGTTCTCACATTCCCATTCGAAAATGGAGCCTTTCTTTCCCAAAGATTCTGCAGGCCCGAGAAATCTGCCGCCTCTGAACTCGGCCGCAGCCTCCACCTCTTCCGCCGTCAGACTGTAAATGGACCTGGTGTCATCATATCCCTTGGGAAGTTCCGTCACCTGTCCTGCCATCCGGGCCTTTTCCAGATTCTTTTCCAATGGCTCCGGACGCATCTGCTTCCACGACACGATGTCTTCATACTCCTTTCTTGAGCCATAATAGGCATTCAGTCTTTCCTCGTCATGGGCGGCCCAGTACAATGTACCCAGCGGCTTCTCTTTCGCCAGAATACGCATCACAGCCTTTATGATGAAGGAAGGGACAAATCCCGCAAGCGAATAGTACCACGGAAGTCTTGAAGCCAGGTCCCTGAAGTACTCGTCGACGGGAATATTTCTCCTGAAATGCAGATACTTCTCCAGGATATCGGCATCCTTATACCACATTCCGTGAAAATTCTTCGTGGCGAACCAGTGAGGTTCAAAAACCTTTTCCACACTCATGATTCCAAGCGGTGCCAGCAGCTTGTTTTCAAACTCATAGTTTACCAGCCTGTACTCTTCCCCGCTGCTGATATTGTAGAATCTGTTCCAGAATTCCTCCGGGACCCAGTCTTCCACCACATTGGCAAGGAGACGTCCCGAATCCTCGACTGTAGCCCATTCGAGCACACCCTTTATCGGGACATGCATGGCGACAGGATTAATCTGCCTGAATATTCCCGGATACAGGATGCCTGTCTGCCGGAGAGAAACCCAGTATTTTATTCCGGAATCGGCTATAATGCGTTCTGCCATGCACTTTGATACGGAATACTTGTCGTAAAGGCTCGCATATACCGGTTCGCCGGCCTCGCCCCAATGCAGGGGAGGCATCCTGTCGCCGCATTGGGCCACAGATCCGATATACACCACCTTGACATATTTTCCTTTGTCCTGCTGGGCCAGAACGGCCCTGACTATATTCTCTGCGGAACGCACATTGGTCTCCAGCGTCTTTTCAGGCCAGTAATCAGCAGCGGGAGAAACCATACCGCCCACATGAAGGACAAAGTCCGCTCCGGAGACTCCACGGGCAACGGCATCATAGTCCATCATGTTTCCCCATACTACTTCTACGGAAGGGTCATTGAGATAGGGCGCGAGCTTTTTCCTGTTTTTTTTGCTCGGGCGGGCAATCAGCCTTATATTGAAACTGTCCTTTTTCCCGAGCAGTTCAAGGAATCCCGCCCATCCCATATTGCCGGTCGCCCCGGTCATAAAAACTGTCTTTTTCACTGTTATTCGTCTCTTTTTACGTCAGTTCGATGACTTATTTTACTTTGTATCAGAGATCCCGCCGAACTGACGTTACGATTTCTTCGGAATCCCTTTCCTTTTTCATTCAACGTTTTCGTTCAACGTTTCGTTCAACCGGATTTGCAATCCGGTTGTTCCTTTATATTGAGGGTGACCCAAAAGTGACTTTTGGTCACCCTCAAACGTCTTTCTTCGAAAGACTAAATTCATCCTAACCCCCTGCACCCCCTATTAGGGGGATCTCGCTTCCTCCGGTCGCGGTCCCTTCGGGGTGCCCCCGAACGTCTTTCTGCGAAACCATTGACGAACAGAGTGCAAT
>DVIP01000176.1 GCA_018711225.1 Candidatus Cryptobacteroides intestinipullorum | reverse complement strand
ATCCACGGCCTTGAAAACGGCGCTTCCTGCCACGAAAATATCGGCTCCGGCCTCACGCAGCGCGGCGGAATTCTTTTCTGACACCCCTCCGTCCACTTCTATCAGGCACTCCAGCCCCCTTTTTACGATTTCGGACTTGAGCGTCCTTATTCTCGAATATGATTCTTCCATGAATTTCTGGCCGCCGAAGCCGGCAAAGACCGACATGACCAGGAAGAACTCGCATTTTTCCAGATAAGGGAAAAGACGCTCCACAGGTATATCCGGATTGACTGCTATACCGGCCTTCATGCCGCAGCCGTGTATCATGTCTATTGCCTTTCCCGGATTTCCGGTCGCATTCAGATGGAAGCTCAGCATGTCCGAGCCGGCTTTGGCGAAGCGTTCCACGTATTTTTCCGGTTCGACTATCATCAGATGGGTGTCCAGAGGTTTCCGAGCCGCGGAAGCGATAGCCTCCACCACCGGAAAGCCGAAAGAAATATTGGGAACGAAGACCCCGTCCATTATGTCCAGATGGAAAAGATCCGCATTTCCGTTGACCAGCCGCACGCTCTGCTCCAGATGCAGGAAATCGGCTGAAAGCATTGATACAGCTATCTGAGATGCCATAGGATTATCGTTATTTACTTCAGTTCGGCGTTTTGTTCAGTATCAGAGATTCCGTAGAACCGGCGTTACGATTTCTCCGAAATCCCTTCCCATTTTCGTGAGGTGAATCAAAAAACAGCGTGAAGATCATTCCCGGCCGGAGGCATATGTGCCGATAACATCGGACAAAAGGGCCACAAACTTGTCCAGAGATACCAGGTCGAGCCTTTCGCCAGGCGCATGCACTCCCCGTATGGTAGGTCCGAACGATATCATGTCCAGATCCGGGAATGTGTCCAGGAAAAGACCGCATTCGAGTCCGGCATGTATTGCCCTCACCACCGGCTCTGTTCCGAAAAGCCTGTTGTATGAATCCCTGCAGACCTGGAGAAGCCGTGAATCCATATTCGGTTTCCATCCGGGATATTCTGATTCATGGGTCACTTCGGCGCCCGCAAGTCTGAATACGGCTTCCACTTTAAGTGCGGCGGCACGGCGTTCCGAAGTCACGGAACTTCTCTGGCTGGTGCCAATGCGCAGACTTGCAGGCCCCTGCATCCTGACAGATGCCAGGTTGGTGGAAGTCTCCACCAACCCTGCGATGTCCCGGCTCATCGCCAGCACACCGTGAGGGGCCGCAAACATTGCAGCCACAATCGATTCCGCCGACTTCCCGTCCATGGCGCAGCACCCGTCCTCCGGGGCGCCTGCAGGCACAAGCTCCGCTTTCAAATCAGGGTCACCCGCAGCGTACTCCACACTCAGGTCCGCCTGATAGCGCGCCACAGCCTCCGCCAGAGAAGCGATATCATTCCCCGGAACGGCGACCAGCGCCTCAGCCTCCCTGGCTATGGCATTCCTCTTGTTGCCGCCCTCCAGACTGCATATCTGCAGCTCCGGATGAGAATACAGAAATCTGAAAAGAAGCTGGACGGCATTCGCCCTCCCCTTGTCTATATCATCGCCGCTGTGCCCTCCGATTCCGTTATATATACGGATCTTGGCCAGACCGGAACCTGGTCTGACCGGCTCCTGCCCGTAATGGAATACGGCAGTAGTGTCCACCCCTCCGGCACAGCCCACGAACAGCTCGCCTTCGTCCTCCGAATCCAGATTTATCAGAAGCTTTCCCGTAATGAAACCCGGTTTCAGAGCCTTGGCCCCGTCCAGTCCTGTTTCCTCTGAAACGGTGAAAAGACATTCTATCCGTCCGGAAGGCTCTTCATCCAGTAGGACAGCCAGCTCTGCAGCCATCCCTATGCCGCAGTCGGCACCCAGAGTCGTATCCCTGGCTATCATCCAGCCGTCTTCTATGACATATTTGACAGGATCTTTGGAAAAGTCGTGTTCCACGCCGGAATTTTTCTCACACACCATATCAGAATGGCTCTGGAGAACTATCACAGGGACATTTTCGCAGCCTGGAGATGCAGGCTTTATGATGACGACATTGCCGGCTTCATCGGTACGGCATTCCAGAGAATGGTCTCTGGCGAACTGCTGAAGGAAAGCGATTATCTGCTCTTCGTGACCCGATTCGCGAGGGACTTTCGTAATCTCGCGGAAAAGGTCCAGTACTTTTTTGGAATCCATAATAAAACATCAGTTCGACGAATTATTTTACTCAGCATCAGGGGATTCGTCGAACTGTCGTTACGGATTTCCCGGAAATCCGATTGTCTTAATCCCCAGTCGCTCCGCGACAGCCCCTTATTAAGGGGCGTCACCCTCCTTCGCTGCTCACTTTCGAATGTCCACAGGACATTCTCATAAACCGTTCACGACCCTCTCCGGGAGGCCTGTCGCAGGCTGTTTGCCTGCTCCGTATCAGGTCGACGAACTTTTCAGCCCCTGACAGGCACAAGCATCTTCTCTATGTCGGAAACGTACTGCCTGAACGTCTTGTCTATGCTCATGAGATCCTGTACCGTAGCACAGGCATGGAGCACGGTGGAGTGGTCCTTGCCGCCCAGTTCCGAACCTATGGTGGACAGAGAGCATTTCAGGAGATTCCTGCTCATATACATGGCGATCTGCCTGGCCTGCACTATCTGGCGTTTCCTCGATTTTGAGAGCAGATTTTCAACGGAAATGTTGAAATACTGGCACACAGCCTTCTGGACCTTCTCGATGGTGACATCATTCTTCTGCTCGCCCACCAGGTTCATCGTAATCCTTTCAGCCAGCTCCACAGTGATTTCCTTGTGATCGAAAGTCGCATTGGCGATAAGGGAAATGAGTGCGCCCTCAAGCTCCCTGAAATTGGAAGAAATCCTGCTGGCCAGGAATATCAGCACATCGTCGCTCAGCTTCACTCCCTCTCTGAAACTTCTGGTCCTCAGCATCGAAAGCCTTGTGGCGAAATCCGGTTTCTGAAGCTCCACCGAAAGCCCCCACTTGAGTCTCGAAAGCAGCCTTTCCTCGAAGTTCTGCAAATCCACCGGAGCCCTGTCCGAAGTGAATATCAGCTGCTTGCCGGACTGGTGAAGATGATTGAATATCTGGAAAAAGGCATTCTGGGTCCCTGGAGAAGACATGTCCTGTATGTCATCCACTATCAGGACATCCATCTTCATGTAGAATGCGAGGAAATCCGTAAGGTTGTTTTTCACGGACACCGCATCCATATATTGGGTCTTGAACCTGTTGGCCGGAACATAAAGCACTACGAGTTCCGGATATTTTTCCTTGATGGCGATACCTATGGCCTGTGCGAGATGCGTCTTGCCGAGCCCCGGACCCCCGAACAGGAAAAGCGGATTGAAAGCCGTCTTTCCAGGATGCATGGCTATGCTCTCCCCTGCCGTAATGCCCATCTTGTTGCATTCGCCGGCCACGAGATTCCCGAAGCAGTAGTTCGGATTCAGCTGAGTATTGACCCTGACCTGCTGCAGTCCCGGTATCACGAAAGGATTAGGACTTCCGGCCTGCCTGAAACTCGGGACATTTATAGGTCTGTTCTGGGGAGTGTTGCAATGCGCGGCAGGATACTCCATAGGAGGCTGCACATGCACCGGAGCCACCCTGTACACGAGCTTGGCATCGGCCCCGATCTCCTTCTTCAGAGTCTTCTTCAGTACATCCAGATAATATTCCTCCAGATACTCCCGGAAAAACTCGGAAGGCACGCTGACTGTAAGCACCCCGTTCTGGAAGGATTCGGGAACAATAGGCTTGAACCACGTCTCGAAAGCACGTTCGTTCACTATCTGTTCAATCATCCTCAGACAGCGGCTCCATATCAGTATGTGAGTATCTTTTGACATTATAATTTATAGCGGATTTTTACCTGAAAAGACAGACGAGCGATAAAACTGTCCCATCTTCCGAAAAGCAGATACAAAGATGAGGAAAAAAAAGTTAGAAAAATATTGTTTTCCTATTGTATATTATGTTTTTTTTACTTCTAAACGTTTGGCATTTTCCCAAACGTTTGCGCTATAAATTATTGATATTCAACTACTTAAAAATTACGATCCGACTGACGGCATTGAGAGATACGATTTTAGCCATTTAGAATAATTCCAAATAAAATCATCGCCTCGAAAACACATTCACACGACATCAGAAGACCGAAATCCGGATATATTTCTTCGGATTTTCCTCTATTTTCCTTACAAGCCTGTCAAGGTCCGAAACCAGGGAATCCACGGAATTGTAGACAGAGTCTTCATTGATGAGGCGGCCGACCGTACCTTCGGTTCCGCGGACTTTCACCAGAAGCGAATCCAGGTTTTCCACAAGGGAGGCAATATCGGCTTCGGCAAGACCGGCGCTCACGCTCCGGATATCGGTCATCGTCGAATCCGCCCTTTCCATAATGGCATCCAGCCCGGAGGATACGGCATTCAGATTCGCGATGAAACTGTCTATGTCATCTTTCCTGCCCTCCACGGTACCGGCTATCCGCTCTATTTCCGCTATGGTCCGGTCCAGATTCTCCATGATATTCCGCAGCGATTCCCTGTTCTCTTCCGAAAGTGTGAGATTCAGGTTCGTGAGGGCATTGTCCAGGTTGTCCAGGACATCGGACCCCTTGCTGATGAGAGGTTCGATTCCGGCAGCTATCGACGACAGCATGTCAGGCGACACCGCAGGCGTCAGAACGGCACCGTCTTCAGCAGGATTCGGGGACTTGCCCATGTCAATCCTTATGGCCTTCCCGCCCATCAGGTCGGCACTGTATATTGTCATCCTGGAATCTTCAGGCACAGGGAAATCCCTCGAAATGGTGCAGAGCACATCGAAAGCACCCTTTTCCTTGCTGTATGTCACCTCCGTCACCGTCCCGGCCTTGTAGCCTTTTATATACACAGGGGACGATGGCAGCAGTCCCTGGACATCCTCGTATGTGGAAGACAGTTCATACTCCTTGTTCCAGAGGTCCTTTCCCCTGAGGAAATTGATGACGAAAAAAGTAGCGACAAGCACTGCCACTGCCAGTATTCCTATTTTCAGTTCCTTTTTCATATTCTGCAATGTTTTCCGTTTCCGCCTGTTGCGTCCCGCGGGAATTTTCCGCAGCGGAGCGCAACCGTGCGCCTATTTCAATGCCGACACCTTACCCGAGCGGATCTGTACCGGGAATGAACCGGGGAACTCTTTCCTTGTTTTCCTGAAGAGTTTCCTGGCTTCGTCGGCCGTATTACACCTTATAATGTATTTATACATACTGCCGGCCTTCACCGCATCAGCCTCATATCCTTTCAGAGATGCGTCTCCGGCCGGAAGCTTCTTGCTCAATGCGAAAATCTGCACTCCGTAGCCGTCACGGACTGCAGCAGGGGTCTCCGCAGGACTGTCTTCCGGCTTCCGTACCGACGAAGACTCCGCGGCAGAAGGCTCGGCGGCATAGTCCAGACTGGCATCATACTTCACCTTGAAGGCCTTGAAGGCATCGCAAAGCCTTCTGGCTATCTCCGACCGTCCCTCGGAAGAATTAAGTATCTTTATGTCAGCCGCATTCGACATGAACCCGGTTTCTACCAGGACCGCAGGCATGGTGGTTTTCCAAAGCACAAGGAAAGCGTTCTGGGAAATGCCCCTGCTGTGAGTGACCGGACCCTTCTTCAGCTGCTTGTCAGCTTCCGCCGCGTAAGTGAGACTCTGTTCGTAGTAGGCGTTCTGCATAAGGTTGAAGAAAATGAAGGATTCCGGATCGTTGGGGTCGAAACCCTGATAGGTCGTCGTATAGTCTTCCTCCAGGAGAATCACGGAATTTTCCCTGCGCACCACATCCATATTGTCTGAAAACCGGTCATTGCTGTTGCCGAGAATGTGAGTCGAAAAACCGTGGGCCTGGGTGGAAGTGGCGGCATTCACATGAATCGAAATGAAAAGATTGGCATTATTTCTGTTGGCAATGTCCGCCCTAGTATTCAGGGGGACGAACACGTCGGTCTTTCTGGTATATATCACTTTGACATCCGGGCAGGCGGAGGCTATCCCAGACCCCAGCTTCAGGGCTATGTCGAGATTTATGTCCTTCTCCTTCACCCGTCCGTCCCTGCTGACGCATCCGGGATCATGGCCGCCATGACCGGCATCAATTACCACTGTCCTGAGCCTCAGGTCATCATCAGCGGATGCAGTGACGGCAAATGCGGTACTTGCCGCAAAGAAAATGGACAGAAGTGCGATTTTACATATACAGCCCGAAGTTTTCATTAGCAAGAAAGCATTTGGTAAAAATTGAAATTAGTTATAAATTTGCAGTTTGCAAAAATACGAAATTTTGCTGAATTTAGAGATATTTAATGTCACAATATAACTCAGGTCCATTGAACAGGAAACGGGACAAACTGTTTTTAGCAGTGATCATATTGCTGATACTCAGTTCGCTGACAGTCTCGTCACAGGATGACAGGAGGTCCAGGCGCAGCCGTCAGAGAGCTGAACGGACAGAAGCCCGGGCGGATTCCATTCCTGTGATCAGCGATTCCATGCAGGCCGTCCTTGATTCCACTGCCCTTGCCGATTCCGTAGCCAGGCAGGATTCACTGGACATGCTCAGCAAAAGTTCTCTGGACATGCCGGCTTTCACTACGGCCAGGGATTCCATCATAGAAGATTTCACCGACGGGAAAAGGATGCTCTACTACTATGGGGAGGTGACCGTAAAATACGGTGACATGGAGCTTACCGCGGACTACATGGAATACGACCTGCAGACCAAGACCGTATTCGCAAGGGGTACGAAAGACTCCACCGGAGTCATTACCGGAATGCCTACCATGACGCAGGGAGGCAAGACCTATACGATGGAGGAACTGAGATACAATTTCGACACGGGAAAGGCCCGCATCACGAACATGGTCACCCAGGAACAGGACGGCATACTTCACGGGCAGAACATCAAGATGATGCCGGACAAGTCCATCAACATCACGAAAGGGAAATATACGGTCTGCGATGCGGAACACCCGCACTATTACCTCCACCTTACGGCCGCAAAGGTCATGACCAAGCCATCGCAGAAGACGGTTTTCGGTCCCGCCTATCCGGTGATAGAAGATGTGCCCCTGTTCCCGGTGATACTGCCGTTCGGATTCATTCCCAAAAGACCTGACAGGGCTACGGGTCTCCTGATGCCGACATTCGGAGAAGAAGCGGCCAGAGGCTTTTACCTGAGGGATGCCGGCATGTATTTCGTCATCGGGGACTATTTCGACATTTCACTTACCGGGGACCTCTACACCCTGGGTTCATGGAGCGCACAGGTGGACTCCCGCTACAAGGTGAACTACAAATGTACGGGAAACTTCTCCATAACCTATTCGAATGACCAGACAGGAGAAAGGGGAAGTTCCGACTTCACGCAGATGAAGAACTTCGGTGTCAAATGGAGCCATTCACAGGATTCAAAGGCACGTCCGGGGACATCGTTCAGCGCTTCGGTGAACTTCTCCAGCCCGTCGAACAGCAGGTACAACTCCACCTCTGTGGACGAAGCCCTGCAGAACCAGATATCGTCATCCATCTCTTATTCCAAGAACTGGAACGGAAAATTCAATCTCTCGATAAACGCGCTGCACAACCAGAACTCCATAGACAGCTCATATTCCTTCACGCTTCCGAACCTCACGTTCTCGGTAAGCCGTTTCTATCCGTTCAAGAGGAAGAACAGGGTGGGAAAGGAAAAGTTCTATGAACAGTTCTCACTGGGCTACAGCACGACACTTCAGAACAAGATAAACTTCAAGGCATCGGAGTTCAACCAGCCGGGGTTCCTGGACAAGTTCCAGAACGGAATGACGCACAGTTTCCAGATAGGTCTGCCTAATTTCACGCTGTTCAAATATATAAACTTCACTCCGAGCATAAGCTACGGCATGAACTGGTTCTTCCGCTCGACGGAACAGGTTTACAATCCCGACACGGACCAGGTGGAGGAAATAGAAGGCAAGCAGTTCGGGACATTCGGGGCGACACACACTTATTCCGGAAGCCTGTCCATGAACACGAGGCTCTACGGCCTGTTCAATTTCGGGAAACACAGGAAGATACAGGCCATCAGGCATGTCATTTCCCCGTCTGTCTCCTTCTCGTTCAGTCCTGAAAAAGGAAAATATTTCAACGGATGGAGAACCCTGAACTATACGGACAAGAGCGGGGAGCAGCACAGTCTGGACTACAATATCTACGCGGGCCAGCTGTATTCTCCGCCGTCAAAAGGAAGGACAGCCTCGATGAACCTGTCCATAGGAAACAACCTCGAAGCCAAGGTCAGGGACCTGAGGGACACCACTGGAAAAGGTGAGAAAAAGATAAAGCTGATCGACCAGCTCACACTCAGCACCGGGTACAACTTCCTGGCGGATTCGCTTAACATGAGCAACATAGGCATTTCCATGTCTACATCCGTATTCGGGAAGGTAGGTATCAGCGGAAACCTCAACTTCGACCCGTACGCGGTGGACGAGAACGGCCGCAAGTACAACAAGTTCAATGTCCAGACCGAAGGCTGGGGCAAGCCCCTCCGTCTGACGAACGCTTCTGCGTCGGTATCGTATTCGCTCTCCGGAGAAGGAAAGATAAACGGCAATGACGGAAGCGCACAGGCCGGAGGCAACCCTGCATCATACTATACGAGGATATATTACCATCCTGTGACCGGAGAATACATTCCGGGAGGATGGCTGTACTACATGAACCCGAATGTCCCGTGGTCTGTAAACTTCAACTATTCATACAGTTACAGCCGATCCTACCAGAGATCGAACGACCAGCTCATCACCAACCACAGGCATACCCAGACCCTGGGAGTGTCGGGAAACGTGAAGCTTACGCCTGCCCTGTCGCTGCAGCTGACCACGAACTTCGATATCATGGCATTCAAAATGACGACAACACAGTTGAGCGCCACCTACGACCTGCATTGTTTCAATATAACATTCTCCTGGATTCCGAACGGAAAATGGGAATCATGGTCATTCAGGATAGCAGCCAATGCGGCAGCCCTGGCCGACCTGCTCAGATTCAAGAAGAGTACAAGTTATTGGGACAATTAAGTTGGGAAAATCAAATTTTATTTTTAATTTTGCCAGGTCTTTGAAAAAACATTCTATTAAATAAGGAGTCTGCGGGACCTTTCCGGCAGTTCCTGTTCACCTTTTTTAGATTTTTTTCCATTGTTTTGATTTTGGTTTCATTGGACTATATAACATACTATGCATAATATTTTCGATTTGAATGAAATGGATGTAGAGCAGGTCCGCGCGATAGCGAAGGAACTTGGCATCCATGTCGGTAAAAAGATGGACAAGAAGGAGATATCATATATGATACTGGACAAGGAAGCGGCGCTGAACGCCCAGAACGCCCCGGAAAAGCCTAAAAGGGGCCGTCCGAAAAAGCAGAAGGTCCAGACGGCAGCCGTGCCTTCAGGCGCCGAGACAGCCCAGGCCGCGGCAGAGACTGCTCCGCAGCCTGCAGCAGAGAAAAAGACCCGAGGCAGGAAGCCAGGCAGGAAAGCTGCCGACAATGCAGCGGAGACAGCTGTTGCAGCCGTAGCTGAGGGACAGAATCAGGAAGTCCAGGAGAAAAAGAGAAAGACAAGGACCAGGAACGCGGACAAACCTGCTGCAGCACAGGAGGCTGCCGTACAGGAAACCGACGCCGCAGTTTCCGCAGATGCCGCAGCCGGTTCCGGAGATGAAATCCAGAAACAGGATGCACGCCAGACAATGCCTGAGGCAAGACCTGAAAGAAAGAAAAGGGCGCGCATACAGAGGCCTGCCGGTGCAGAATCCGCAGAACCCGTTTCCGTGGAGATCGTACCGGTCGCAGCCAGGGAACAGCTTCCTGCGACAGTCCAGACACCTGTCTACACCCAGAACAGAGGGAACGAAAGAAAATACGATGAAGGGAACCAGGCCCATGCAGGACAGGGAGAGCAGCAGGACAGGAACATGCAGCAGAACCAGCAGAGGCAGAAGTACCAGAACCAGAACCAGAAAATCGAATTCGAAGGTGTCGTGGAGGCTACCGGAGTACTGGAAATAATGCCTGACGGTTATGGATTCCTGCGTTCTTCCGACTACAATTACCTGAATTCTCCAGATGACATATACGTGTCTGTCGGACAGATCAAGGCCAATGCTCTCAAGACAGGAGACATGGTCACGGGAGAGATCAAGCCGCCTCGCGAAGGGGACAAATACTTCCCTCTCGTAAAAATCAAATATGTGAACGGGCGCACTCCTGAATTTATCAGGGACAGGATTCCTTTCGACTTCCTGACTCCGCTCTTCCCGAACGAGAAATTCAATCTGCTCGGACACGGACACAACGACCTTTCATGCAGGATCGTGGACATGTTCACCCCTATCGGAAAAGGCCAGAGAGGTCTTATCGTGGCACAGCCGAAAACAGGTAAGACAGTACTGCTCAAGGCCATAGCGAATGCCATCGCAGACAATCATCCTGAGGTTTACATGATAGTCCTTCTGATCGACGAACGTCCTGAAGAGGTGACCGACATGGCGCGCAGCGTAAAGGCGGAAGTCGTGGCCTCCACTTTCGACGAACCTGCAGAGAAACATGTGAAAGTAGCCAACATGGTGCTCGAAAAAGCCAAAAGGCTCGTGGAATGCGGACATGACGTGGTTATTTTCCTGGATTCGATCACACGTCTGGCACGTGCATACAATACAGTCCAGCCGGCTTCGGGCAAGGTGCTTTCCGGAGGTGTGGACGCCAATGCACTGCACAGGCCGAAAAGATTTTTCGGAGCTGCCAGGAACATAGAAAACGGAGGCTCGCTCACCATACTTGCCACGGCCCTGACAGATACGGGCTCCAAGATGGACGATGTGATTTTCGAGGAATTCAAGGGTACCGGAAACATGGAGCTGCAGCTTGACAGGAAACTCGCCAACAAGCGCATCTTCCCTGCCGTGGATGTCACACTCAGCAGCACCCGGCGCGACGACCTGCTTTATACACAGGAACAGAGCAACAGGATATGGATTCTGAGAAATTATCTGGCCGACATGAATTCTGTAGAAGCCATGGAATTTCTGAAAGACCGTCTGGAAAAGACCGTTTCAAACGAAGAATTCTTCGCGACAATGAATGGAGACAAACTTCTATAACAGATATGCAAGACATTACGGACCGCTGCTGAGCCTCGGGCTCCCCATCATAATAGGGCAGCTGGGTATCATCCTGGTGAGTTTTGCCGATACCATTATGGTGGGACATTACAGCACTGACGGACTCGCGGCGGCAAGTTTTGTCAACAACGTGTTCAACCTCGTCATTATTTTCTCGACGGGGTTTTCTTATGGGCTTACCCCTCTGGTCGGCAGGCTCTTCGGCCAGTCGGACCACAGCGGTGTGGGAAGGATGCTGAAAAACAGTATTGCCGCCAATTCACTGGTGGCTGTCTTTCTGATCCTTCTCATGGGTATTCTGTACCTGAATGTGGAAAGGCTCGGGCAGCCGGAGGAACTCCTGCCGCTAATCCGGCCTTACTACATAGTGCTTCTCATATCCCTGCTTCCGATTCTGCTGTTCAATGCGTTCAAGCAGTTCGCCGACGGTATCTCCGATACTGTCACCCCCATGTGGATTCTCCTGCTGGGCAATGTATTCAACATTTTCGGAAACTGGTGCCTGATTTTCGGCAAACTGGGATGTCCCGAACTCGGTCTTCTGGGGGCAGGCATTTCCACACTCGCATCCAGAATACTGACACTGCTGATATTCGCCTGCATGTTCTTCTTTTCCAGACGGTATGCCACTTTCCGCGAAGGGTTCATGAACAGCCGGGTGAACAGGGCGGATTTCAGGACACTGAACATGATGGGATGGCCGGTAGGGCTTCAGATGGGTATGGAGACCGGCTCGTTCAGTCTGGCCACAATCATGGTCGGATGGCTCGGCACACTGTCCCTTGCTGCACATCAGGTGATGCTGACTACAGGGCAGCTCGGATTCATGCTCTATTACGGGATGGCTGCCGCCATAGCTGTCAGGACAAGCCATTTCCTGGGACAGGGCGACATGAAAAACGTCAGGTACACGGCAAGTGCGGGCTTCCAGCTCATACTGATGATGGCTGCAGTCGTTTCAGCGGGTATTTTCTCATTCCGCCACAGTCTGGGATATCTGTTTTCCGACAATGCGCAGGTGGCGGCAATGGTCGCACAGCTCGTCATACCTTTTATAATATACCAGTTCGGCGACGGAATGCAATGTGCCTATTCGAACGCGCTCAGGGGCATATCGGATGTAAAGCCTGTGGTACTTATCGCCTTCATAGCCTATTTCGTGATTTCCCTTCCCGCAGGTTATCTCTTCGGATTCGTATGCGGATGGGGGCTTACCGGCATCTGGATGTCCTTCCCTCTAGGTCTCACAAGTGCGGGCCTCATGTTTTCATGGCGCTTCCACAAGAGAATAAAAAAATGAGAATCGACACTCACGTGCAGACCCTCATACTAACCACATAATTAATAACACTAAAACTAATAACCAACATGCTGTAAGTGTCTTGGATCACACTTGACCAGCACGACTGAAAATATATCAATATCCGTGCCAAAAGTCACGCCGACAGAACATTTATTACAATTTTCCTGACCATCGCCTTAAGTTCGTCCAAAAATTCAGAGGCACGGTAAGTGCCGTTTTCAATCATGCGCAGTTTTTTCTCCCACATTCCGGTCAGTTCCGCGCTTTTCAGCAATTCTTCCTGTATCGTATTAATCAGATTCCTGCCGGTTTCGGTAGGATAAAGGCTTTTCCTTTCCTTTCTGATATAGTTCCTTTTGAAAAGAGTCTCTATAATGGCGGCCCTGGTGGACGGACGGCCTATTCCGTTTTCCTTCAGCGCATCGCGCAGCTCTTCGTCATCCACGGATTTTCCCGCAGTCTCCATTGCCCTCAGAAGTGTGGCCTCCGTATAAGGTTTTGGCGGTGTCGTCCAGGTTTCCTTCAGTTTGGGCGTATGGGGTCCGCTCTCCCCTGCCTTGAATTCAGGCAGGTCCGTATTGGTGTCTTCCTTGTCATCCGCCTGATCCGCTTCTGAAGTGTTCTGGTTCTGCAAAGCATTGAAAACCACACGCCAGCCCGGCTTTATTATTCTTTTTCCAGTAGCCTTGAACGCCACATCCGCAGCTTTGCCGTTGACCGTAGTGGTCGAAATCTCGCAGTCAGGATAAAATGCCGCGATAAAACGCCTTGCCACCAGATCGTACACCTTGCGTTCCTCTGGAGTAAGGGATGTGGCAGGAACGCCGGTAGGGATGATTGCATGGTGATCCGTCACTTTCGAATTGTCGAACACTTTCTTGCTTTTCGGCAATCCGGAACCGGCCAATGGAGCCGTAAGATCGCTGTATGCCGTCAGTCCGGACAGGATTTTCGGAACCTTGGGATAAATGTCGTCACTCAGGAATGTAGTATCGACCCTCGGATATGTCGTGACTTTCTTCTCGTACAGGGACTGGATCAGTTTCAGTGTTTCGTCCGCGCTGAACGAATATTTCCTGTTGCATTCCACCTGCAGGGATGTGAGGTCGAAAAGTCGCGGAGGCGCTTCCTTTCCTTTTTTTTCAGTGACCCCGGTGACAGTGAAGTCCGTACCCGAAACCTCCGACAGAAGTTTTTCACCGTCTTCCTTTTTTTCGAATTTTCCCGATGCGGCGGAGAATGTCACTCCCCTGTATACGGTCTTCAGCTCCCAGTATTGTGTCGGGACAAAATGGTCTATCTCCTCCTGGCGGCTGACTATCATGGCCAGAGTAGGCGTCTGGACCCTTCCTATGGAAAGCACCTGCCTGTTTCCGGCATATCTGAGCGTATAGAGCCTGGTGGCGTTCATTCCCAGAATCCAGTCGCCGATGGCACGCGCAAGCCCCGCTTCATAGAGCAGCCTGAAATCGTCCTGCGGCCTGAGATTACGGAAGCCTTCCCTTATAGATTCTTCCGTGAGGGATGATATCCAGAGTCTGCGTACGGGGCATTTCACCCTGGCTTTCTGCATGACCCATCGCTGGATGAGTTCACCTTCCTGTCCGGCATCACCGCAGTTTATGATTTCGTCCGCCTTTTCGAAAAGAGTCCGGATGATTTCGAACTGCCTGCCGTACACTTCATTGTCTATCAGCTTGATACCGAATCGCTGCGGTATCATGGGGAGCTCGGAAAGCATCCAGATTTTCCAGTTGGCGTTATAGTCGTGCGGCTCCTTCAAGGTGCAGAGATGTCCGAATGTCCAGGTCACCTGATATCCGTTGCCTTCCAGATATCCCTGTTTTTTCGTCGTCGCACCCAGGACGTCCGCTATTTCCTTCGCCACGCTCGGCTTCTCTGCAATACAAACTGTCATAGTGTTTTTATTATCGGCTTTCCGCCAGTATCTCCATGTTTTCGGTCTATTCCGCGAAAAGGGGTTCAAAATTACTTCAAATTTGCCAAGCGGCAAAAAAAGAAATACCATGATTCCGAGGGAAT
>DVIP01000175.1 GCA_018711225.1 Candidatus Cryptobacteroides intestinipullorum | reverse complement strand
CTTTATGAGGGCGTCGAATCCGTTGTATATCGACAGCACAATGACAAGAGCCGCCGTTCCTATGGCTATGCCGACAGCGCTGATTGCAGAGATTATGTTTATCACATTATGGGATTTCTTTGCAAACAGGTATCGTCTGGCGAAAAAGAACGGCAGATTCATGTTTCTGTGATTCCGGTTATTTTTTCAGCAGTTCCTCTATATGTTCCACATAGTCGAGCGAACTGTCGAGGAAGAATGATATTTCAGGTATGATTCTCAGCTGCTTTCCGACCCGGTTCCCGAGTTCGCCCCTCAGTGCTTTCAGGTTCTCGTTCAGGATTCCCATCACTTTCCCGGACTTTTCGGACGGGAAGATGCTTACGTAGATATAGGCTACAGACAGGTCAGGGCTGATCCGCACCCCGCTTACAGTCACCATTGCCCCGTCAAATGCCGCCATCCCCTTGCTCCGGATGATTTCCGCGAAATTCCGCTGCAGTTCCTTTGCCACTTTCTGCTGTCTGGTACTTTTCTCTTCCATATTCCCTCCTGTCTCCGTTATTTGTTTCCTGTATTTCCTGAGCGGGCGCAATCCGCCGGCCCTGAACAGGAATTATCTGATTCTGATAATAAAATAATTCTTTTTGCCGCGCTGTGCCAGAATATACTTGCCTCCTATAATCTGCTCCGGCCCGATCATGGCGTTGATGTCGGTCACCTTGTCCTTGTTAATGCTGACTCCGCCTGCCTGAATCATCTTCCTGCATTCACCCTTGGAAGGGAAAACCTGGGTTTCTACGGCCAGTAGGTCGATAATACCGGCCGGAAGCTTGTCCTTGTCCACCTCGAAAGTGGCAACACCGTCGAATACCTGAAGGAAAGTCTTTTCATCCAGATGTTTCAATGTCTCCGAGGTGGCATTGCCGAACAATACTTCCGAGGCTTCCACAGCCCTGTCGTATTCTTCCTGCCCGTGGACCATTACGGTTATCTCTTTGGCGAGCAGCTTCTGGAGAGTCCTCAGATGCGGCGCAGCGGCGTGCTCTTCTATGGCGGCCTCTATCTCTTCCTTTGTCAGCATGGTGAATATCCTGATATACCTCGCGGCGTCTTCGTCCGATACATTCAGCCAGAACTGGTAGAACTGGTAAGGCGATGTCCTTTCCGGATCCAGCCAGATATTGCCCTTTTCCGTCTTCCCGAATTTTCCTCCGTCGGATTTCGTGATAAGAGGGCAGGTGAGTGCATAAGCCTCTTTCCCGAGCATCCTGCGTATAAGTTCGGTTCCCGTGGTGATATTGCCCCACTGGTCGCTTCCTCCCATCTGGAGGGTACATCCCTTATGTTCGTACAGATAAAGGAAATCGTAGGCCTGCAGAAGCTGGTAGGTGAACTCCGTGAAAGACATTCCTTCGCGTGATTCGGAAGAAAGGCGTTTCTTGACCGAGTCCTTGGCCATCATATAGTTGACAGTGATGTGCTTTCCAATATCCCTGGTGAAATCCAGGAAAGAGTAGCCTTTCATCCAGTCATAGTTGTTCACCAGTTCCGCCCTGTTCGGTGCGTCCGAATCGAAATCCAGGAATCTGGAAAGCTGTGCCTTGATGCAGGACACATTGTGTGCAAGCGTCTCTTCGTCCAGCAGGTTTCTTTCCTGGGATTTCATGGACGGATCCCCTATCATGCCAGTGGCCCCTCCCACAAGTGCGAACGGCTTGTGCCCGCAGTTCTGGAAGTGTTTAAGAATCATTACACTTACAAGGTGCCCGATATGCAGTGAATCTGCTGTCGGGTCAATGCCGACATAGGCGGCAGTCGGACCTTCCATAAGTTTCTCTTCTGTTCCCGGCATGATGTCCTGGATCATGCCTCTCCATCTGAGTTCCTCTACAAAATTCTTCATCGGTGTCATTTCTTTTACGAACGCAAATATACGCAGAAGCCGAGAGCAATGCAAACAAACTTGTTTGATTTGCATTGCCGAGGCGCTACAGGATATGTGGCGAAGCCAAATATCGCAGAAGCCGAGAGCAATGCAAGTTTACTTGTAATTGCCGAGGCAATGCTGTCATTTGAGGGCCTGCAGCCAGGATGGGAGATATCCGAGTCTACGCTGCAGCTGGGCTTCATACAGGGATTCCGGAGTGACAGGAGAGCCGTGGCTTATGTCCGCCTTCACCTGAGTCTGGTCGAAGTCCGTCTCCGCCCCGTGGAATCCCACGATGACTGGCGGCAGGAATTTCCAGTACATGGAATTGCTGTCCCACCATATCCATGTCCCTGTATGTGAATTGTTCGTGGCATTGAAGTTCCAGATAGTCAGGTCATCCAGATGGTTCGGCATCTGGTTGCTGTCGCCTCCGGCCCTGAGCATGTTCCAGCCTCCCGTGCAGCAGTCTATGAGTGTGGCCCTCGGCTGTGTGGCATGACATTCGAAATTGGCGTCCGAACCCCATTCGTTTCTCCACAGGACGGCACCGATGCTCTCTTTCGAGACGCCGAAAGTATGGTATTGTCCTGTCTGTACTGTGCCTTCACCTGCCGGGGTTTTCCCGGACTCCATCAGATCCAGACCCCAGGTGTTGTCTGTACATGCACCGATGAAGACTCTTGACGAGCCTTGGGACCTGATGGCGGCATGCCCCCTGTTGCCTTCTATGGTGACATCGTATACGGATACGTTCGCACTTGAAATTATCGAGCATGCTTCGCTCACGTTGTCGAACCTTACACGCCTGATCCATGAATTGGCGACCCTGGTCATGCTAACCGGCTTGTATGCCCCGTCGTCCTCCCACGACGCATGGTGTATGAATCCTTCCTTGGCATGTCCTGCAAAGGCAAGATCTTCGATTCCCACGTTTTCATAATGCTGGTATCTTACTATTGTCCAGTTCCAGTCCGCATCGATACTGTGCATCAGCGGTTCGTGGAATGTCACCGTATTTCCTGACACGGCCCTGACACGGTGCAGGTCCTGTACCGAAACACCGTAATTTCCAGCCATGACCCATGAAGGATCTGCCTCATACGGCTCCAGTTCCGCAGCCACTACGTCCGGTGAATTGTTTTTCAGATAGAGACATACCAGATCGCCTGCCTGTATCTGTCCTGTACCGCTTACAGTCACGGAAAACGCACCTTTGGGCGAGTCCTCAGTCACTGTTGCCAGGACAGTCCCTGGCTGTATTCCCGTATTGTGCTTGAACTGTATCATGTCAGGCGACGAATACAGGACATCAGGATCATCCGGATAGTTTTTCCCGTCCATGGTTATGGTTGTCAGGTCTTTTCCGGCACCTTTCATGACTATATCGCCGCTTCTGACGAGGATGGTAAAGCTGAGGCGGCTGCCGTCCGTAGTGACGGAATCGTCATCTTCGGTATGAAGTATGAAATTCCCTTCCGGAAAATAGAGTACTGCTTTCGCTGAATTTCTGCTAGGGAAGGTAATCTGAGTCTTCGGTGTCCCCTTTTTCCCCGGAGTCCCGAAAATATCTTCGAGCATATCCAGGAATGCCTTCCTGTCGCTCTGCCCGTCGCTTCCGTCAGCACCGTAATCTTCGATATTGTATACCTTGTAGCCGTTGCTCGAAGAGTAGGTCCCGTCAGAATTTTCTGAGATGATTATTTCCTCGGGAGCCGATTCTCCGTGATTATAGCCGGCGTAGGAGAAATCCAGCAGCAAGTTGTTCTCGTTCCGGTCGAGAAAGTCCTGGTACGGGTCCCTTTCCGGCAGTCCGGGTACGGCTTCGGATGCGTCCATCTGCAGGCTTACACCACCTCCTGTCCTGATTTCCACATTTTCGAACGATTTTCTGATATGGCTGTCGTCGGACAGTATTGCGGTCACGGTAAGGTAAGAATATGTCCCCGGCAGGACGACGATGTGATAAGGCCCTTCTGCCATTTTCCCTCCGTCTTTCCCTTCAAGTTCGGCACCGAGGTTTTCATCAGTCACAGGTGCCGCTACAGCCGAATATTCTTCATTTTCGGTATTTACCGAGAATCTCCCCGTCAGACTCCTGTCCGCCCTGACCTCAATACTCTGCACTTCTGTACCTTCGGCAAGACCATTGACATTTACCCGTATGATGCCGGCGACATTCCTGAAATTCAGGATATTTCCCGATGTTTTCGCCACCGACGGATTCAGCATGGTATCGAATGACGCGTCCGTAGTGGAGTATTGCGTTGTGGGGAGGAGTGATGTCACTATTCCGTTTTCACATTCAGCATCTTCCGAATACGGATAAACGGCCGTGTATTCTTCATCCGGAACAGCATATCCGGAGAATCTGGCTGTATTGGTCCCGGCACCTGATATGAGGGAGAAACAGTTGTTCCCGCTGCCGTCAAATATGGATATGCGGTCGCCTTCTGTCCATAAAACGTCAGTCCCGTCAATCGTGGTTCTGGTTTCAGACCCGGCGCTTTCCCCGGCGGTAAATGTCATCAGCACCCGTTCTTTTCCCGACAGGTTCTCTTCTTCGACTCTGCAGGCCATTAATGCCGGAACAATGCCGGCCAGAATAACATATAGCTCAAATTTTTTCATAGTGTCTGTTGTCATTTACGAGAGTAAACTTCTTCGTCCTCACCCTCAGCGCCATGCATTTCATCCACTCTTATGCACATTAAAGGGGCTGTCGCAAAATTCAATTTTGATACAGCCCCGGATAGCAATGACTGGTCAGATGCTGCTGCCAGGCAGCAGCGGGAGCAGACGGCCATGGCCATTAGAGACAATGGCCGCCTGTCTGTGCCGATCCGTCCCGTAGCGGCTACTGCTGTGCGCCGTAGCTGCTGTATGTACTGTTCGGAATAAATGTTCCTGTTTCCAGCTTAAATGTTCCGCCTGCGAAAGGATCATCTGTGATGATTTCAGGATTTTCCGCCTGGCCGCTTGCCGGAGTGTATCCGCTGGAATAGAACATGTTATATCCTTTTGTATTGGAACCTTGGTAAACAATATTGTCCGTGCAGTCCGTCGTCGCAGGATATCCTGCATTGTCCTCTGCCGTACCAAACAAGATGGTCAGGTTGTTTCCTTCGGTAGAGATTGTCTGGTTGTAGAACATCAGATTGTTCTTGAAGATAGCCTCTCCTATCGTTGATGCCACTATCATTGATGAGTTTGTCGGAGCAGCGTTTACAAATGTATTGTTTTCAACGGTAATACTTTCTGCTGTCGTCTTGTTGTTAGTGTCTGCAGATCCACTCAAGAGCCTGAATGACAATGTAATGCCGGATTCGCAATAGAATACGTTGTTCCTGAATATGATTTCAGAGAAAACATTTTCCTGGTTTGCCGTATGTATGATGAAGCGGTTTCCGTTGTCAGCATATGTCTTTATTCTGCAATTTTCCATTACGAATCTGTCCAGATATCTCGCTTTGGAGATACTGTAGAAATTCCCGTCAAACATCGTTATGTCGCAGTTGTCAAATACTAGTTCTCCGAATGCCCCGTGAGTAGCATAATCTTGGTTGACCGTAAACATGTAGTTTTTGATGGAACTTCCAGGTACTATATTGATATTCTTGAGTATAAGCCTGGACTGTTCCCCGGATGACGGCACGAGATATCTGGAGGTGTTTATTGTTATGGTCGGCCTTGAATCAGGGCTGTCTCCGATAATGATTGCATTTGTCATATTTCCGAGTTCTTCAATCGTACATTCCGGGTCTACAAATAGGATCTGTCCATTGTTTGATGATGAGAATTTGACGCTTCCGGTACAATGCACAATATTATTTTCGTCAAACTGGCTCTTGTTGTAGACGGTACCTCCTATGACTATGTCTGTTCCAGCCATGAATGCTTCATAGTAATTGTCAATAGGTGTCTCGTCAGTAGTTGCCGTAGCCGATACTATTTCTCCGTTGCCGCTTTCTCCGACAGGCAGGACATAAAGGGTATATGTCGTGACAGCCTCAAGGTCAGTGAATGTCAAAGTGGTCTCTGTGCCGTCAGTCCATCCATCACTTTCTGCTGTAGGTGCGTCTGCACTTGCAAGCTGGTGGATATATTTCCATGATGTGGCCATTTCATTAGGAGTTACGGTGTATGTAATGCTGGCATCGGTAACTTCTCCGGTTTCTATGGTGACTTCCGGAACCGTAGTTATGTTTAGTTCCACTGTCATCTTGGCGAAAATGGAACGGTCGCTTGCCGCAGCTACGGCATGGAGTACTATGTCATTGTCTGAATCTGCGCTGATTTTGGTATTTACGCCTGCCGCTGTATTTGCAGGTGCTTCGACAGTCAGAGTCGCTGTTATCTCGGTATCCGGATCGGCTGCATCCTCACCTTCGAGAGATACATTCCACCCGTCCGGCTTGACAATATATACGGTCTGTACACCGCGCATCGTGACATCGAATGTCCGTTTGCTTCCAGGGCTGAACTGTACCGGATCTTCATCTGTTACAATCTGACACACAAAGTCTGTAGCGACAGTAAACGTATAGGTGTTGCCGTCTGAAAGGGTGATGCTGAGCTCGCCGGTTTCCTCATCATATGAAATGTCCTGGAAGAAGTCCCCTCCGTCACCTACTGCCGGCACTGGCGTGGTTCCGTCGGTGTAGGTCACTGTCTCCCATGATTTCCCGCCATCAGTGCTGATTTCCCAATAGCCTTCATCGTTGACTCTGAACTGCGGTACGGATGTCACTTCCAATTCTTCATCACCTACTGTCGTCGTAATTCTCTGGTATCCGTCACCATAGTTGACAATCCAGTATCCTTCGTCATCGACGGCAATCTGTGGAGTATTCCCTATCTGTCCTTGCGTTATGGTGTATGTATTCCCGTCTGACATTGTAATGTATATTTCATCTTCTGTATCATTTGTACTGATTTCAGTGATGAATATCTGCCCTTCAAACAGAGCTTTGATGGCATTTATATTGTCCTGCAGTGTCGAAATCTGGTTTTCGATGGCAGTAATCCTGTTATCGAGAGAGTCTACTCTGTCTTCAAGTTCGCTCAGGTTCGTGCATGCAAGCAGTCCGGCTCCGCATACTAATGCTGCAGCATAACTTGTGATATTTTTAAAATGCAGTTTCATTGCTGTATATGTTTTAATTTTTGTCGGTTTTCGTTTGTTATAATGCCTTGAGTGCGGTCAGCCAGCCGGGTACTGTCCCGAGCCTGCGTTCAAGCTGGGCTTCGTACAGGGATTCCGGCTGTACCGGCGAGCCGTTGCTTTCTATCCTGAGAGTCTGATCTTCGTCGAAAGTCACGGCTTCCCCGTGGAAGCCTACAACAATAGGAGGAAGGAATTTCCACCAATAGGAAGTCGAATCCCACCATATCCATGTGCCGCTGTAGGCCGTAGTATTGTCGAAATTCCATATTGTGAGATCTGCAAGGTGGTTCGGCATTTGGACTGCATCGCCGCCCTGGCGCCATCTTTTCCATCCGCCTTCGCAACAGTCAATAAGTGTCGCTCTCGGCTGTGTGGCGTGAGATTCAAAACATCCGTCAGGACCCCACAGGTTGCGCCACAAGACTGCCCCAATGCTCTGTTTCGAGACCCCTACGGCATGGTACTGTCCGGTCCATTCCACAGTGCTTCCCACTACATCATGTCCCAGGTCATCCATCTTGAAACCTTCAGCCAAGTCCTTTACGGCGCCGATGAATACTCTGGATGAGGCCTGTGATCTGATAGCGGCATGTCCGCGTGTCCCGGAGATTTCGCAGTCATATACCGATACATTGGCACTCTCTATTACAGAGCAGGCTTCACTGACGCTGACGAAATCCACTCTTCTCATCCATGAGTTGACAAGTCTGGTCATGCTTATAGGCTTGTATGCCCCGTCATCCTCCCATGAGGCATGATGGTCGAAGCTTTCCTTGGCGTTTCCTTCGAAAGTCAGGTCTTCCACACCGACATTTTCGTAATGCTGGTAGCCTACTATCGTCCAGTCATAGGCTGCTTTCACTTCATGCATTATCGGTTCATAGAATGTCACCGTATTGCCGCTTACGGACCTGACCTGATGGAGATCCTGTACTGTCACTCCTTCGGTGGCGATTGTCCATTTCGCCCCTTGATCCGATGTCCCTACCGTATATGGCGAAAGTTCTTCCGCCACGACTTCAGGATCCGTATTCTTCATATACAGGCAGACCCAGTCTCCTTCACTCAGACCTGATGTCCCTCCTACGGTCACGGAGAAGTCTCCTTTTTTGGCATCTCCGGTGACAGTCGCAAGTACTTTCCCTGTCTGCACTCCGGTATTGTGCTTGAACTGTATCATGTCCGGTGACGAGTACATCACGCTCTCTCCCTGGCTCGGCAGGTTGGGATCCTGCATGGTCAGCGTTGTCTTGTCTCTCCCGGCGCCTTTCAGGATAATATTGCTTCCACGGATCAGGACAGAGACACTTTTGTTTTTTTCCGTGTCGTTGTCAGCCTCGGTATGCAGGATGAAATTTCCTTCCGGGAAATAGAATATTATGTTTCTTGCGGCATTTGTATGCGGGAATGTCATCTGGTCTCCTGCTGTGTTGGTTTCCGGTGTACCCAACGCCGCAGTCAGCATATTGATGAATGCTTTCCTGTCCGTGAGATCATCTGTGCCGTCCGCTCCGTATGCCTCAATATTATATACGGTATAGCCGTTGCTTGCCGTGCATGTCCCGTCAGCATTTTCTGTGACCGTCACTTCCGGGGGTGCGGTCTCCCCGTGGTCATATCCTGCGTATGAGAAGTCGAGCAGAACATTGTTTTCGTCATCCAGTACGAATTCCTGCCATGCATTGCAAGTGGAGGGGTCTATGTCCGCGTACAGGAAGGTGAACGTGTATCTTCTGATGTACTGCTGGTCTGAAAGCAGCCATACTTCCACGGTATTTTCTCCCTCCGTGCCGGAAAGCGATGCCGTCACCAGAAAGTCTCCTTCCTCTGTTATCTGCACTCTCCATCCTTCCGGACATGTGCGTATGGTTGCATCAGCCACATCTTCCGAGAATGTCACGCCCATGGTAATCGTTTCCCCCGGACCGATGTACATGTTTTCCTCATAGCCTTCCACGGTCATGGTATTGTCCTGGTAGACAGGAATGTTGACTGTCTGTCCGGTAGCAAGCACGAGTACGAGTTCCCCGCTTTCCTCATCATAATCTGCAGAGGTGAAGAAAGAACTGCTGAAGTCGGGGTTTGCAGCCATCTTGTTCCCGTCGGCATCGGTTACTTCGCTCCATGTCGACCCGCCGTCAATACTGATTTCCCAGACATAGTCCGAATTCACTCTGAACTGCGGGATTGAGTTTGCCACAGGATCTTCCTCAGTTCCTTCCACTACAGTGAAGGTAGTTCCACCGTCTATCGAGTAAATCCAGTGTCCGTCCTCGTCCACTCCCACAATAGGGGTGATACCTTCACCTTCTGCGGTGATGTAGATATCTATGGATGAACCGTCGCTGAGCTCAAGACTGTAAACAGTTTTGTTGTCGTGTGCATTTACTTCCATCACGATCTGGCCTCCAGTAATCAACGTATATGCGGATATCGCATTATCATTGACCTGTGATACTGTCTTTTCAAGCGCTTCTGCTCTGCCTTCCAGATCTGATAACTCGGATTCAAGAGCTTCAGTGTTTGTGCATGAACTCAGTCCGAGTACCAGGGCCACAAGACAGGCTGTTGCCAGATAAAATTTGTTGAACATGTTATTAGCTGTTATAGTTATCCAATCAAAATGTATTCAATGGCCCGGGTTTTCATCACAGGCCGTCATTTCCATTTCATAGCCCCAGGGAGTCCATTATCCCTTCCCTGTACCATATATCATTCGCCTCTTCCAGTTTTTCCCTGAGTTCGGCGCACAGTCCGGCGAACAATTCCGGATTTTCCCTGTAAGGTATGTTCGTCATCTGGTACGGGTCGTTCCAGTCATCGAAGATAAGGACCCGCTTGATATTCATGTCCCGGTCTATGGCAATCTCCATGGTGTAGCGCCCTGTCTTCACTCCTCTTGCCTCCGGGAAAATACCGTGTACGATGCCGTCCTTGTCTTTCTTCCCGTCAAGATTCCTTATATAGAGGACGGCATCCGGAATATCGCATTCCTTTCCGTTTTCCAGGAACACCGGAGCGAGATTCCTGCCTTCGGCCGTATGTGGTATCTTGTCCTCCAATCCGGCTAGTGCCAGCATGGTAGGCATGATGTCCGTGGTGCTCAGCATGGTGGAATCCACCCTGTGCCGGATTTTCCTCGGATACCTTATCATGAACGGCACGTTGAACGACTCCGTGTATATCGAATTTTTAGGATCCAGTGTTCCCTGGCTGCACATGGTTTCTCCGTGGTCCGAGGTGAAGACGACTATGGTGTTCTTTTCCAGTCCGAGCCGTTCGAGTTCGTCCAGCAGCCTTCCGAACTCCCTGTCCACACCGGTGACATTGGCGAAATAGTATCTTGCGGACGGTGCCTTGGAGAGGGTGGTATCCGCGTTTTCCCTGACATACAGTTCCTCATAAGTCATGTCTCTGTACAGATCGTAGTCTTCCTCCATGCAGTCGTCCAGACTTTCGTAGGGACTGTGGGGCGGGTTATATGCCAAAGCCAGGAAGAACGGTGCGTCCTTCTTTCTCTCCCCGTTTTCATTCCGCAGGAATTCTATGGCCTTGTCGGTCTCGTGTCTGACCGAATATTCTTCCGGGTCGTGTCTTACGCCGTCAGTATCCCAATAATGCGGATCCTTGTGCACGTCGTATGTCCCGTATGAATACCAGTAAGAAAAACCGTGTCTTCTTTCCGGCGGCGTATAGGCATCCCATTCGGGATTGCGGTCGCTTACATAGTGCCCCGGATTGGCCGGATCGTTTTTCATAGGTGTTTCGGCATGAAGCTTTCCGATATAGCCGCAACTGTAGCCGTTCGCGGCAAATACGTCGGAAATGCAGACTGCATCAGGATTCAGAGTGCTTTCCGGTCTCAATGCCATGCAGTTAAGGGTCACACCGCTTCTTTCCGGGTACATGCCTGTAAGGAACATCCCTCTGTACGGACTGCTCAGCGGACATGTACTGAACGCACGGGACAATACAGCCGATTCGTCCGCAAACCGATCCAGATTCGGTGTATGCACCGGATCCGCCGTCCATTTCACGTTCCCGGAATATCCGTCTTCATTCCAGAAGGCGAGCGACTGGTTCCTGAACTGGTCCGGAAATACATAGATGACATTAGGCATTTCCCGGACATTGTTCCCGCATGCCGCAAGAGCCAGCCCTGAAAACGGTACCAAGTATTTTTTCATGTCCATTTCTGTCGGTCTATTTTGTCTTGATAAGACTGATTTCTTCTGTCCTTGCTTCACCTGTAGTGAAGACAAGTTCTGTCCTGTAGCCCGGAAGCCGTCTTGCCGACACTGCCGGTGTGCTTCCTGCGGCGACATTCCAGTTTCCGTCCAGTACCACCCTTACTGTGGTAGGGGAGCAGTGGTTGTTTACCCATTCCCTTCCGTAAATGCTGCGTTCGACACGTTTCCCTTCTTCATCGAAGATTTCGTCACTCGACCCGCTGTACAGTGCCAGATCAGGATTGCTTACGCTCAGTGTCATAGTCCCGTCTTCCACGCTGTACATTATCAGGGAAGGGGAGGCTTCCTTCAGTATCATGTCGTCTTCTGCTCCGATTTTACGGAAGACGGCAAATGCTTTTGTCCCGCTTTCCCTGTCGAAGACGATATGTGCGTCAGCATCGCACCGGATGACCTCATAAGGCGGCTCTTCGACATATTCTGCGACTTTCAGGGAGTCTGCATGCACGACTGCCATATATTCGTAGCTGCCGTCTTTCATGACACTCCCGTGATTGATATAAGCCTTTTCAAACCATCCTTCCGTCGGCTTGGCCGACTCTTCATGGTATGAATGCTGGAGTCCTATGGTCATTACGATGTCGGCATCTTTCACGATGAATGCATTTCCGAACCTGTCTGTAACGGCTACACGGCTGCCCCTGATGAACAATGTGTCTGACTGTTCCGGTTCAGGAAGGCTGTTCTGGAACAGTGTGGTATGCAGTCCGGATTTCTTGAGCCCGTTTTCCAGTCCCGATCCCAATGCGATTATCCTGTCTCCGAAGGCAAAGAATGATTTCAGGCCGCGGAGGGTGCCGTTGTACTTGTCATGTTCATGCAGTTTCATCGCGAACATACCGTCCATGCCCTTGTGGCTCACGCCGCCGGCAAACCATTCGTCCGAAAGCAGCATTTCCTCGTATCCGGAAAATTCATCCACGTTCAGCACATTGGCCTGCATGTCCTCCATAGGGATAGCTGCCGCCGTGATCCCCGGTATGTGACACCAGTCCCAGCCGTCCACCTGGAATCCGGAACCGATGGCGGAGACATGTTCTTCCGGATCTGCCATTATCTGCATGCTTCCGTGAGTGAGATAGCGTCCGTAAAGATTGGCCCCGTTGTAGATTTCCGCAGCCCAGAGATATCTGCTGTGTCCTGCGAAAGTCACCAGCCATTCGTCTCTCCTGTGGGACATAGAGCAGTTATATCCGTATACATGACATCCCTGCGGAGCCTGTTCTGCCTGTATACCGGCTTCCTTGAATTTTTTACCGTATTCTCCGCCGCCTCCGAATCTCAGATATGCTGCAGCCAGTTCCCTGTCGACGGAATCTTTCCTGTCAGGCGAACCTGCATCGGCAAGCAGTGCGTACTGTCTTGGAATCAGAGCCCCTTTTCCGTCCGGATGTCTCCCGGACATGGCCAGAGGGAAGGTTTCCCTGTTGCTGTAGAACCTCATTTCCAGCAGAGCGTTCTTGAGTATCGAATGGCTTTCTTCCGAAATGGCAAAGCACGTCCCGTGGAGCATCCATACCGCATTCACGGCCCCGTCGAATCCTCCTGTGGCATAAGCAGGGTAAGCTTTCCTGTGATGCATGACGGTGCCGTCGGACTTGAAGCACGGATTCAGCCCGTCTGCATACCTGAAACCGTTGTCCACCCATCTTGAAAGCGCTTTCATGTATGCGGCCTTGTATGGGGTGTCCTTAAGCATTATAAGCGAAGCTACACGTCCCATAAGAGACGTGTTGAACGCATCTATGTCCATACCGGGTACTGCTGGAGCGGTCTTGACTTCCCCCACTCCCGAAAACCATTCCATGGCTGCCTGGACTTTCCCGTCCAGACCGGCTTTTTCCAGCACTTCGCCCATGATGACAGGGGCCGTATAGAAATTCCTCATGCTGTAGCCCAGATGATGGACAGTGCCGAGTCCGCTTCCGGCTTCAAACCCCTGGTCCAGCAGGTGTCTGGTCAGGTTCAGGTACATTTCCCCGATTCTTTCTTTGCTTCCGGAGTCATCTGCTCCGAGCCATGCCACGGCGAACTGCAGCAGATTGTCATTGGCCTGCCTCAAGAGCTGGCCGTTTTCCGAGAAGCGTGCGGAGGCATCGCTGATGCCCAGATTTATGTATGTCTCACCGTATCTGGTGAAGAATATCGGTTTGCCCTTTATCGTTCCGTCCCCGTTTTCGGTTATGCCGTAGCTTTCATATACTTCCTTTACCTTTTCTTCGCTCCACGGCTTTTTCCCGGCAGTGACCAGCCGGATGAAGCGTTCGCGTATGGCGTCAAGCCCTTTCTTTTCCTCGTCGCTCACGGACGTTTCTTCAGGGATGTCAAGCTTCAGGTTCCAGCTGTTGTTCAGCACCAGCCAATGCGAATCCGTGTCCTTGTTTACGAACGGTGTCTGCCAGTCAGGTGTATGATGACGCACATCCTCGAAGGCAGACGTGATGACGCCGTCGAAATAAAGCGTGCCTTCCTCGCATCCTTCCGGAGCCGACACTATGACCCTGTCCATACCTTCTTCCGGATTCCCTTCCATGTCCCTGTCAAAGGCTACCCAGGAACCTCTCCATCCCGTAAATCCGAGTGTGTAATCGAAGTGGCAGCATTCCTTTTCCCCTTTCATGAACGAGAAACGGAGATTTCCCTCCAGAGCAGAAGGAGAATATACCCAGAACACGAAAGTAGATACGGATGTCTCTTTCGGATTCGGGTTTTCCGCCAGGTACGGTATGTTCCCCGGTATATGGAATTCGGCCCCCGCCCTTTTCCAATGCCATTCCAGCGATTTGTTTCCCAACTTGAAATGTGCATCGGACACAGTCAGTACGGAGGCTTCTCCAGGTATGGCCGGGACGACCCCTTCCTCAAATGAAAGTATTCCGCTTCCGGGGTCGAAATCAACGACCTTGGCGCCGGTCATTGTGATGGACGCCAAGGCCATGAGGATGCAGATTGCTTTTCGCATGTCAGTATTTTACAGGTGCAAGACCTTTTTCCAGGTTTCCTTTTCTGATCAAAGCTTCGAGGAAGTAGTAGTCCGCGTAATTGAGAGGGACATCTATACTGCTTCCGTGCGGTATGCTGCCGACAGAGTGCATGAGTATGAAGCCTCCGTTGGTTCCCTGTGCTGCACGGTATGCGGGACTTGAGAGGGATTCAATCATCTTGTCTGCCTTTTCCTTGTACATGTCGTTCCCGGTGAATCCGAAGAGTTCGTACAGTGCAGAGGCCATGATGGCGCCTGCCGATACGTCGCGGTATGTATCCGGAATGTCCGGACAGTCAAAATCCCAGTACGGTATCAGGTCTTCAGGCATGTTCGGGTGGTTCAGAATGAAATCAGCCACTTTTTCAGCCTGCTCGAGATACTTCTTGTCACCTGTGTATCTGTACATTACGGTATAGCCGTAGAGTGACCATGCCTGTCCTCTGGCCCATGCCGACTCATCCGAATAGCCCTGTGCGGTATAGCGTCCCCTTACTTCACCTGTCTCCGGATCATAGTCCACGACATGGTAAGTGCTGTAGTCTGGACGGTAATGGTTCTTCATGGTCTGGTCTGCGTGGCTTACCGCAATATTGTAATATGTGGAATCTCCGGTAAATTCCGTGGCTTTCATCAGAAGTTCCAGGTTCATCATGTTGTCTATGATGACCGGGCATTTCCAGCCGTTGTTCGCCTGCCATCCCTTGTCGGCATCCCATGACTGTATGATTCCGGCAGCCGGTCTGAATCTGGTGGAAAGCGATTTCGCCGCATTTACGATCACATCCTTGTATCCGTCAGGATTCTTGAGCCTCAGCCCGTTCCCGTAACTGTCATATATCATGAATCCTATGTCATGATGCCATTTCAGGTACTGGATGGTGTCCAGGATTTCCGTATGCTTCCGCGCATGGTCGGCCCAGTATTCGTCTCCCGTAAGTTCGTACATATACCACAGTGTACCTGCGAAGAATCCGCTTACCCAGTCGTCCACCGGAACATAGACTATTTCTCCGTTCTGGTAGGTGGAAGGTATTCTGACAGTATCGCCAGCTTCGGATGCTTCCAGAAGATATTTCAGCTGTATTTTGGCATTGTCCACGTTCTCGCTGATGATGTCTGTCTGAGGTGCGCATTGCACTGCAAATGCCGCCAGTGCCAGAATTGAAAGGAATTTTAGCTTCATTTTAGTTATAGTTTGAGTTGTTAAAGTCTTTCAGGGTTCTGTTATCATTATTCCGTGAACGGTCACACGATATGATTAGGCGAATATAGTCAAAATTATAATTCGGTCAAAATAAACTTGAAATACTTGATTTTTTGTCTTGTGACCCTTTGTCTCTTTGGAAAAATAATGATATATTTGCGAAATACATTATAATTAATAACCAGATGAAACGATTCTTTTTCTGTATTGTCTTTGCATGTGTCGGCTCCATGATGCTAAATGCCGCAATCAATTCACAATACAATTTCGAGAAAGGCATACCGGGTTTTGTACGTGTGAACGGTAACGGGGAGGCGGTTTCCTCTTCTGACAGGTTCAAGGACGGAAAGACATCGCTGGAGTTTTCCTGGATGGGGCAGGCTGCGCTTGTCTTCAACAACTGCACTGATATCGAGGCATCCATGAAGGTGAACGGAGCCGGTATCATGGTGTGGATATATAATCCTGTCCCTATGGATGCGCCGCTGCGTTTTACATTCTGGAACTGGAATGACGAGGAAATATGCCATTTCGATTTCAATATGGATTTCAAGGGCTGGCGCACTGCTTGGGTGAAATATGTCGACATGCCTTCACCGTACGGGCATTACGGGGACAAAAAGCCGAAAGAGCGGGCTACGAACGTTGCCAGGATGACAGTAGTGCCGCCTGCGACTGTGCCGGAGGGTACCATATATATAGACAGGCTGACTTTCTCCACTAAAAAGCTCCATGACCAGATCACGCCTGACAAGCAGATTCCTGAAAACAATTACAACCTCAAGCGCAATATGTGGCACTGGTGCCGTCTGTGGGAGTGGGAGCAATATCCTCAGCTTGAAACCTCTCCGATTACGGATGAGCAGATGAAGATGCTGGAACTGGTGGAAGAGAGGCTTGACAAGACCGTCAAGGCGGGAAATTCAAGCGAGAATTACGTGAAGGGCACCCTGCTCAAAAGGGCGGATGACTCCTATGCCAAATATGATATCCACCGGCTACCGGACGGATCTGTCATAGGCGCCCCTCTGCTGAGCGATGACGAGTTCAACAATTCCCTGGGGGAGATGAGAATACGGTTCATCGGACAGATGATTTACTATTATGCACAGGATTATTCCTACACCGGCAATACGGCGAATGTCGAGAAGGTCATAAACATAATGGACCATGCCATAGACCAGGGTTTCGCTTACGGAAGCGGTCAGGGAACGAACCACCATTACGGGTATCAGATACGGGAACTCTACAGGGGAATGTGGCTGCTCCGTGACCAGATAGCGGCGGCCGGCAAGACTGATGAGTATGTGAAGGTGCTTGAATACTGGAGCGGCCTTCAGGAGACCAGGCTTCCTTTCGTTTACGGCAGGGACGAGATTCTGGACAGCTGGCATACTCTGCTTGACGCCAAGGTCATTTCCGCCATGATGGATCCGGATCCTGATTCAAGGTATGCCAAGATTGCGGCGCTTTCGAGGTGGGTTTCCGGCTCCCTTCAGTATTCTCCTGGTACGCTTGGAGGATTGAAGCCGGACGGAACGTCATTCCATCACGGCGGGCATTATCCTGCATATTCCGTCGGGGCGTTTGCCGCGGTCGGTGATTTCTGCCGTTATGTCCAGGGAACGGATTTCGTGATAACCGAGGATGCGCGGAGGACATTCAAGCATGCGCTGCTTACAATGCGCGATTATTGCAATCTTACTGACTGGGGCGTGGGCATCTGCGGCAGGCATCCTTTCAACGGGTCCATCCCGAAAGCGGATATAGAGGCATTCGCTTCTCTGGCTCTTCTCGGAGACCTTACCGGGTCCGGGCTGTCTGCGGATCCCGAGCTTGGCGGGGCGTACATATACCTGGGCGGAGACGACCCTGAAACACTTGCCGCTCTCAGAAAGGCTCAGATTACTTCGCCTTCCGCAGCTCCAGAGGGCTTCTTCGTGCTGAATTATGCCGCGCTGGGAATCCACAGAAGGGATAATTGGATGGTTTCTCTGAAAGCCTACAATTCCGATGTATGGAGTGCCGAGATCTATGCGGCGGACAACCGTTTCGGACGTTACCAGAGTTACGGTACTGTGCAGCTTATCGGTTCCGGAAAGCCGGTATCCGCCAAGGCGAGCGGATTTTCACAGGAAGGCTGGGACTGGAACAGAATGCCGGGGGCTACGTCCGTGCACCTGCCTTTCGAGATGCTTGACAGTCCGTTGAAAGGCACGCTGATGGAGCGGAATGACTCACGTTTCCCGGGCGTTTCCTCGCTTGAAGGACGGAACGGCATGATGGCATTCACTTACGTGGAAAAGGACAGGGAGAATTTCTGCGCCGGAGCCACTGCCACCAAGAGCGTGTTCTGTTTCGACAACAGGATAATTTATATCGGAAGCGGCATTTCCAATACATCCAATTACGGCTATCCTACAGAGACTACGCTTTTCCAGGAGCGCATGGATGAAAAGGAAGGCCTGATAGTGGATATAAACGATGATTATTTCGGAGACTTCCCGTTCCCTTCCACATACCGTTTTGCGGGAGATGGACAGGCGGTGCTGAATGACCTGTTCGGAAACTATTTCATCATTCCGGATGCGGCAGGGCTTACAGTCGTCAAGCAGAACCAGACATCACCTTCGGACACCAAGAAGAAGACGGGGACCGGAGATTTCCTCACGGCTTATATCGACCACGGCGTGTCTCCACAGAATGCCGGATACGAGTATATGATGCTTGTCCAGCCTGCCTCCAAGGATGTGAAAAAGTTCTCCAGGGAGCTTCCTTATACTGTCATCCGCCGGGACAATGCCGCCCATGTCGTGAATGACCATGCTACCGGCATCACTGCATACGCCTGCTATGAGGCTTACGACAGCGGTGCGTCTGCTGAGGGGTTTGCAGCCCTTCCGTCAGGCAAGGAGGCCAGGCCGTATCTTCCGATACTTTCGATAGATGCGGAGACCATGGTTATGGAGAGGACTGCAGAAGACGGGAATGTGGTAATGAGTATCTGCACTCCGGATCTGGGTATCACCCAGAAGGCCTATACCACTCCGCAGCCGAGCCAGCCGATAGAGAAACATGTTGTCATAGACGGAAACTGGGAGCTGCAGGGGACATCCGATGCCGTCAGTGCGGTTTCCGGAAACGGCAGGACCACAGTCAAGGCGGTGTGCATCGACGGACAGCCCGTAGAGTTCCGGCTGCGCAAAATATGAAACAGACTATAGCCAAATTTCAACATCTAATTAATACTCATACTGATGTATAAACTAACTGTACTATTGACAATGCTGGCATTGCTCACAGGTTCCGTGTGGGATATGTCGGCCCAGAATACTGATGTCAAGGGACGTGTTACCGACAAGGCGGGGGAGCCGCTTGTCGCTGTGACTGTATTTGAATCGGGTAACACTTCCAATGGAACAGTGACGGATATGGATGGAAATTATTCCATAACGGTTCCGACGACTGCGACACTCGTATTCTCTTGCCTAGGTTTCGAGGAAGTCCAGGAGACTGTGGCTAAACGTGATATTATCAATGTGACTATGGCCGAGGAACAGCTTTCTCTGGATGCGGCCGAAGTGGTCAGTGTCGGTTACGGTTCTGTGACCAGAAGGGATCTGACCGGAGCTGTCAGCAAGGTGGATATGGGCGAAATGATGAAGGCGCCCGTGACGAACTTCGACCAGGCTCTGACAGGCCGCGTGGCCGGAGTGGTAGTATCGACGTCAGACGGTTCCCTCGGCGCGGAGGCCAATATCACCATCCGAGGCAACAACTCCCTGACCCAGAGTTCCGCTCCTCTGTATGTGATAGACGGATTCCCTTCGGAGAGTTCTCTTGCTCTTTCCCTCAACTCTGCTGACATTGAGTCAATTGATATCCTGAAGGATGCCTCGGCGACGGCCATATACGGAGCAAGGGGAGCGAACGGTGTCATAGTGATAACCACCAAACAGGGCGTGGAAGGAAAACCGAAGGTGACTTTCAGCGCTTCCTGGACAGGAAACAAGATCTACAACAAGATAGACCTGATGGACGCCTACGAGTTCGTTGACTTCCAGACAGACATGTATGAAGCCTCAGGCAACACCAATATTTATCTTACGCACAACGGAGAGACGCTCTATACGGTGGATGATTACCGGAATGCACGTACATACGACTGGCAGGACCAGATATACAGGACCGCATTGGTGCAGAACTACAATGTTTCCCTTTCCGGCGGAAGCAAGGAAGCAGGGAACAGGTATGCAGCCAGCTTCTCTGTTCTGGATCAGGACGGTATTATCGTGAATTCCAATTTCCAGAGATACCAGGGCAAAATCAATTTCTCCCAGAATATAGGCAAGAAGATCAAGGCCGACCTGAATGTAAATTATTCCAGATCGGTCACAAGCGGTACGAATCCTACTGCGGCTCAGCAGTCTTCGTCGGCCTCAGGATGGCTTATCTATTCCGTGTGGGGCTACCGTCCAGTAAAGCCTCTGTGGGACACGACTTCAGATGACGAATTCCTCATGTCGCCTATCGACGAGGACATCGCGGATTCAAACGACTACAGGTTCAATCCGGCGCTGTCTGTAAGGAACGAGTACAGGAAAACAATACAGGATTATCTTAATGCGCAGCTCGGACTCACATACACCATTATTCCGGATCTCGTGCTCAAGGTGACTGGGACATATACAATGCAGAACAGACGCAGGGAGGAATTCAACGGAACCCTGACATATACGGGATATGAAGGTTCTCCTTCAGGAAACGGCATAAACGGCGCCATTTACTGGACGAACTGGGTTACCTGGCTGAACGAGAATACACTGACCTGGACCAAGCATATCCGCAGGACGCATCATCTCACATTGCTGGGCGGTCTGACTTTCCAGGGACAGACGAATGACTACAAGGGGACGAGGTCTACGAACATGACGACTGAATCCCTGGGGCTTAACGGCATGCATACGGGACATTATCAGACGGTGACTCCATGGGAATACAACTGGAGAATGATGTCAGGATTCCTCAGGCTCCAGTATAATTACAAGTACAAATATTATCTGACGGCTTCATTCAGGGCTGACGGTTCCTCCAAGTTCCCTACACATAACCAGTGGGGTTACTTCCCGTCCGGTTCCCTCGCATGGAACTTCAACAGGGAGGACCTCCTGAAAGACAGCAGATGGTTGAAAAACGGAAAGCTGCGTCTGTCATGGGGCCTTACCGGTAACAACAGGACGTCCACTCCTTATGACTTCTATCCTCAGATTACCGTACTGCCGGGAAGCAGCGAGACCGGGGATTATGTGTTCGGAGGCGAGGTTGTTTCCGGATATTTCCCTGGGAATCTCGGCAATCCTGACCTCAGATGGGAGACTACCGAACAGTGGAATGCCGGTCTGGACCTGACTTTCTTCGAAAATGACAGGATAAAGTTGACTGCGGACTGGTACATGAAGAATACATACGACCTGCTTCTGAACGCCACCATGCCTTCTTCATCCGGTTTCGAATCCGCCATGATGAATATCGGTTCCATGCGCAATACGGGATGGGAGTTTTCTCTGGAGACACTGAATATAAACAGGAAGAATTTCCAGTGGACGACTTCGTTCAATATCGCATTCAACCGCAACAAGGTTACTGCCCTTACTACAGGCCAGCAGTCCTTGCTTACGTCCGTTTCGTGGGACCAGAGGTTCAACAGCCAGTATCCTTATATCACCCAAGTGGGAAAACCTTCCGGAATGATGTACGGGTATATCTATGACGGAACCTACAAATCCGATGATTTCATAGGAAATTCCCTGAAGGACGGCGTGCCGTACCTTTCAAGTGTCGCCAAGTCGGAAATCGCTCCGGGTGACCCGAAATACAGGGATATAAACCAGGACGGTATCGTGGATGACAATGACCGTACGATAATAGGCTGCGGGCAGCCTCTCCATACCGGAGGTTTCGGCAATACCTTCTATTTCTACGGCTTCGACCTGAACATATTCTTTTCATGGAGTTACGGCAATGACGTGCTGAACGCGAACAGACTGATTTTCGAGAACGGCTCCATTTCGAATCTTAACCAGCTGGCTTCCTATACGGACCGCTTCGATGTCGTGGACAATCCTGACAGTGATATTCCCCGTATCGGAGCAGAAGGTATGTTCGTGTATTCCTCCAGAGTGGTCGAGGACGGATCATTCCTCAAGCTCAGGAACGTCTCACTGGGATATACTCTGCCGAGAAGCGCGCTTAGAAAGATGCATTTCGATACGATGAGGGTATATGTATCGGCCGACAATATATGGACATGGACGAATTATTCCGGTCCTGATCCTGAGGTGTCTACCAGAAATTCTGTCCTGACACCAGGATTTGACTGGTCTGCTTATCCACGGGCTTTCGGACTGACAGCCGGAGTTTCATTCACATTCTGATTTGGAGGGAGAACTATATGATGAAAAAGATATATATTTTAGCAGCATCTCTTCTGGGCGCAGCTTCCTGCAGTTTTCTGGATGTCCAGCCGGAAGTGATTACAAGAGAGTCTTTCTATACTTCCAGGCAGGAGCTTCTTTACGGTCTGGCCGGAGTTTACGGAGTCATCAGCAATGAGGGTTTTTATGGGAACTATTATTCTCTGATGCTTTCCAATACTGATGACCTTTGTTATTACAACAGGGCGACGGCGAGCAACAATTCCGTATGGTACAGGCATGATGCTACATCCCAGGAAATCTATTCTGCATGGACCGAGATATATCAGGGTGTGAACAATGCGAATGTCTTCATGGATGCGGTGGCGGAATCGGAATTCGACACGGATCATGCCTATTACAACGAGGCCCGTTTCCTGAGAGCCTTCTATCATTTTATCCTGGCTCAGGCGTGGGGTGACGTGCCGCTGAGGGATACTCCTATCATAACGCTCGCTGACGAGACGAACTGTCCTGCCACACCGCAGCTTGACGTATTGAAGTGGGTTGCCGGAGAGATGGAGGAATGCCTGTATTTCTACGGTCAGGACCAGGAAACGGGAGACGGTTCAGACACATCGTCGGGTGAAGCGGACTCGTCTGAAGAAGAGGCCGGCTCTTCCGTACCCGAGGATGTTACAGCTCCGGATCCTGTTCTGGCATCTATTCTTGCATCCCAGGACCTTTCTGATGCCCCATCCAGGGTGGTGCCTTCTACCATGTGCGGGATTCTGTCCAGGGTTTATCTTTTCATGGCCGGTGAGTCCGTGTCCGGCACTACTGATGACGACAAGCACGAATATTTCGGAAAGGCCATGAAATACGCGAAGGCGGTGATAGACTGCGGGAAACATACTCTGAATCCGGACTATTCGCAGATTTTCATAAATATGATATCCGACAAATATGACAAGGAATACAATGAGTCCATGTGGGAGGCTGATTTCCTCGGAAACCGTTCAAGTTCCGACAGCTGGAGCAACGGACGTATAGGCGATTTGATTGGCCTGCAGAGCTCCGCCGATGTGGGAACATATGATGACGTGAACTGCAATTATGCCTATGGACAGTACAACGGTTCGCTGAAGTTGTGGAAACTGTACTGGTCGACGGACAGGACTGATGAAGAGAATGAGATCGGAGGGGAAAGCAATCTCAACAAATCCTTGCCAGATTTCTTCCCTGGAGAAAGCGTTCCTGAGGATTATGTCAACAGTTGGACGGAGAACGGTTTTCTCGAACTCAAGGACGGTGTGCACTGGGACAAACGCCAGTTCTGGAACATGTGTCCTTACAATTATGCAGGCGGTACATTTAAGGCGAACGGGACTACTACCGAATGGAGTCCGGGTATAGACCGCACTCCGTACAGGGTTTCCCCGAATACTACCGAGACTTGGCCGTCCATAGCACGAGGCGTGAGAAACTGCGGAAAGTACCGCAGGGAGACCGAGTATGAAGGTGTAAAGGGTGACAGGGGGACTTACACACCTATCAATTACCCGATCCTTCGTTATGCTGACGTGCTGCTTATGTATGCAGAGGCCAGCAATGAATATTACGGCGCTCCTGACCAGACCGCTTATGACTGCATAAAGGAGGTCAGGGACAGGGCCGGCATATCGACACGACCTTTCTCCGAATATTCTTCACAGGAGGATTTCCGTCAGTTCGTGCGCAATGAAAGGGGACGCGAACTCTGCTTCGAATCCCTCCGCAAGTATGATCTGATCAGATGGGGAATATTCGTGGAATCCATGAAAGGATATCTCCAGGATACGCAGGATCCTAACTGGGGAGGCGGCAATACATCATCGGTTGCTTACAACACGGCTTCCGCTGTACAGTCCCGCCATGTTGTCCTTCCGATACCGTCCATAGAACTGGGCGTGAATAGTGCCCTTGAGCAGAACCCGCTGTGGTAGAATCATTGAAAAATCATTTATTGACATGAAGAAGAAACTGATACCATATTTTGCAGCACTCGCTGTCCTGCCTGCCATAGCAGGATGCGAACAGGCAAACATCTACACAGATGTGGATTTCGATGTGACGCTGGATCCTTCCAATACATATCAGGCAGGAGATCCTGTTGTTTTCAATATAAAGGGAAATCCGGACAATCTGCTTTTCTACAGCGGGGAATCCGGCCATGAGTACCAGTACAGGGACCGTTATCAGACAACGGCTGAAACAGTAGATTCGGCTGTACTGTTCATGCAGGTGCAGCACCGTCAGGGATCTACAGATGCGCTGGAGATATATTATACGGACCAGTTCAGCGGACTTGCAGGCAATGATGCTGCAGCGGACAGGGCGACTGTCACTGCCATGTATGACGGTGGCATGGAAGGCTGGACAAGAATACCTTACAGCAAGCCTAAGGCTGAAAGCAATGTGTATGATACGCTTTCGGTAAAGTTGGACGACAATGCCATTCTGAATAACTTCTGTCTGGCATTTTACTGGAATCCTCCGCAGCCTGAGCCGGGAGAGCAGCTGTTCATGGATACATACTGGCTGAACGGAAACCTGAGTGTCTATTTCCCCGGTGATGCGGTGATGACTTATACAGTCAAATCCATGATGGGGCAGACCATAATGCTGGATGAAGCTATTGAAAATCCGTATCTGGTCAGTGACGGCAACGGCAGCATAAGGCTGGATGCGACGCAGGATATAGTTTTTGCTGGAGGTTATTATATCGACAATCCCGGTACTGAAGCCGAAAATGACGGTGTGGACCATTATTGCAACGGGTGGATATTTTCTGTGCCGAGGGCATTCCTGACCATAGAACCGGACGAGGGTGTCGTGGTCAAGAACCTGCAGAACTATACCGAAAGTTTCGAATATTCATTCGAGGAACCGGGAACCTATACGGTCACGTTCGTTGGCGCCAACGAAAATTATCTGGGCTCATCGTCCCAGGTAAAGGAATTCAAGGTCAATATAATTCCGCCTGTTATCGAAGTGCCTGATGACGGGACATCCGGTGACGGGAGTCAGGAATAAGTCCTGATATTCGGAAAAACAAAGGTACAGACTGATTTTAAATGAGTACAGCCGGATTACAAATCCGGCTGTTCTTTTTTGGATCGGCCCGGTTAAATTGCCGATGGAACTTACCACACGAAGTCGAACTTGATGTCGCGGGGTATGTTGTGTGCGTTGATATTGGCTATGTCGGCAGACAGGGCTTCAGGTACTACAGCGTGGGTCTTGGAGAAAGTCTTTGCAAATTCCAGATCACCTGTAGCCTGCGTTCTGATTATGAGTCCTGCCCACTCGTCTATCGCATTAAGCGCCTTTTCGAAATCAATATGGTACTGGCCGTCCTTGTTGCGGGAGAAGGCTCCGTTTTCCTTCATGAAGTTGTAGCACATCATGTTGGCCTTTCCGTGTGAAGATGCGGAGCCGAAACGTACCGAACGTACCAGTCCGGCTATGAATGTCGTGATGGCGTCTTCCTTGGAAATAAGAGGTATTTCGCCCATGTCTATAAGATGGCAGACCATGAAAAGTCCCAGAATGTCGGCTTTGGCTTCTTCCCATGTGGTCTTTTCAGAGCCCATGGCTTCATCCACGCTGCCTTTCCCGTTTACTGTTTCCTTTACACCCAGTCCGTGTGCCACCTCATGGAACGTGACATTCCAGAAGAAGGCTTCGGAACGCAGGTGTTTCTGCTGATCCGGCTCTATGAGCAACCTTCCTATCGGCAGCAGGATTTTTCCGAATTTGGCGTTCATGCTGTTGTGCAGCTGAAGTCTTCTGGCTCCTTTCAGGGCCTGTACCCTGTCGTCATTAGGCAGGTTGATGGCTATTGTCTTGCTTCCGCAGTTGCAGTCTCCGGCATAGAATATGGCATCGTAGACATTGAGGTCTGATGACGTGCCGGGAACGAATGTCTTGTATTCTTCCGGACATGGCAGGATTTTCTGGAGTTCAGGCAGCATCGAGACGTATTTTTCGAGTTCCTGACTTCTTTTCTCGTCTTTCAGAAGGATGAAGCATTCGTATGAGGTCTTGCATTCATTCAGCTTGTCGTCGTAATTTTCAATAGGACCTATTACAACGTCTATCTTGCTGTCTTTCATGTCCATCCAGGCCATGTCGCTTTCAAAGTACTCATCCGTGCGGAATGCCTCGGCTCTCTTGGTAAGATAATTCTTCAAGCCGGCGTTTTCAGTGATGGCGGCAGCCTCTTCCATATAACGGCAGGCCTGTGCGAGCTTTTCCCTGTACTCGTCCCTGTACCATACGCATTTGAGTTTTCCGTTTTCATCCCTTCTGATTACAGTATACGGACTGTCCTTGTCGGGATCATCGAAGGCTTCCCATTCTTCGGCAGTCATGTCTGCCGGGTAATAGTTGGCACCCAGCGGCTTGGCTCCGTATCCAGGGACAAACGGAGTATTGTCTTCCAGCCTGTCCCACGGCCCGTAGTTGATCATGGCAAAATCTTTCATCGCCTGCTTGTCGATTACTTCCATTTCTGTCCTGTCTCCGAATGTCTGCATCCAGAACAGGTCATCCATAATCTTCCCGGCCTCACGCAGAAGGTTGAGGACCTGTTTGTCCTTGTCGGAAAGGCTTTCGATCAGAGGGGACTTTACTTCGACGGTAGCATACTCGTCGACTTTGGCCTGCAGGTCCTGTTCCGTGTTGTGGGCGCAGGATGTCGCGAGTACCGCAAATGCTCCCATTGCCATAATTGTGTTTTTCATGATTGTGTCTGTTTTTACAGATTGCGCCGGATTGCAAATCCGGCGCAACGTTATTGTCATTTCAAGTACATTTTCTAGAATGAAAGCGCGATTGCTATGAAATCTTCAGCTTTCAGGGCTGCGCCTCCGATGAGTCCGCCGTCGATGTCCGGGCAGGCGAAAAGTTCTTTTGCATTTCCCGGCTTGCAGCTTCCTCCGTAAAGGATGGTGATTTCTTCTGCGAGGGCACCGAATTTATCTGCAACCACTTTCCTGATGCATGCGTGGATTTCCTGTGCCTGGGCAGCAGTGGCTGTCTTGCCTGTTCCGATGGCCCATACCGGCTCGTAAGCGATGATTACCTTGGCCATTTCGTCTGCGGAAAGGGTGTAGAGCACATTCTTTATCTGCTCTGACACTACGTCGAAATGACGGCCGGCTTCACGCTCATCCAGATTTTCACCTACACAGAAGATAGGGGAGAGGCCTTTTGAAATGGCGAGTTTAACCTTGTCCACCAGAGTGGCATCAGTCTCTCCGTAATATTGTCTTCTCTCGGAGTGGCCGAGGATGGTGTATTTGCATCCTGCAGACACAAGCATGTCGGCAGAAACCTCACCTGTGTATGCACCTTTTTCCTTGTCAGCGCAATTCTGGGCTGAAAGGCCGATTCTGGTGCCGCCTACTACTTCTGCCACCGGTACGAGGTGGGTGAAAGGAGGGGCGATGATAAGTTCTACGGATGATGGTACTTCAGATGATCCGGCTGCAACAGCCTTTGCGAGTTCTACGCCTTCAGCAACAGTGGTGTTCATTTTCCAGTTGCCGGCAACAATGTTTTTTCTCATAACCTTTATATACTTTAACGTCAGTTCGACGAATTATTCTACTCAGTATCAGAGACTTCGTCGAACTGACATTACGATTTCTGCGAAATCTCTTTCCTTTTACGTGTCACCCCTCTTAAATTCTCCCCTGGCGTAGGGGAGAAC